>PALY01000001.1 GCA_002707085.1 Deltaproteobacteria bacterium
TTGGCCGATGAGGAAACCGACGCAGATGCCGACGGAGACGCAGATGCCGATGCCGACGGAGACGCTGACGCAGATGCCGATGCCGATGCCGATGCCGATGCCGATGCTACAGGATTTGAAGGTCAAATCATCTTCGTAGATGGACTTGTGATGACAGCGGAACAGCAAGTTCTCATGCAGTTATGGAAGGTCGATCAAACCGATGAATCCGGATGGCCTAAAGACGGGGAGGACCCACACTCTGAGTTTACATTCGCGCTGCTCGAAAGCGCGGATGGAGACACAGGAAGCCCGGTTGGCGTAGAGTCACTCTTTTACACCTACCCGGTGATGGTAGAGGGCAGTCCCAGCGAAGAACTTGCTGCCCGTGCGACTGCGCACCTGGTGCCGATAGAATCAGTGGAGCCAATCGAGTGGCGGTCCTTTCCCGGCACGGTACTGCCTGTAGATCCGTCGGAATCCTTGGTGTTTGAAGTAGGGACTTGGATGACAGGCCTAGACTTTGAGATTTCTCCCTAATCGAAGCTACCAATTCGGTTGATCGATACGACGAACAACCGCATTGCCGCCATCGGCAAAAATCAAATCACCATCTTCAGCATAAATTACATCCAATGGAAGATAGAGACTCGCGGGTTCCGCCTCTCCTTCATCTCCTGCGTACCCCCGAACGCCCCGGCCAGAAACCGTATCGATTGTTCCATCGGTCAAGACTGCACGAATGGCATCATTTCCTGAATCGGCGATCACCATGCGACCCCCTGAACCAAAGGTGAAACCATAAGGGGAATCGAGTTTGGCTTCAGACCAATCACCTCCGTCACCCATGTACCCACGAACATCGGTATCACCGATCACGTTGGTGAGTTCTCCCGTATCCAAATCGACGGTCACGATGCGATGTCGGCCCGTATCTGCCACATAGAGTACACCATCGTGCAGTTCCATTTTTTGAGGTTCTGAAAAGCGATTCGGATCGCCCTCATCAATGAGTGGAAAGCCTGCCTCATCCGCACCCGCAACCGTAGAAAGGATGCCATCCGTTGAAATGCTACGAATCAAATTGCTGCCCGCATCCGCGATATAAATGGTTCCATCGTCAGCCACAGCGATGCCTGTGAGTACATCAAAGTGTCCATCTTCTACGGCCACATCGGTCTCGTCGTATCCAGGCTCTCCTGGAGAACCCGCAAGTACCACCAACTCTCCCGAAACCAAATCCACCATCAATATTTGTTGTCCCTGTGACTCAACCATGTACAACATGCCATCCGGTCCAATGGTCATATCGGCAATATCCTTCAACGGACTGTCAATGGCTGGTCCTTCTTGTGCATAGGTGTTGTTCTGTTTGCCCACGATGGATTCCAGAACACCATCGTCTTTCAAACTCCGAATCAAAAAGTTTCGTGCATCATTAATCAACAGATTTCCAAAACCATCCAACGCAAGCGCATTTGGGTTGTTCAGATCTGTGTCCAAGGCTTGTTGATTCTGAACATTGTAGCCGGCATCACCCGTCCCAGCGATGGTGCAAATTATCGTTTCACCGCTACAACGCGGGTTTTCGTCTGCATCATCTTTGACAATACATCCAATGGTCAACGTACTTAGCAGAAAGCAATGCAGCTTCATCTCGTCCTCCTGAGGGAACATATGGTAACCGACCGATGTACCGATGGCGTGACAGCTTACTTTTCAACTCAATAAACAGATGACGAAAACGATCGCGGTGTCTACTATTCTGTGAAGAGTTCACCCATGTCTAGCTACAGCCACCAGCAACAGTCCTCATCCGGGACGGATCAAGAAATTGCACCGACGCAACAGTCGGGTGGTGCGGGCACATCCAATGCACAGCTGGCGGAACAAACAGCCACAGCAAAAGGCGCCTCAGACGGGCTGCAAAACTACCAAGCGGCTTTGGGCCAGTGGTTGGGTAAAGAACTATACGAAGCGATTGCTCCACATTTGACCCATGAACGAATGGCTGCACACGCCAACAGTGCGTTGATGGCCGCTTTCGATGCTGTCCTTGACATGGGCGACTTGGATAAAAAGTCCAGTGAAGAGTTCTCCAAAGCATTCGAAGCTCAATTTGGACAGGCCGCCGGCAATTGGCTGCAGGGAGATGGTAAAGATTTCGCGGCTTCCCTTTCCGACTGGGTGGGGGCAAATCCACATCTCATCGTTACCGCCGCACTNCTGGCAGCAGCGGGCGCCTATATGGCAAACGCCCCCATTCCGGAACTCTCTCAGAAACTAAAACTGGGCGACAGTTTGACTGCTGAACTCGGTGCAAAGCTCGGTAAACTCNGAGATATTTCGCTACAAGAAATTAGCCTTAAACTGTCTACAACAACCGATCTGCTCGTGGGTGCTGTGAAAGTCGGAGTGGCCGATGGAACNACCACAACCGAGGTCAACGCAAAACTCGGAGGAGATGAACGCTCTCTTTCTGCAAATGCATTGATGGTGGGNGACGACCTACAAGTTCTTGGACTCACAGGACTTCTTAAAAACAACGACTACACCCTCACGGGTGGCGCGGAACACAAGACATCCGGAACCACCATCAAAGCCAACCTTACCCGTGAAGATGGAAACACCCAATGGGTGGATGAAGTGAGCTACAACGCCGACACTGGCATCCTCACGGTTGGCAACGCCTTTTCTCAGACTGAGGATGGAAACACCTTCAAATACAGTGAATCTGGCAGTACAGATGGAAGTGGGAAGCAGACTCTTTCTATGTCCAGCGCCCTGACCAGCAGCTTGACCTCAAACTTTAGTCTTGAAGAGTCTGCAAAACGATTGGGAGCGTCCGACTCGTATGCATTGACCGAAAACCAGAAGGCTTCATTTGGNTTGAACTACGACACCAAAGATTTGGATGCAAAACTCAACCTGTCTTTGGATACNGAAGGNAACAACAGNGCTTCGGGTTCCATCGATCGAACATGGGGAAGCGGGTACAGCGCCGGAGGGAACGCCAAAACCAACTGGGGCAACAAAGACTATTTNGAAGCNGGCGCCTACTTTGGNTTCCGAGACCCGGATGAATTCACCACCTACATGGGCAANTACNAGTACACNAATNGCCCTGATGTCACCCATACCGTAGACATGATGCTCGAAAAGAAATTGGGGCCGGTATACACCCGACTACAACAGCGTGTGAACTACGCCGCCANNGTCGGGGTNGGGTATGAAACCACAGCCCAAGGCGCCTATTATTTGAACGACGATATCGCCGTGATTGGTGGCGCCCAATACAAAGGTGGCGCGGGNGTAGATGACTCCATTGCCCCTCAATTGGGCATTCAAATCAAGGGTGTACCTCTGATCGTGACCCACGATCCTTCAAATGACACCACAACGGTTGGNATCACACTCAAATTTGGCCGTTAATCGCGACGTTCTGCATTGATAAATGACCGTTCATCATCCGAAATGGGAACTGCATAGTCGCCGTTGAAACAGGCGGCACAGATATCGGAACCCATGACTTCNTGAAGGCCTTCTATGGTCAAATACGTCAGAGAGTCTGCCCCCATACGATTNGCCAAGGTTGTTTCCAAATCATCGGGAGACATTTGAGCAGCAACCAANTCTTCTTGNCTGGGCATATCAATGCCGTAGAAGCATGGATGGCGAACGGGTGGAGAAAAAATCGCGAGATGCACCTCTTTGGGCTTCATGTCTCTCAACATGTCCACAATGCGCGCCATGGTGCTGCCCCGCACAACCGAATCATCGACCAACAGAACTCGTTTGCCCTCAAAAATCTCCTGAATGGGATTTAACTTCAACCGAAGTGCAGCTTTTCGACTTGCAGCATCTGGCATGATGAAGGTTCGGCCAGAATAACGATTCTTAATAAAGCCTTCTCGGTTCGGAACNCCCAATTCATCGGCCATGGCCATCGCAGCAGGGCGAGAAGTATCGGGAATCGCCACAACAACATCCGCNTCATAGCCTTTGGCGGCCCATTCTCGGGCGAGTTGCCTGCCCATTCTCCACCGTTGGCGGTTGACCCGACCATCTTCCATCACCGAATCCGGCCGNGCNAAGTAGATGCGTTCAAACACACAAGGCTGAGGNTTTTTGGNAGCGACCTCTATTTGCACTGGCTCTTTACCAGCACGAAACAACATCAGATCTCCAGCCCGCAAGTCATCGACCTTCTTAAAGTCCAACACNTCCAAAGCAACCGATTCACTTGAAACCATCCAAGCGCCATCTGCTCNTCGACCATAGCAGCCGGGCCGTATTCCATGGGGATCCCGAAAAGCCACCAACGTNGTTTNTCCATCAACCTCCATGACAGCAACCACAGAATACGCGCCGCGNACNCGTCGGAACACAGCCGCTACTGCNTGAGCCACATCGTCNGAGGTATGGCCCGCTGCACGAATCTTGGTCAACTCTTGAGCAAACACCAACAACAGCGGCTCTGCATCGCAGCTACTCAGAACATGCATGCCNTCCATTCGAAGGGACTGCGTCACTTCAGGCACATTCGTCAGATTGCCATTGTGGGCCAACAGTATGCCTGGCCTTCGTGTCTGAAAGGGTTGTGCATCCTGCCGTGTCGAGGTTGTTCCTGCTGTGGGGTAACGAACATGCCCGATACCCACCGAACCCTGCATGTGCCGAATATTGTCTGCAGCCAATACTTGAGCCACCATGCCCAAATCCTTGGTGAGGTCCCATCGAACCCCATCAAACGTAGCTACGCCCGCAGCATCTTGACCGCGATGCTGTATGGACTGCAGCCCCAGCACAAGCTGAGGCGCAACCGTATCCGTACCAATGAGTCCAACAAAGCCACACATAGGTGACCCGTCTAACCCCCCAACACGCTTTTGGTTGTAACCAAATCGCTGATTGAAACATCACCGGAAACAATCCCTGATGTTTGGGCAGAAGAATCACCCAAAACAGTGACCCTGGCAAAAGACAAGGCATAGGTTTGTGTGATGTGAAAACCCAGGTCGGTTTCCAGAGAAGGGCAGGCGCCCAATGCAAAGGTTTGGTGGCACCCGCCTTCGATTTCGACCCATGTAAAATCGATTTCACCCATTGATTCAAACTGTTCCTGCTGACCCACATCGTCGTTGGTTCCCCCCAGGAACATCACCGGGCCAGCCACTGACATCTCTCCCGAATCGCCAAACCAAGTCCGACGAAAAGAACCTGCCATTGGGAAGGTCGAAACCACACGGGGGTCCGACAAATCCGTAGCGAACATGGCCTCTTCTTCTGCCGTACATCCATCATCATGAATGCCTTCTCCTGTGGCACACATTTCAGCGACATTGTCGATGTCGTAGGTTGCGCCAACTGTTGCCCAAGTGGTGTACGCACCGAAACTATGGCCCGACAACATCGCCGAAGAGACATTGATTTGGTCACTCAACGGATCATCTTCTGGCAACGAATCCAAAGCATCCAACACCGCACGAACATCCAAAGGACGATGAAAATAGTGTGCCGAAGGCAAAGGATCGTTGTGGTCGACAATCGTGTTGTTGATGTGATCAGGTGCAACCGTCACCCATCCATGGCTGGCAAAATGGCGCGCCATGAATGCAGATGCCGCGCCATAGCCCCTGAATCCATGCGAATACACATGAACAGGAAACCCTTCGGAGTACACCGGTGTTGCGGGATCAACGCTGTCAAAAGCCGCTTCATCGATTCCGATTGTATACAAGCTTGTCGGACCCGATTCCACGTCTGTGGGATACCAAAGATTGAGCCGAATGGTGCGTTCAGGAAACCCTTCTCCCGGGCTGTAGCTCACTTCCCAACTCCGATAGCCAGTCTGAAAAGGCCCTGGTGCCTCCACAGACCAGGAAAGAGGATCTACTTCCTGACCAACATCCGCCCCGGTGTCTACAGTTTTTGGTGAATCACACCCGATGGCGATCCATACCCAACCCAAAAAGTATCGCATCAGTCCAAGTAAAAGAATGCGGGTTTGGCTCGATACTCAAGTACAAACGAAATCCCTTTACAGTCACCGTTTTCATCCGGCCATAGGTCCGCATTTGTCTCCAGCAAGCTGATCATCAAGTCACCGATATCGATGTCTCCTCGACCATCCACGAAACTCGTGATTTCCTCTGTGAGGACGCCACCCGCCAAATATCCGGCGACATGGCCATCAACACCTTGATCCACCCGCAGCGTCGAACCTTGAATATTGATGGTCAGGTGATCATCGAAATATTGGAGCGGCAATGACACATAAAGAGGTGAAGCCAAGAGGGTTCCAGAGGAAATGCTCATGCCTTCTGTACGACTGCTGGGAAGGTTCGGATCGCGATCAAATGTCTGTCCCGATTCAATGATTCTGTCGGTGCCAACGGTCGGAGAACCCAAAGCGCGAACCAAGTTTACATCTACACATGTATCGTCCATCGGATCGTCCACATCCTCGATCTCAATCATCAGGAGCAACTCCCCTGAGTTGATCATGTTCTGCAAATACACTTCGATGGCTGCACCCTCGGTCAATTCCAAAATGGGAACTAGACCACCAGAAGCATTGTCGATTCCGCCATTGCCTTCCGGATCGACATAGTCATCGATGCCACAACCCGTGGTATTTCCATCCAGATCTGTACCCCAGGTGACACCATCTTCTATTCGCGCGAACCACATTTCCGTGATGACCGCCACCTGGGTCACCTCCGGTTGATCGCATTCACCCAATGCGGCCACAGAACCTCCTGTGTCTTGGCTTGAGCCACCACCACAACCCAACAGCCAAGCCAAAGGCATCAACCACTCAAGTTTCAATCGCAGCAAGCCCATCCGTGACCTCCCCTTCTTCCATACCGAAACTCGCCGCTGAAATGTTCATGGCCCGAACCAATGACAAGAGTACGTGGCTGGTATTTTCCCCTGAAAACGAGCGGTAGTGAATCCCTTGATTGAGCGCACCGCATGCATTCCCTGCAATGATAATCGGCATTTCGTCCAACAAATGAGTCTGTCCTTTGCTGACTTCAGACGTCGCCAACAGTGCCATATGGTCCAGCAGTGTCTCGTCACCTTCCTCGATCGATGCCAATCGCTCGATCATGTAGTTGAGTTCCCCCATTACAAATTTAGTGATCATGTTCACTTCTGGCTGAGAGCCAGGTTCGTCGTGAGTCAGGCTGTGATGACCTGCGGTCGCTTCTGGATACAACTTGTTGGTCAAAGGATCCGAAAACCAGTGACTAAATACTCGGGTCTGATCACAGGCGAGTGCCATCACAATCAAATCCGTCATGGCCCGGTGAACCGCCTGAATCTGAGGCCGCCCCTCAATCTCTGGAAAATCCAATTCAGGCTCTATCGGACGCGTACACGCTTCCAGACTGGGCGGGTCTTCCTGCAGCCTTGCCAGACGCAGTTCCAGTTCTCGGATTCCGGTGAAGTGCTGGTCTAGACGGATTTTATCTGCAGCACCTACACGTGCATCCAAACGAGTGATGTCATCCATGACCGAATCCAACACACTTCGCCGCAGCGCAAGCCTCGGATCGACCACCCCATCTTCTCCAGGCTCGCGGAAGCTCGCTCCAAACAATCGCTCGTAAAAAGCATAGGGTGACAATTCTGGTGGATTTCGATTGTTGGGACCATTGTATGAGCAGCCATCCGTTCCCGGCAAAACACCCGTTTCCAATGACCTGTAAATGGTGTCCCCACCAATCTCGGCAGCAATGACCTGATCGATACTCGGAATTTCAAAAGTACCGTCTTCTCGTCCGTTTTCGTACACCTTGAGTGGAGCCCCTGAAAGAATCCCTGCCTTACCCGAGTGGTGAGGAATCAGATTCCCTGTCTTGATGCTCATACCGGAAACAACTGAAATCAGATCTTTTACCGGGGCGAGCGGCTCCAACTGTTCCGATAGCTCCCACGAAGAGCCTTCTCCTGTGGGTGTCCACAATTCAGGAAGATTTCCATTTCCCCAAAAAAACAGCCCAAAACGCAACGGAAGACCGCCTCCACAGGCATAGGCGGTTCCAGACAAATTGAACATCGCCTCCAAAGGGGGCAGGGCAACAGATACTGCTGCACCCTGCATAAAGCCCCGCAGCAATGTCCTTCGGGAAAGTGATTTCATAGAACCTCCCCTGACATCCGAAATGCAGAACTCATGGCCACATCTTTAAGCAAAAAGAGGAAGCTGTAGTCCATATGTTCGAATGCTTCGCTATGGTAAGCCACCGCATCTTTCTCTCCTGCGCCAAGGGAGTGGCCGGATGCATACGACATCAGTGTCTGCGTCAAACATGTGGGCATCGCAGGATGTGTGGCCACCAAGCTTGCCATCTCCCAAGGCGTCGCAAAGTCATGATCGTCCAGATCCCCGCTCCCATCAATTTCCTCACCATTTTCATAGGTCCGCCAATGTCCCAGACCATCAAAGTTTTCAAACCCAAGGCCAATGGGGTCGGTCAACTGGTGACAGGATGCACAAAACTCATCTTCGAGATGAACAGCAACCCGTTCACGCAATGTCGCGGCATCTGCTGATGGCTCTGGAATGGCTGTATTTATATCAGAAGGTGGCGGTGGGATGTACTGACACAAGATGACTTCACGAACAAACTTTCCACGCAAGGTGGCTGAAGTGCTGACGGGGTGAGAATTCAACGCCAAGAAACTGACCTGTCCGAGAAAACCTCGTCGACCACCAGCGGCAGAAAGTTCGGTTTTAGCAAAGCCTTCGCGGGCAGGGGCCCTGACATTGTAAATGCTCGCCAATTTGCGATCTAAGAATGCAGTCTGAGTGGTGAACAGTTCGCGATAATCAGCATCTTGGTCCACCAGCAGGTCGATCACACCAAGCAACGTCTCTTCCTTGGCACTCGAACCCACTTCTGGACTCATGTGAGTAAAAACCGTCGGGTCTTTACTCATTCCATCCAGCTCATAAAGAGTGAACATATCCGTGAAAAAAGCACGGACCCCATCTTCGATACGCGGATCATCCATCATCCGGTTCACCTGGCGTTCCAACCCATCATCGGTCACAAGAACTCCGGATTCTCCAGCATCCAACAACTCCGAATCTGGTGTGCTGTTCCAGAGTAAAAAAGACAATCTGGATGCCATTTCCATACTTGAGAAACGCGTCTCTCCGGTCTCTTCATCCACTTCACCAAGCTCGGTGCGAAACAAAAAGTGAGGGGACTGAAGCAACGCAGCAACCGCGTAAACAAGGCCCTCGTGGAAATCACCAAAGACCACAGCCGCATCACCTGCAATAGAAACCAATGTTTCGGTCTCCGTAGGCGTCAGCGGTCGCCTCCATACTTTGCGCCCAAAGTCTGCGATGAAGCTCTCAGCACACTCCACATCAACCACGGCACTGGGAATACAAGGAACGATTCTCGCGCGACGCTCGTCGGTGGCGAATGCTTGTGCCGCTAAATCAAAGGCTGCTCGTTCATATTGCTCCACTCCGCGCGGAGAGATTGTGGTCAAAGCCGCACCGATAGATTGAAGTCCATTGGTAGATTCATCCGGCTCAAGGCTTGTGGGCAACACAACACCTTCACCAATGAGGTCCGTGACCGCATTGCCATACTGAACCTGTGTCAACCTCCGCAATGTGGGTACAGGCAACTCCACGCTCGGTTGAAGGCGTGAAAGGGTCTCCGGGCCAGACTCATCCCCACCGTCTGTCGTCGAGCAGGACACAGCAAACAGCGCGGAAAAAACCAGGCCAATCGTTTGTAAATAGGGTCTCAAGAAGCTTCCTCGAAACCAATGGTACAGCAATTTTATGCACTTCGGGCGCTGAACCCATTCCCTTCATGCAGACGCGATGGAGTCTCCGGTCCAAAGCTTGCCCGAAGCCATCAGACTCACCATCTTAAAATCGGCGAACAACGACCATAATGGGTAGGTGAAGGTCGCTGGACGATTCATCTCGATCTTAAAATGTCCAATCCATGCCCAAGCATAGGCCCAAATTATTCCAAGAAGAATCCACGGGCTTCCAATGAGCCAAAGGATAACGATGGCCAAAATCTCTGTTCCAGCCCGACGTTTTGCTTCTATTCTTCGCGCCAAAAAACCCACCACGATTCCGGCCAGAACAAAGCAACCTGTACGCACGGGTTCCATGGCCACGCAGGTTGCCAACACCAGCAAAAACCCTCCCGTACCGATGAAATGCATCACGCGACACACGGGATTCCGATGCTCGCCGATGTAGTACGGCCAAAACGCTTTAAAATCCTGGATTCGATCACTCATTCTGGATCCTTGATAACGCGAGTCCGTTTTCTACTGGGATGGGTTCAATCCTCTTCATTGTCTTGCCGATCATGCGTAACCAAAACGGGTACTGAACACGTACGCACAACCAGTTCTGCAACACTGCCCAATATGACCCGCTCCAAACCCTGCTTGCCGTGTGTCCCCATGACCACCAAGTCATGTTCACCATCTGCAGCATGATGATTGATCCGTTCTGCCGGTACCCCTTCATCCACAATAATTTGGAAATGCAAAGATTCAGGAATCTCAAGAGCCGCCCACCTGTGCATCGCAGATTTTGCTTCTGAAGAACCACCTGGAATCGGAGAATTATCAACATGCAATAGCGTCAATCGTGCCCCCAACCTCATTCCAATCTGCACAGCCAAGCGCAGCGCTTCTCGGGAAGCCACAGACAAATCAATGGGAATCAGCAATCGTGTAAACAGCACATGTTCATCTTTGCATAAATAAAAACCCCCCGGTGACCATTTCGGTCAACGAGGGGTGGCTGTTACCCAGGTCATCATCGTATCCCAAACGGATACGACAGTCACCAGAATCACAGATGGATTTATCTGTAAACAGAGGACACATGCCCCATCTGTAGGCGCCACGTCACCGCCATTATCGCCCATACACGGGCCGAAATGGTGAAGGAACGACTTAAGACTGCTGCAACAAACGAATCGCTTCGGAGCGATTTTCTGATTTGAATACCCCCGAACCGCTCACCAAAACATGAGCGCCGGCCTCCGTGAAACGGTGTGCATTGCTTGTCTTCACACCCCCATCGACCTCGATGAGGGTATCCAGCCCCAAAGCATCTATGCGCGAGCGTATGCGCTCTATTTTGGGAAACACCCTTTCGATCAGTGATTGCCCACCGAAACCCGGATTCACGCTCATCACCAATACGAGATCCAACTCTTCCAGCACATAGTCGAGGACCGATTCTGAAGTATGGGGATTGAGGGAGACCCCTGCTTTCGCTCCCGACTGTTTGATCGCCTGAATGGTTCGATCCAAGTGCGTACATGCTTCTGCGTGTACCGTAATGATATCGGCGCCCGCATCTCGAAAGTCCTGAATGTATTTGTCCGGTTCAACGATCATGAGATGACAATCGAGCACTTTGTCTGTGATGGGGCGCAGCGCCTTCACAATCATTGGACCAATGGTGATGTTGGGAACGAATCTGCCGTCCATTACATCAACGTGAATCCATTCTGCATCCGACACGCTGGCTATTTCCTCTCCGAGCCGCGCAAAGTCCGCAGATAGGATGGAGGGGGCAACTATCGTCATTTCATTTCTCCTGACCTAGGGTCATACCTTCAGATACACGGCCACCGTTCACCAAGTCCTTTCCAACTTGAGCACGTTTGCCTGGAAGCTGAACTTCCTCCAGCACCAGAGCGTCGTCCCCTGTGGCGACCACCAACCGATTGCCAGCCTCTATCACGGTACCTGGCAAACCTCTGCCTTCGACCACGCGAGTCCGATGGATTTTCAATCTTTCCCCATCGAGTGTGGTCCAAGTGGTGGGCCAAGGATTGAACCCGCGAACCCGATTGTGAATGGCTTGGGCCGAATCCGTCCACTCGATGCACGCATCATCTCGAGAAATCAACGGTGCCACCGTATGGGCGCCATGATTTTGTGGACGCGGTGAAATCTGCTCAAACATTCGCAATGTTTCCACAGCCAAAGAGGCCCCCAGCGGAGCCAATCTATCGTGCAGTTCTCCGGCTGTTTCATTCTCCCCAATCGGAATCCGAGACTCCAACAATACATCGCCAGTATCGAGACCTTCTGCCATCTGCATCGTGCATACTCCCGACTCTTTTTCGCCGTTCACCACTGCCCAATTGATGGGTGCTGCACCCCGATATTTGGGGAGCAAGCTTGCATGAACATTCACGCATCCCAGTCTGGGAGCCTGAAGCAAAGCGGGTATCAAAATACGGCCGTAGGCCACGACCACAGCCACATCCGCATCTACAGCGGTCATCCATTCCACAAAAGGACCACTGCGTACTGCCCGAGGCTGTTTGGTTTCGATGCCCAACTCTCGAGCCCGTACAATGGTTGCAGGACTCTGCATTTTCTTTCCACGTCCACTGGGACGATCAGGCTGTGCAACCACGGCGATGACGTCGTGACCCGCATCCACCAAAGCATTGAGGGTAGGAACCGAGAAATCGGGTGTACCCATAAAAATGACCCGCACTTTTTATCCTCTTTCACGGAGGCGTTTGCGCCTTTTGGAGATGTAGCGGCTCCTTTTGAGTCGACTCGAACGGTCCAACAACGTCACCCCATCCAAGTGATCCATTTCATGCTGCAACACGACGGAAGGAAACTCTTCAAACCACCCTTCTTTGTGTTCACCCGAGACATCCTGCCACTCCACATGAATGCGAAGGTGACGATCAACATCCAGGTCGTATTCTGGAACACTCAAACAAGATTCATCCCATTTGATCATCTCAGTGCTGCGTTCAAGAATGACGGGATTAATCATGACAATCAGTTCATCTTCTTTGTCGGATTCTGCGTCACCTTCAAGGTTGGCAACAAGAATCCGTCTACCATCTCCAACCTGTGGAGCTGCGAGACCCACACCGGGGGCGGCATACATGGTTTCCGCCATATCGGTGACCAATGTAGACAGCTCTGAGCCGAACTCATCCATTTCGACTCGTCGAGCTTTTGCCGACAAAACCGGGTGCGGTGCTTCAAGAATGGGAAGAATTGCCACGACCGACCTCATTCGTACCGCCACATAGCCCATCTGAGGATATATTACAGCGGGAGTATGTCATGGCATTTGGAAAGATTCCTCGTTTTTCACCAAGTTTTTCGCCTTCAGAGGCGTTGATCTGTGCGACACATCTACTGGGCATGGGCGGACGTGACGATCTTGTAGAGGAGTTCGAATCACGATTTTCATCCTACATTGGAGCCAAACATGGAGTGATGGTNCCATCCGCTCGCTATGGTTTATTCCTGCTGCTCAACGGTCTGGAAATTGGTGAGGGTGACGAAGTGATCGTGCCTGGACTGACCTATTTCGCCATTCCTGCAATGATAGAACTGGCGGGTGCCAAGCCCGTATTTGCCGACATCGGCCTTCATACCCATGTCCTGGACCCAGAAGCATTTCGTGAAGCGATCACAGAACGTACACGCGCAGTGATTCCCACACACCTATTCGGAACACCGTGCGACATGGATGCAATCAATGAAATTGCAGCCGAGCATGACATTGAAGTGATTGAAGATTGCGCCCAATCAACAGGCGCTCGGTACAAAGGAAAAAAGGTCGGTTCCATCGGGGGGCATGCTTATTACACCTTCGGATTAACGAAGAACATCACCACCTTATCTGGGGCCATGGTGACCACAGATGACGACGCAGTGGCGAACCGCATCAGAGAAACCATCAATTCGAGCGGAAAAGCCAATGTCTGGAAAGCCGCCAAAGAGGCCATGACCGGCTGTGCCATGTTCGTTGCCACACACCCTCTGATGTATTGGTGGACCGTTCACCCAGCGATTGTATTGGGTAATGCAATGGGCAAAGACCCCATCCATGAACGATTTGGGGAAGAAGAACGAACGTATGAAGCGGTCCCCGATGGCTATAAGAACCATGCCAAAGCATTGGGAGTCCAAGCCGCTGTGGGTCTGAAACAACTGGACCGAATCGAAAGTCTAAATGGCGCTCGAATGCGCAATGGACGGGCATTAGATGCGGGACTTGCGCACGTTCCTGGTCTGGATGTCCCTGCGTACCCTGAAGGCTCTGAACCGATCTACATGAGCTTCGTTGTTCACCATCCCAACCGGGATGCATTGGCGGCTGCATTAAGAAGCCGTGGCGTAGATACCACAACTGGGTACATGAACAATCTCAGCGATCATCCTTTGTTTTCAGCACACCGTAGGCCCTGTCCAAACTCCGCCAAAGCCATGGCCGAGTTACTTCACATACCGGTACACCCCAACCTTCGACAGGCCGAGGTGGAACACATGATCGAAAGTGTAAGAGCAGCAACACTGGAGACAGACCCCAATTCTGGGCTATCCTGAGATCAAATATCCCTGGCAACCACCATGAAAGTCTCGCTCTCCGCTAAAAATTACAAACGAATCGCGCTCGCTGCGCTGACTCGACGTGTGCCGGTGTATGCCCACTTTGGCATTACCCACCGCTGTAATTTGACCTGCAAAATGTGTGGAATCTGGCGTTACGGAAACGCCAAAGAGGAACTATCCTTAGATCAAATCGGACAAATTGCTGCCCGAATGAGAAGACTGGGCGTGGTTCAATGCTCCATCGGTGGAGGCGAACCTTTCGCCGTTGACCACGTAGAAGAGGCAGCCAAACTCTTTGTAGACCAAGGCATTAATTTACGGCTGCTCACCAATGGAATCGGAGNCAGCAGAGATCGAATTGATCGTGCGATTGACTACGGTGTCAAAAACTTCTCCATCTCACTGGACTCTTTGTACCCAACACGGTTCGATTACATTTGTGAACACGAAGGCTCATGGGATGACGCTGTTTCCACCATGAGCCATATTGGCAACCGCCTTGCAGGGACGCCAGGTTCTATGCCAACCATCAACTGTGTTGTGAGCAATCTCAACTTAGAAGAATTGCCTGACATGGTGCGCTTCGCAAAGGACATCGGGTTCGCCATTAGCTTTCTCCCCATCGAACTTCTGGCCGACGCTAATGCGGGGGTTCGGAATTGGGAGGCTCGCTTCATTCGATACCGACCCGAAATGGGACTTCATACAGAAGACGGTGCTGAAGCTGTCCGAATCCGNGTCGACCGTGCATATGACCAACTGATCGCCATGAAAAAAGACGGTTGGCCGATCCTCAATTCAAGTCCGTATCTGGAATCNAGTCGCGAGTACCTTAAAACTGGTCGTTTTCCTTCGGAAGGTTGTGATGCAGGCCGGTTGTATTTCTCAATCGCACCCAATGGACAGTTCACGATTTGTCACCGCACCGTGCAAAACCATGTTCATTTCTTGGACGATAATTTCGAAGAATACTTCCGTTCCGCACTGTTCGAGAGAACGCGAGCCATGGAAGCCGGAAGCTGTGAAGGATGCATGCGTGCCTGCTGGATCGACACTTCACATATGTTCCGCACCCTTGCTGGGTTTGCTGAAACAGCAAAACTCACCCTCACGCCTCGGTCCGACAAAGTGGCCAACTTAGAAGAGGCGTTGAATTGGGCGAGACACGAAGATGAACCCATCATTCCGGAAGCTGCGACTGGTTGAGCTTCCTCCACGCGTGCGTGCGTGCGAATGAGAAGCTACGCTTGTCTCCACACTTGACGTTGCAAGGGGCATCCACACCGTGTTGAACCACGTACAGGCCATCTACCGACGGGAACTTTCGAGCTACTTCGATTCCCCCTTGGCCTACATCGTTATCCCAACCTTCTTGTTGCTGGTTGGGGCCTTCAGTCTTTATTTTCAGGACTTGCTCGGTGCAGGCGTGGCATCCATGCGACCCGTTTTTTTCTGGGCATCCGTATTCATGTTGCTGCTCATTCCTGCGATTACCATGCGCCTGTTTGCGGAGGAACACCGCACGGGAAGCATCGAACTGTTGGTCACACTTCCCGTTTCAGAANCTTCGATCATCTTGGGTAAGTTTCTGGCAGCATTCACCTTGGTGGCAATCTCCATCATTCTCACCTTCAGCTACCCACTGACGCTTTCGATGTTGAGTGACGTAGATTTGGGACCCATCGTTGGTGGCTACATCGGCCTATTGGGGCTTGGGGCTGCTTTCACCGCCATTGGCACAGCAGCCAGCGTGGGAACCCGAAATCAAATCATCGCTTTTCTATCGGCCATCATGGTCTGCATGCTTCCTTTTGCCAGCGGATTTGCACTCAATCAAGTCCCTGCAGCAATTCTACCCATCGTCCAGTTCTTGAGCTTTGAAACGCATTTCAACAACCTCGCTCGAGGCGTGATCGATAGCCGCAACTTGGTCTTTTATGGATCCATCGTCGCGTTGTTTCTTCATGCAGCAGTCTTCGGGCTTGAGCGTCTACGGTTGCGACAATGATGTCTCGCAACTCTTTGCTGTTCAATGCCCGGCTTCAAATGTTGCTGGTCATACTGATCGTTGTGTTCGCAAACCTTTGGTCCCATCAACGCTTTTTTCGGATGGACCTCACCACAGACAACATCCATACGCTTGATCTGACCACCAGAGCATTGGTCAATCGACTGGAAAAACCACTTGTCGCGAAGGTGTACTTCACAGATGGCCTTCAAGCTCCCTACAACAATCACAAACAAACTGTGGTCGATACGCTGGAGGAATTGCAGGCCTATTCGAATGGCAAGATGAAAATCGAGGTCATCGATCCCACAGGAAACGTAGAAGCCATCGCTGCAGCAAGACAATTTGGCTTGGAACAGATTGACTATCGTTACCGTACAGATGGGTTGAGTGAATTGCGCAAGGTGATGATGGGCGTTGCCTTTATCTATGGTGAAAAGCAGATCTCTCTGGCCGCAATCACGCAGTTGCACACCCTTGAATATGATGTTGCAAAATCACTCAAAGTCCTGGTGTCTGATGAACCGCGAAAGGTCATCGGCTACAGCATTGGACACGGCGAACCGGACATGGGATCTGCCCGTGGTCCGATTGGAAAGCTTCGAGAGGGGCTGACTGAACGCTTCGATTTCGTCCCTGTCGATCTGAGTGGTAGCGCTCGGATACCCGACGAAATTGACGCTTTATGGGTGGTCAGTCCTCAGAAACAGTTTTCCCAACGAAGCCAGTACCAGTTGGACCAATTTCTTATGCGTGGAGGCGCCCTGGGACTGTTTGTCACCAACACCCGTGGGGACATAAAAACAGGCAAACCTCGTGGTGTACGACACGGGCTGGACAAGCTGATGACCCATTATGGGGTCACCGTAAATCGTGACTCCATCATTGACCGGAAGCGGAACGGCGTGGTCACCATGCCTGTCAGACAAGGGCGCTACGTGTTGCAGATGCCTGTCAACTTTGCGCTCATACCCAGCACGACCGATTTGCATCAAACGCATCCCGTTATCGGACGGGAACGACGCCTTCTCTTTCCGTATGCAAGCTCTTTGGACATCGTAGAAACAGAGGAAATCGACACCACCATCCTTGCCAGCGTTTCAGACTCAGCCACACGGATGGGGAACATTCCTACGGTAGCTCCACGCGCTTTCAACGAAGAATTTGAGGGCGAGGAAGCAGGAGGAGGCTGGCCAGTGCTGGTCAGCAGTGTCGGAACTTGGGTTTCCTATTTTGCTGATACGGGCATTCCCGAACCCGACCGACCCGGCATTGATACGTCCGAAGATGATCCCTCCAGCCATCGACGCGAAGGAGATCAAGCCCGTTTGATTGTCAGTGGATCCGCTGATTTCGTTGCCAATAATGTTCCACTCATGTTGAATTTGGCCGACTGGATGGTGCAGGACAGCTCTCTGATTCGCATCCGGGCAAAAAACACCGTCATCGCACCTTTTGAAGTACTTACTGACGATCAGGCCACCATCATTCGCCTCCTAAACCTGTTGGGAGGCGCACTCATTATTTGTGTGTTCGGATTGGCAAGACGCGCTTTCCGCCCATCTGTACCTGAAATCCAAACCGTAGCTGACCAAATCCTGGATCAAGCACACAAACGACGAATTCCTTTTCAGGACGACTCACCCGATACAGAGTTCAAAGTAAAACCAGCGCCTGAGCCTGAGCCGGAACCGGAGCCTGAGCCTGAGCCTGAGCCTGAGCCTGAGCCTGAGCCTGAGCCTGAGCCAGAACCAGAACCAGAACCAGAACCAGAACCAGAACCTCTACCAAAGAATTGGTCTCTGGCAGACGAAATCATTGATGATGCCCAAGAAGATGAGATTTCACAGGAAGATCTTGAACGCTCCATGCTTCTCGGACGAACAGCCAGGCGAATCTTAGAAGAACAAAAAGATGAAAGCATCGCCCCATCAATGGAGCCTGTAGCAACCCAAGATGAAGAGACCGACGAAACTGAGCAGGAAGTCAGCCAGCTGAAGGTTCTTCAAGCCCTCGTAAAACCCATCGATGAAGCCGGGGATGACAAAGCGCCATCCAAGACATCGAAAAAAAGGGCGCCCGCCAAGAAAAGAGCCACAACCAAAAAGGCGCCTGCCAAGAAAAGAACCACAACCAAAAAGGCGCCCGCCAAGAAAANNGCCACAACCAAAAANGCGCCCGCCAAGAAAAAGGCCACNACCANAAAGGCGCCCGCCAAGAAAAAAACAGATGAAACCGGGGCTGATGAATGAACCAGTTGACCCCAAAGACCCGAGCGCTTGCTTTCATCGCACTGCTATTTTGCGCNCTCACCTTGATTGATCGTCCCAACCCCATCGGTACCAATAGCGAAGCCATCGTCATCGCAAGCCTTAATCCAGATCATATTTCTCGTTTTGANCTGAGCCGTGCCACCGAAAAAACCATCCTTGAGCGGAACAGCACCACGGGCAAATGGAGCGTCACAGCGCCAATAGATCAGCCCGGAGATGCCGCACTGATCTCTCAGCTGACCGCGGTATTTCGACGAGAGATCGTCGCAGACGTACAGGTCGATTCGGGAAATCTCAAGGACTATAAACTCGATGCTGCTGGTGGAATCGTCGTTGAAGTGTGGACGGACGGCTCGCAGCCGGCGGCTTCATTTACCGTAGGAGGAGACTTTCCAGGCGGATCAAGCTTCGTGCGTATGAGTGGCGATGATGCGGTGTNCCGAGCCCGTCTGGGGGGCCGTAANCGCTATGACCGCAGACCCGCCGATTGGCGAAATCGTGTCGTGGNGGATTTAGTAGAGGCTGATATTCAAGGGGTGACCATCGAAACCCAAGGCAGTACGCCGATACACATGGTCCGCCAACCCACCGAATCAGAAACAGGTGACGGTCCGTGGATACTGGAACCCGACCCAGGGTGGGACTTGAACCCCAACGCGCTCCAAAGCATTATCCAAACACTGGGTAAAACAAGAGCTTTGAGTATCCTCGATGACGACTTCGACGGTGGATTTTCTCCCCCACGAGCAAACATCACTGTGGTCGATAAATCTGGTGTGGAAACGGCGCTGGCCATTGGCAGTCGTACCGTAGAAGGGGCCGCTTTTCTCCGTGTCAGTGGTCGCACCGGAGTCTACGCCGTGGCACACACTTCCGTCGCACCTCTTCTTCAAGGCTCGACTCAGCTCAAGAACCTGACGCTCTTTCGTGTCCCTAAAGAAGACATGGCACGCCTCATTTACTACCAACGTAAAACAAAGGTGGAACTGGCTCCAGACCCAAGCAGCGGAGTGTGGACCGTCAGCAGTCCCCCAGGCATTGCTGCCGACGTTTCCGCCATTCAATATGCTGTAGAGACCTTGTCGCACCCTCAATCGGCTGGAGAAGCAGAAGGCACTGCACCAGGCCGAACCGGATTGAGACGCCCTCTGATGGTTTTCGAAGTCCAAAAGAAAGATGGAAGCCACGAAGCATTGTTCATCGGCAAACCTTTTCGCAATGCTGATGGTAAAACGATGTTCTACATGAAGGTCCAAAACAGCGATACCGTACACATCATTGCGGAACCCATTCTCACAAAACTTCGCGCTGCATTTGGCCAATACTAGCCATCAAGCGGACCCACCGGGCGCGATCTAAGCAATAGAGCCAAAGCGCCGCCCGCCGCTCTTCGACGTACTTGACCCCGATTTCCAGGGATCACAGCATGCTGATGGAACACACCGTTTGGTCCAGCGACTGCGATGTGAACTGTGCCAACAGGTTTGGTGTCAGAACCACCCCCAGGTCCGGCTATTCCCGTGATTCCAATTCCCCAAGTCGCCCCAGAACGGGAACGAATCCCTTCCGCCAACGCCCGCGATACCGGTTCCGACACTGCACCATGGGTTGTGACCAGGTTTGGGTCTACCCCCACCGCCCGGGTCTTTGATTCATTGGAATAAACGATCGCGCCTTCCTCCAACACCGCACTTGCTCCAGGAACATCGGCAATCCAAGCAGATACCAGGCCCGCCGTACAACTCTCTGCAAGAGCAACCGTTTCACCTGCATCCGATAAAACACCAACCAGTGTCTCAGCCAAGTCTCCACCATCGACGCAGTACACCCATTTCGACAGACGTTGGCACACCCGTTCAACAACCAATGTACGCTCCGCCGACTTCACAGAAAACGGAAAATGAAGCTTGATCTGTACTTCAGGCAAGTGCGCCCGAAATCCCAACACAGCACCGCCCATATCCAGTCCATCCAACATGTTTTGGATCTGGCTTTCTCCCAAGCCAAAGGTTCGCACCCTCACCAATGTTGGAGGCTCGTCAATCTGCAAAAGAGGGAGGACATGATGATGAAACAGTTCACGCATCTCATATGGGACCCCCGGTAAACAGACGACAATACTGCCGGCATGTTCTACAGAAAAAGCGGGTGCTGTACCCCATTTGTTCTCAAAAATTGTGGCCTGTGCGGGAAGAAATGCCTGCTTTCTATTCGACTCCGCCATCACTCTGCCCATCGATGCATAACGGTGTTCGATTTGCCTCAAAGCCTCCGCATCTTCCACACGCTCCACACCCGTCCATGCTGATATCGCTTCCGCTGTTCGATCATCTTCTGTGGGGCCAAGCCCCCCTGTGCAAATCACCAAGTCAGCGTGTTCCGTCGCTTGCTCGATCGCCCAAATGACACCTTGAAGATCGTCACCTGATGTGACCATACGACGAACCTCTGCTCCTCGTTCCCACACAGCTGCTGCCAACCAAGAACTATTGGTGTCAACGGTCTCGCCTGTCAGAAGCTCTTCTCCTGTTGATACGATGGCAACCTTCACTCATCCTCCTTGACCGATCTTCATCCAACCGGTATCTCTCCCCACTATGGGATGTATATTGGCCCTCGATGTCGGAACCAAAACCATTGGTGTCGCACGAGCAGACATTGTTGCAAAACTCGCAAGCCCTCATAGCACTCTCTCTCGACAAGGGGTGAAGAAGGACACAGCGAGACTGCTCCATTTGGTTCGTGAACTGGGTGTCGAATCGATTGTCGTGGGACTGCCCTATGAACTCGATGGCACAGAAGGACGTTCTGCAAAACTCGCACGACAAATCGGCGAGGCGATCAGGGAAGCCTCTGGACTCCCCGTCCACTACCAAGATGAGCGTTACTCAACGGTTGAAGCCGAACATCGACTCAAACAAGCAGGCGTAGACGGCAGAAAACGAAAATCGGTGATCGACCAAGCCGCTGCAGCCGTAATTTTAGAAGANTTCTTGCGNCTTACACCGCAAGATTAGACATCTCTAGCGAGTCGAAAACCAAGATCTGCCGAGCGAGTTTTCGGAGGCACCAGCGCACGCGCTTTTGCCCACGAACTCATGGAAGGAGAGTTCCATGATCCAGGATGGATAACGATCTCTTCGTCCGCTTCATCCGATGTCCACTCCGCCACATTTCCGGCCAAATCATAAATTCCGTCGGGAGTACAGTCAGCGACAAACAAACCTATCGCTACTGGTTTACCCAGTGCTGCCTCATTGGTGTTCGCCTTTCCTTGACCAAATGGCTGACCCCATGGGTACGGCCGATTTGCATCACCACGCATGACATGCAGCCGCTCATCGAGACTGAGTAAACGAGCATTGTGCGCGCGGGCATAGGCCTGAGCCTCGTACCATGTCACACCAATTGCGGGTTGGTTGGGAATTACCAGTGGTTTTGAGTCAGGCTCGTTTGCAAGGTCTGGCCAAAAAGTACGACGGGTATCTCTCCATCGTTTCCCTTCGTCTGACCAATACTCATCTTTCTTGTACCCATCGTTAGCAAAAAACGAAACGATCTCGGAAGTGGTGACCAGATGGCACCCAACTTCCACAGTATGGCCATCGATTTCTACGCTAGACCAGTAGTCTGAATCACCCGGTTTTCGCAGTCTGGGATCGCCCAAAGCACCCAACACTTCACCTGCAGCCATTCTCGCGAGCGGTTGACCCACATCCGTAGAGATCAATGTGACCAGCTCATTCACACACTGCTGCCGCAGCCCTGGATCCGTATCGGGATCAGCCAAGATGCCATGCGCCAATTCAGTGAGTGGCTCCAACCTTTCAGAAGGAGACAATTGTAGGAGAGTTTCTAATTCTGCAAGACGCATGGTTACCTCACAACTATCCGGTAACCGTTCGGGCCTGTATTCACCGCACTTCAAATGGGAAGGCGACTCTCATCTCGGCAGGAAGCTTGTCGAAACCTTCCATATCGAGATCTGTGAGAAGATTTTGTGTGTGAAAAGCATACACCCCGGGTTCTAAGGTTTCACGGGTTTGCAGCTTGTAATCATCGTCGGTTTCCAGCGCTTCAAGGTCAAACGGAACCGTTTCGTCTGCAACCCAAAGATTGAGCTTTACCTCGGTTTCTCCAAGAACACCGGGGAGTGTGTCCGTTTGAACGAACTTCAGCTTGTGTAGCTGTAGCCCCAATCTCAATAGTTCGGTCCGGCTGGCCTCCGAAGAGAAAACAAATTCAATGGGCTTTGCCCCAGAAAGGCGTACACCCCCCTTATCGACAAGACCATTAAACGCTCGAATTTCAGTTCCCAAGGTTTTCACAGGCATGGAAACAACGGGCGAGTAGGCGGAACTCGTCACCGCATAAAATCCGGATGTTTCCGGGTTCGGGTACAAGGAAAACTCAATCTTTTCGGGCGACCCCTCATCACGCGTCTGTAGCTTGGCAGTACTCTTGATGTAGCCAGGCTTGCCCACACGGATCTTTATTTCCTTTTTTTGAATCGGGATTGTGAAGGTGCCATCACTCGCGGTAACCAACTGTTTCGGCGACCCGGTGTACGCGACTGTGACCCCAGCAAGCGCCTTGCCCCAACGGTCCGTCACCTTCCCTTTATGCACAGGAGGATCCGAACACGCGCCTAAAACCACGATCAGGAGCAACATCAGGCCACGCATCACTACCTCCATTTCAATCTTCTGTAACCACATCCTAAGAGCATGGTCGAAGGACAAAAGATCGACCTTTCACGATTTCGATACAAATTGTCCGTAAACAGGCGATACTTTTATGACGTTGGGGGAATTGTAATGAAGTCTCTTTGGTCTCTGTGCCTGATTTCTGGTTTATTTGGTTTGAGCAATCCAGCGATCGCAAGCGATCCGCCGCCGCCACCCATTGTAAATGGAAGTACGACTACAGACTTTCCAGCTGTGGTTGCCATCTTTTCGTACAATAGTTCTGGATACGGAGGAATCTGCTCAGGAACCCTCATTGCTCCCCGATGGGTCCTCACGGCAGCACACTGTGTCGAAGATGCGGATGACAATCCCAGTGACTGGACTCTACAGGTCGTCTTTGGCTATGACGTCAACAGCTCTGCAGGTACCGACCGNACCATGTGGGTCAACGATTGGATTATGCACCCGGGCTACAGCGGCAGCACCGACTACATCAACCATGACGTTGCGTTGATCCAACTCGGCAGCTCCATTGGCGATGTAGAACCGATTCCCTTGAATGAAGATAATCTGGGAACTGTTGGCCTTCGAGAAGGCGATGAACTCCGATATGTCGGCTTCGGCATCACCGACAGCAGCCGAAGTGACTCTGGGCGAAAACGCTACGCGGATATGCCCATTAACGACTACAGTGCGTCCACGATCTACGGCTACGACCGAACACAGAACATTTGTAATGGCGACTCCGGCGGTGCAGCATTGCGCCAAATATCGGGAGATAACTACGAATTGGTCGGCGTAAATTCATTTGGGTATGCGACCAGCGGTAGTGGTGGCGATACCTGCGAAGGTGGCGGTAGCGGCGCGATGCGTGTCGATGCATACACTGGATGGATCGATGATTACGTGGATTTTGATGTCGTCGTAGATCCAGGAGATTCAGATGCGGATGCGGACGCAGACGCGGATGCGGATGCGGATGCGGATGCGGACGCGGACGCGGACAGTGATGCGGACGCCGATGCGGACGCCGATTCAGATGCTGATCCGACCGATGTAGAACCCGGTGAAACCAGCACGATTATCGGTAACTATGAACCCGCTGATCTCACTCNAAAAGCATGTGCTACATCACCGAAAGGCGGGTCCATGGGCTGGCTGTTGGCAATGGGTACGCTGCTGGGTTGGCGACGTCGGCAAAATTAGACTGGCCGATTGACCAAAGCCACAGTCAGCGCACTGTCTAAACCATCGGCCAACAGGCCCGGTCTTGGCTCCACCCCGCCGTCGATCACAGACAAAATGCGTGTACCCTCCCAATGTAAGAGAGGGAAGGTGTCACGATGAGCACACACCGCCTGGGCCAACGATCGCGCTTGATCTCGGTCCCCAAGCGACATCGCCCCTCGGGCCAACTGTAGATGAATTCCCAATGCAAGAGACTGCTCAACGTGTTTGGCCCAATTCAGCGCCGACTCAGAAGCTCGCTGGTATGAAATCGCGTCGCCTATCACTGCCGCAGCGCGCGCCCATGTGGCAAAAAGAAGGGCATCTTCCGGTGTAAAACCACGAGACTCCGCACCACTGAGCATCGGTAAAATTCTATCGATGGCACTGGCTGCAGCGGATCTGGAGTTCGGCTGGCGATCTAAAGCAACCCAGGCGCGTAAACCATGACATAGTCGCCGTTGATCATCCCGACCGGCTGCATGCGCCAAAGCCGAAGCGTCAGCCAATCGGCGACCTGCTTCTTCCAGCAACCCTACCCGAATCAAAACATTCGCCAGAGCAATGGTCGCATCCGCCTTCAATCCTCGATCCGACATGACTTGGGACAACTCAACCGCACGCCGGACCGCAACCAAACCTTGATCTAGATGGCCACCCAATAAAGCATCCTCAGCCTTTTCGATTCCACGACGAACTTCTTTTTCCATCCATTCAGACGCACTCTCGCCATCCGAAGTCGAATGAATGTTCATTTGGTTTTCATTCACTCGTTCCTGCAATCCATCCGGATCAATCAACTGCTGGACAATCGCGGGAAAAAACAAAGAACCCATCAATCGAAAACGCCCACCCGCATCCACGACTAGGCCCCTCGAAATCAAATCCGGCACAATCTCGTCTGCCGGTACGTTGGCAATGTCTTCAAGGGTTCCTATATCCATGGGTTTGGCTGAGAAAGCAATGGCTCCTAGGACTTCCATCTGATCCAAGTCCAATCCACCGACAAAACGATCTACATGTGAATTCAAGTTTTCAATGTCAGGTAGTTTGAACACATCATCAACCGTGTTCTCGATCAAAATTGCCGCCAACAACCGAGGTAAACCGCCTGTCCATTCATGAAGCGTTGCTGCGATATCGGCCGGATTGCTCACTTTCGGGGCCACCGAAACCAACGACCGTCGAACATCAGCGATCCCCAAGGGTTTGAGTACAATTTCCACCTTTCCGACATGAGCAGGTACATCCAAGTCATGAGGCGAGACAACCAACAATGGTTCCCCCGCATCCAGTCTCTGCCGAACAGCATCCCATGCACCCTCTTCCAAAACCTCTACGACAGGAATGCCTCTGCGCTGAGCTCCTTGGCGCAGCAAATCTCCCACCCAAGCCTTTCGGGTTCCACTGGGACCAACAGGACGCACACATAGCGCTTCACCCTCAGAGGCACGCTCTAAACATTCCGCCACCTTTGTCACCGTCGTCCGCGTGCCAGCCAGTACCGTACCGCCATCATCCTCTGAAGACAGAAGTGCGCGGACACTGCGTGCGTCTCTGGGTCTATTCTGAGGGTTGGCCGCCAACAGTCTCATGATGACGCCTTCAAGATCCGCGGGGACACCCGGGTCAACCCGTGATGGCGGTAGTGGCGTCTGCCCGTATTGGCGATCTAAACCTTCAAAGGGACGGGTCTGAGTCAACAAGAAATACAAAGTAGCACCCAAACCAAACAAATCCGTTCGGGGACCAACAGCATCTCCATTGAGTTGCTCCGGGGCTGCATAACTGAGCGTCCCTACGACGATACCCACAGCGGTCTTTTCCAAAGCTCCTGGGTCCTTCACCACTCCAAAGTCACCCAATACAACTCGCCCATCATCTCCAATAAGCACATTGCTCGGCTTTACATCTCGATGAACCATTCCGGTCCGATGGATGTGTTCAAGCGCATCACACAAAATACGCCCTATCGAACGACAACGAGCATATCTCTCCGCTGATGGGCGCTTATGAAGTTTGGCCGTATGCACTCGAAGATCCGTTCCCTCTACATGCTCCATCACAAGAAAAGGACGACCCAAGTGTTCACCCGAGTCAATGTACTTGGTCACACCGGGGTGGTTCAGTTTCTTCAGACTGTCTATTTCACGTAGGAATCGACTCACGAGAGGGCCGTGAGAATGATTCATCCACTTCACCGCCGCAACCTGATTTTCAGGCCCACGACAAAGATAAACTGCCGCAACAGCCCCCCTTCCTATCAGCCGATCAGGCGACCAAGCACCGATCAATCCGGGACAATCCGTATCGCCCGAATGGGCCTGTTCTTGCAAATCAGGAAAGCGGTCGATCACCACTCAACTCCGGTACCGTCATCTTCTTCAGGTGTAGCCAACAGCGCACGAATTCGGGGGCGTTCTCGGAAAGTATTCAACAACTCGGCTGGCACCGATAGACACAAAGCCTGGGCGAGCATCTGTGCCTCATCTCGGGCGATTCTTGCTTCGTCTTCTTCTGCCAACACGGCCACAATGGACCGAGCAACCAAACTCCATAAACGAAACCCTCGCATACCCGCAGCACTTGAAGCCTCTCGAGCCAATCGTAGGGCATGTTCGTTTTCTTCCAGAGCTTGGTATCCGAGAGCCAACACGACCAGAACCTGTGTTCGTCGAGGAACAGCCACACCTTCAAGCATCCCTTTCGCTTCATCCAAGGTCTTCTTGCCCAGCTCATCTTGGCCCGCAATCACAAATGCGCGCCCCTTCATGGCCGAAAGCAATGATGCATACATTTCTGGATCGCCCTCTCCACACGACAGAAGACCCGAATCAATGTGTTTGATGCTGGAAATGGGATCACCCATTCTCAGAGCCAATCGACCACACAAAAACCTCGTGGCGACCATGTCAACACCGGCTTGCTCTTCTCCATACGCTAGCGCACGGGTCAAAGAGCTTCCCGCTGCATTCAAATCGCCCGCATCCATCTGCGCCATGGAAATGACCCGCAAAGCGGCAGCTGAACCAACATGAAAGTCGACATCCGCAGCCATAGTGAGCGCTTCTTTACCCCTACGAAGACCCTCTCCAATCTCACCCTGCCACAACAAAAGTTCAGCGAGATTGCACAACACAACACAATGGGCGCGCTTGTTTCTCAACCGATTGAAAATGCCTTCGGCTTCCGCCAAGCCACTGGTGGCTGCAGCAAGTTGACCGCGCTCTGCCTGAATCGCTGTCAGGACAACCAACAGTCCCGCACGACTGTCTTCCAAATCAGGACCCGTGGCCGACAACAAACCTTGATTGGCCAGCTGTTCACACGTTTCCAAATCTCCGCGTTCCCACGCAAACATTGCTTGCCGACGCAAACCCTCAATGACCGTCTTTCGATCGCCTCGAATACGTGCGGCTTCGACCACTTCTTCGATCATGCCCCAACCCACTTCTGGCCGTCCCAAGCGCTTCAGCGCAATGCCACGGTCCATCACCGCTTCAGCCGCCAACTCTCGCTCACCCAAAGCCGCAGCCACACCATGAAGCGAGGCCAATACTTGTTCGGTATGCTCCCACGAGCCGCGGTTGTATGCCACATAGGCACGCACCCGAAGAAGGGCCAAGCGTGCGCGCTTGAACTCGACATCTGTGAGATCGCCGGATGCAGATTCTTGAACCACCAACGCACGCTCAGACAGCTCCCACGCCTCTCCAGCCAAAGCCCGCTGCCAAAGGCGTAGTGCTGACATGGACAGATATCGAAATGCCTTTCCGCTCTCTCCAGCGCGCAAATAATGCTCACCGATGGCTTCACTGATCACCGGATTGTCTCGATGTCGGAATTCAAGAGCAACCGCCAAACGGCGATGAAGGGTGGCCCGCCAATCTGGATCCAAATCCCGATAGGCCACGTCGCTCACCTTTCGATGAACAAAATCGATGAAGACCTGGCCGCTCAATCGATGCTCCACAACAACGCCCGACCCAACCAAAGAGTCGATTGAGTCAAGCGCCTCCTCCTCTTCAAGGTCCAGGACATCCAGAATCACATCCAGATCGGCCTTTCCACCCATCACTGACAGCGTGTCGACCACTTCACGGTGAGCCACGGGGAGGGGAGCCAGCCTGTTTCTGACAACCTGACGAACACCCGGTGGGATGGCCAGTTCACCATCTGCGAGGTCCTTGGCGTTCACCGTCAACCGGTACCCTCCATGCTCTTTTTCAACAATCACTCCTTGTTGAATCAATGAACGCAAGAATTCCACAACGAAAAACGGGTTGCCCTCAGTTTCGGAATGTAGGATTTTGGCCAACTGCGCTGCGGCTCGCCCCTCTCCCAACATATCCGCAACCAAAGTGACAACCTCTGGCTCACTTAGGGCATGCAAGGTGACATGGGTTGGATGTACAGACAGGGATGAACCATCTCGTATGCCATCCAGGATTTTAAACCGACGATCTGAGCGGGCAGCGATAATCAACAGCAACGGTTGTTTGTCACGACTGATCAAACTCCGAACCAAATAGCCAAGCAAGTCCAGCAAAGGGCCAGGCGTGTGATGAAAATCATCTATGGCGATGATGCGTGGCCCGTTTTCCAGCAATTTGGACAGTGCATCTCGCATCCCGTCATACAGTTGGTAGCGAGCGTCTCCTGCCAACTGGCCACCTTCTTTTACAAACGCGACCAGCGTATTTTGTAGATCGGAAGAAACATCATCTCCGAGAGCGTCACCCAACTGACTCGCAATATCGATCAAAGATTCAAAAGCACTGGCTCCTGAACCCATGGTGGAGTGGTGAACCGGGATCCCCATCAAACGGGCATGATGCGTAGCAGCACGCAACAATCGGGTCTTTCCTGAACCCTCATCTCCCTCTACCAACACCACTCCGCCTTCCGACCGAGTGAGGACGCCGACGGCATCGCGCAAAGCCTCCACAGAGGAAGTACGACCCACCAGCGAAGGCTCCCACCCATCCCCCTGATGCGCAGGACCGTGGGCATCAAGATCGATTTGTTCCAACTGGTACAAAATCTCCTGCGCCGATTGAAACCGATTCCGGGGAGCTTTTTGCAGCAAACGCATGCAGATATTGTTGAGTTGAGGCGGTGTACCAGGAACCAGGTCTTCAGGAGGAACTGGACGTTGATCTCGATGCAACTCCAAATACCCAGCAATGTCTTTGGCCACAAACGGGCGACGACCCGTCAGCATGGTGTAGAGAATCACGCCAAGCGAATACAGATCCGAGCGATTGTCGATGGCACGCCCCATGATCTGTTCTGGACTTGCATAGGCCCAAGTTCCAACCAAAGTCGTCGACAGCTGCACATCTGCTTCTGGATCCAACTCTTTGACAATGCCAAAGTCGGTGAGCTTGCACAGACCTTCTGTGCTGATCAATACATTGCTTGGCTTCAGGTCTCGATGAATCAAACCGCGCTGATGAATGTAGGCCAATGCACGAGACAGGTCGATCAACACTTCTTCAACACGCGCCCAGCGCTTTGAAAGATCCGTTCGAGGAAAATTCCGAATCTCTTGGTAAAGATCGGTACCCTCTACACACTCCATGGCGATGTATGGATGACCATGAATGTCTCCGTAGCTTTCTACACGGATGACGTTGGGGTGCTTCAAACGCGCCAAAGCACGAAACTCTCGCCGGAATCGCGCCAACCCTGTACGAAAACGATTGACCTTTAAAATCTTGAGCGCAACAGCGAGTCCACCGGGATCACGGCCCAACAAAACATGGGACATTCCACCCTTACCGAGTGGGCGTTCGTACCGATACGGACCGATCGTATCACCGGGAGATAAAGTAATTCCTCCCATGACAATATCGGTCGGAAGCGGATCAACCGCGGACTGGTCCTGCTTGGTCATCGTACCGGACTAACCGAATGTGGTCATATGGGCGTATGATGAATCATAGTTGAGGAGGCATACATGCACATTGTGTTGTTGGCACCATGGTTCACCCTGGCAGGATGTGAGCCGATTATGGCCAAAACTCCCGGTTTGGGTGAAGATTCTGGCTTGAGTATCGACTCCGGATCCGAAGCGGACGCGGATGCAGATGCAGATGCAGATGCAGATGCAGATGCGGACGCAGATGCGGATGCGGATGCGGACGCGGACGCAGATGCGGACGCAGATGCCGACCCCAGCCCTTGTCCAAATTTGGTGGTCAGCACCACTTTCATGACATGGGATGGCACCGTGCTTGGTGAAGCCGTCACCCAAGATGTGACTGTATCCAACAACTGTACAGGGGCTGAGAACTTAAGCGTGGATATGGCATGGCCCGACAGCGGCCACGCCTCCTTCGCCGGAGAGTTATTTTCGGGTGAATTGGCACCAGGTGAACGTCAATCCATCGACATCACATTTACCGCAGAGGATTACAGCACAGCGACAAGCAGCATCGGCATCACGACCAACGACACAGATCGTCCCAGTGTAACCATTACCCTCGTGGCTTCCGCAACAGTCGATGGAGACGGAGACGGGCGAGCAGCCATCGCTGCTGGAGGCACAGACTGTGACGACACAGATTCTGATATCCATCCTGGCGCCACAGAAATTTGGTACGACGGCGTCGACCAAGACTGTTCTGGGGGTTCGGACAACGATGCGGACGGGGACGGCCACGACCACCCAGACTACGGTGGCGACGATTGTGATGAGACAGAGAGCGCTCGGTACCCAGGCGCAGAAGAAATCTGTGATGAAATCGACAACGACTGTGACGATGAAATCGATGAAGGTCTTACTTTCGACTGGCTGTTTACAGACATCGATGGTGATGGTTTTGGGGATTCATCCACATCGACATACTCCTGTGATCCCGACGATGGCATCTTGATTGGCGGTGATTGCGACGATGAACACCCCTTCGTTCACCCGGATGCAGAAGAAATCTGTGATGACGAAATGGACAACGATTGCGATGGAGATGAAGACACCGACGACGACGACTGTGAAGAGGAAGTCGATGACGACGACGATGACGACGACACAGGTGCGTCCGGTGGTGAGAGTGGATCCGATGATGACGAAGACACGGGAATGTCCAGTGGTCGTTAACTGGACATTGGGTCCAACCAACGACTCTTGAACCCCTCTGGGCTTCCCAGTTCGTGATCTAAAGCGTTCAATATTTTATGCGCTTCGTCTGCTGCTTCTCTCTCGATTCCCAACGATTCAGCCAACAAGCCGGCCTCCATTTTCAACAAACGAAAACGGCTATCCGACACTCTTTCTATGATCTTGCGGACCACCTCTTCTGCTCTTTCATCTGAAGCATTCACCAAGGTATAGGCTGCATCCAGTAAATGACGTGTTCCTGCCCAGGGTAAAATTGCTACAGGGCGATCCACCACTTGGCGGGCAAGAGCAACCGCCACCGTTGGGTTTCTTTTCAAAACCACGCGACTCTTGATCGCCAACAAACCGCCCATGGGATCAGAAACCCCCACCATTTCTCTTGTGTTTGCTGGTGGCATGTTCGGGAGCAACTTTTGGGCTTCTTCGAAAGCGCCCAAACCAACAAAAACACGAACAGCGGGCAAAATGCTGGCAATCGATCCTATCGTTTCTATTGCGCCTTGCGCCCGAGCCATTGTCGCACTGTCTTGGGCGAGGGTGCGCGCATCGTGTGGCACTCCAAGATCAAACAAAGCTTGAGAAGCCATACCCAATGCTGTCGTACACAATCGAAGCCGCGGAATGTTGCGCGCAACACCATCTGCTTCCAATGCATACTCCCTCGCTTTCTCCAAATATCCCTGGGCGTACAGGAATTCAGCAAGCCACAATATTGCATCAGGAAGTAGATTTTGGTTCGCCTGATCTCTCATTCGAAAAATGGCATTTTCCAAGCCGTCTTGGCCTTCCCCATACCGACCTTTCACCAAAGAAATCAGACTCAAGCCAGCAAGAGCACGAGCATGAACGGAGCCTTTACCCATCTCTTTGCCGAGCTCCAACAGTTCTCCCCACAGTCGACGGGCGCCATCCACATCCCCTCTAGACAGGCGTGCGCCCGCAAGGGCTTCCGCTGCTTCTGCCCACATGGGGTCACCTTGAGGAAGTTTTCCAAGCGCTTGTTCAAGACCACTCGACGCTGCCACCACTTCACCGATGGCCACCCGAGAGAGTCCCATACCAGCCTGAGCGCGAGCAATACTCTCTGCACTTCCTTCTTCTCGGGCAACAGACAACGCTTGTTTCCAGGCTTCTAAGGCCTTTCGGGGCTGACTCATTCGATGGTACAGGCTCCCCCACAACGTATAGAGACGTCGTTGACAACGGATTTGAACCTTTTCCTCCATGTTTGTTTCTGCAACCTGACGGGCGCGTTCAGCCTTCTCCAACAGCTTGGCAGCCTGTTTGGACTTCCCCGCCCTCAAGGTGGTTTCGGCCGCCACCAAAAGCATGGGGTAGGCCTCTCCCACTTGACCACCACTCAAAAGATGGCTGGCGATGACTTCAGCAAAAGTTCCTGATCGCCGTCGACTTCTCCGCCGTAAGGAAGCAGCCACAGACTGATGTAGAACCGTCCTCTTGTTCTTGGAAATCAACTGGTAGGCGACATCACGATTGCGATCTCCCCTCAAAGAAACAATGTCGTGGATTCCTTCACTCCGCTCTCTGATCAGCTGAGCTTGAGATAATTCATGAAGAGCGCGTCCCAAGATGGTGGGGTCCAACGCCGCTATCTCTCCCACAAGCTCCAAGGTTGCCTCCATGTCGAGAACAACCAAAACATCGAATAAATGGCGTGCATCTGGACCCAAACCCTCGATCCGAGCAGCCTCTTTACGACGAATGCGATCGGGCAATGGAAGCGGATCATTGCGAAGCGCATCCATCGTACAACCAGAACGGAGTCCGCCATCGGGGGTCGGCACAAGCCAACCCGTTTGAACCAATGCAGATATCTGCTCCAACACAGCACCCGGCATTCCAGCCAATTCTCCTGTCAGTCGGCGCCCAAGGGCTGCAGCCACAGCTCCACCCACTCCCTGGTCTCGAACAAGAGCGATAATTGCGGATCGTTCCAGGCCACCCAGCACCAACTGATCTGTGGTCAAGCCAGTATCCGCACCTGTACATAAACCCTGGGCTGTTCCGGTGGTGGACTCCACGGAACCCACTACAAAAATCGGCATTCCCTCTATGGCCACTCGTTGCCGAAGCATGCTCGTAAGACCAGAAATCATCTCTGAGTCCATCTGGTCCATGTCATCGATAACAATCAGTGTGGGCTGCAATGTGGCAGCGGTACCAAGACCCAACCAGCTTGCTGCACCGACGGCTCGGGCAGGCAACTGCCGGGCGAGCTGCCCAACCAACTCGGTTCGAGCCCCACTCGCAGCTGCTACCGCCAATTCCCGTGACTGGGCTTGTTCGACAAAGGCCTCAAGGAGGGCTGTTCGACCTGAACCCAGCTCACCCACGACAATGGCCAAGCCACCCGCACCACGTTCGACCTCACTCAAACAATCTCGAAACCACTCCACTTCACGTTCTCTTCCATGAAGAACCTTAGAGGGCGAATCACCATCTCCATCGAGTTTCGCCAACACTTGACGGGCAGAGACAGGACGTTGATTCGCCTCCTTCTTCAACATCTGCATACAAATACGCTCTAAATGCGGAGGCACATTGCTGTCGTACTCAGAAGGCGGCCTGGGAGTCTCTGTGATGTGTCGCGCCAAATAACCAGCAATATTGTCGGCCTCTATCGGACGACGAAGGGCCAACAATACATACAGAACAGCACCCAAACTATACAAATCTGATGCAGGGGTGACCGGATCTCCGGTGATCTGTTCAGGAGACATGAACGCCACGGTTCCAACCAACTTTCCAGCCACAGTGAGTTGGGTCGTAAACGCACCCGAAGCCTTGACCACACCAAAATCCGTAATCTTGGCTTCACCCGACGAGGTCACAAGAACATTGCTGGGCTTTAGATCTCGATGAATCAACCCTTCATCATGGATCATTGCCAACCCCTCACACAGGCCCCGTAGAATCCGTTCTGCTTGAGCAAACTGGTCGACGGGAGGGTTCGCAGTCCACCGATCCACAAGTGAACCCAAATCAGATCCGTCCACATACTCCATCGCTATCCAGGGGTAGTCCCCCGCCATTCCAGCCTCGTACACCTGCACAACAGATGGATGTCGCAGGTCCCGAAGCGCAAGAAATTCTCGTTCAAATCGTTTCACTTCATCTGTTTGGGCCTTCCCAGGATGCAGAATCTTCACGGCACAAACGCCACCTGTGTCATCCACAGCCCGATACACAGTGGCCATGCCACCAACGCCCAGCAACTCGTGCAGGACATAGGGACCAACCTGATCACCGGGGGTCGGTGGTGGTGAAACAATCGTCATTGGGCGAAGTGTAGCGGAACATCCCAACCGCCGTGGACCTTCTTTGTCAGCATCCCGTCTGGGACTACACTAAACTCACTTGCGGCTTGACCCCATGAATGGTCATAAAAGCCAACGAGTCCTCACGACTTAGGTTGGCTGCAAGGGAGCGTGTCAGTGCTTCAGCAACCCGTTGATGACGAGAAATAATCACTTCATCCTCCGTACAGTGCATGATCAATCGCCGCGCGCGCATGGCGTAGTGCCGGTATCCACAAGAGTCCGCCAAGCGCAGAGCCTCTTCAGCCAAGACCATCGCATCTGCATGGTTGCCCAACAATAGATAGGCGCGAGCCAGGCTCAGTTTGGCGCGTGCGCTTTGACCGGGCCAAGACCGCCCTTGTGACTGAGTCGACCGTTCAATGTCCTCATACGCCAAATCAATTTTTCCGCGCATCGCGTGTAAACGCGACCACCACGCATACACAACCGGAGCAAAACCCTCTGTGTCGTAGTCAGCCAACAAATCTGTAGCCTCGGTCAACATGCGTTCGACCGCATCCAAATCTCCATTCACAAGTCCAGTCCGACACGCAACAACCAAACTGGAGAGTTCTTCTTCTTTGTTGCCCAACTCCCGATGGATCTTCAAACTCGCCAAAGCATTGTCCATCGCTTCACCGTACCGACCAATATCGGTCAACATGATGGTTCGATACCGCAACCCCAGTCCGATTCCAGATAAATACCGAACCTCTCGAGCCTGAGCGACAGTCTTATCCGACAACTGTATTCCTTTACGGAAATTGCCCGTGAAATGGTACAGCTCGATCAAATTGATCCGGGCCACTGTCAGCCTGTCCATCAGACCATGCTTTTCGCTGACAGTGATCGCTTGTTCAAGTTTACGGCGTGCTTCTGCACTCTGCCCTTTACACAAGGCCAACAAGCCCAAAGCTCCATAGCCCCAAGCCAATCTGGGTTCATCGTTGAACTGCTCGGAACGGGCCAGGCCTTCCACCCACCAATCACGAGCAGACTCCAAATCACCTTGCGCCCAAGCCACACCACCCATTTCATACAGGGGCAAAATCTCTAAACGACGATGACCACTCTCTCTCGCGATTTCAATCGCTTTCTTCAGTTGTTCGTCTGCAGTGTCCAAATTCCGTACACGTCGTGCTTGGCATCCGATTTCAATCGCAACTCCACACTGCAGCTTTGCCTCTTCCAGTTCGTCTGCAAGGGTCTTTACCCTTTGTAGTTCTGCTGTAGATTCCGACCATCGACCCAAGTGGTACAACGCTCGAGCGCGGCTCAAGAGTAGGTTGGCCAACCGTCGATCCGCCTCATCAAGCGTCATGTATTCTCGTGCATCAACCTCTAAGCTCAATGCGCGATCAAGGTATTCCAGCCCCTCTGCGACAAAGGTTCGCTGCATCAGCTTTTCCGCCGCCTGGACCAGATAGGGGTACGCCTTGGTTGGTACATTCCCTTGCTCAAAATGATAGGCGAGCGCTTCTACAATGAACGGCACTCGACGACGATGGATTCGTTCCAGAGTCAGGCCAATACGTCGATGAAACATCCTGCGTTCATCAACCGATGTCTCCTCAAGTACGACATCCTTCAAACGGTTTTGCGCCAGTTCAAACTTCTCCGTTTCTCCCATATGACGCTCGCGAACCAAACCCGCATTCAGCAAGGTCTCCATACACACCATGACCCGGTCATGATCCATCGCAGCAGCCATGCACAACAGTGATGTGTCGAGTTCTTGGCGCGCCACAGCCAAAACACCCACAATGGTGCGAGCATCATCACTCAAGGGAGCAAGTCGTTCTTTGATGGCCTCACGGATCGACTTGGGCACCGGCAATGAAGATTCAGTGATGGCCTTGGAATCCAAAGAGATGCGACCGCGTGCGCCATCATCACCTTGAACAATGACCCCTTCTTCAATCAGTCCTCGGATCATTTCACCAATAAAGAATGGGACCCCTTCTCCTTCCCGCTGTAGGCGTGTCGCCAAGTGGCGTACTCGAGGCTCGTCATGAACCAAGGTGAGCAGCAATTCTTCGACAGCACCTACACTTAAAGGTCCAAGACGAATGTACTCGGGCGTGATTCCTGTGGACACATTGTCAAAGGCTTCGTGCAGGCCGTTTCCACCACTGTTCGGCTCCTGTGTAGCAACGATGAGCAATGGAAAGTCCGCTTCGCCGATCAGGTTTCGTACCAAATATTCGGTCATCTCAACCGTTCCGCGATCAGCCCGATCAATGTCATCGAGTACCAACAGATGTGGGCCATTTTCGACAAGCAGATTCTTGAAAGCGGCGAACACAGTCCATTTTTCCAGCGTACGGTCTTCCATCGTACGTTCACCGAAAGCGATTTCCAGAACGGTGGGGCCGGTCACATCATCATCGAGTAAGGCCCGATACGAATCACGGTACCCTTCAAATGCGCGCTGATCCGTCGCTGTACTGCGCCCTACCGTGGTGGTAATCCCATACCGAGAAGCCTGTTCCATCGCTTCTGCAGCCAGGGCAGACCGACCCATACCGTAGGTCGCCTCCAGCACCAAAAGACCACCTTTTCNAGAAACCAGGCGAGCCACAGCTTCTCGAACTTGGGCGACCTCTCCTGCTCTACCCACCAAGCCTGGAATCCAATTCTTCGTGACCCTCAACAGATCAGAAGCTGCGCGTTCATCCATCACATGCAGTAAATGGGATGCTGAGCAAAACCGTTCTTCCGGATCTTTGGCCAACAAACGCAAACATATATCGTTCAATTTTCGGGGAACGGTCGGGACCAACTCGCGGGGCGGGCGAACAGCCCGATGCAGGTGTTTGTCCAGATATCCAGCCAATGTTCGAGCGAAAAAGGGACGTTTCCCCGTCAGCATGAGGTACAGCACCGCACCCAGGGCGTACAGATCCGTACGCGAATCAACCCGAGCCCCTGTGATCTGTTCCGGCGCGATGTACGCGACGGTTCCAACCACTTCACCCACCGACGTCAGATCCGCGCCTGGTTCCTTCACCACACCAAAGTCCATCAAACGTGTAGAACCATCTTCAAGCAACATGATGTTTGCAGGTGTGACATCCCGATGAACCAAACCCTGGGCATGCACATACTCCAGTGTTTTGGCGACTTGAACCAGCACATCCCATGCTTCTTGGAAACGAACCGAAGGGGGCTGTTCCATCCACGATTCCACTGCCACACCCAAGGGGCGACCATCGAGAAAATCCATCACAATGTATGGATGCTCTTCGATCTCGCCGACTTCGTAAGCCTTCAACACGCCGTCGTGGTTCAAACGCGCCAAGATGTCGAATTCTTGCTGAAACCGTTGTACGACCTCTTCTCCGTAATTTCCGGGCAGCAGCATCTTCAGGGCGCGACGGTCTCCGGTGTCCTGATGCACCGCTTCAAGGATTGCCGCCATACCACCACGACCCACCTCTCGGATCACCTCATAATCGCCGATCTTATCGCCTTTTTGGGGAATGCTATGGACCATTGAGTGTGTCATAGGGCACGCAGATTATGTTGCTTGGGACCATTTCGATCTATAGTCGTACCCTGCCCTTGAAGAGATATGCCATGACTTTGGATGCTGTCGCCCGAACAGACCCTGGACCTGTAAGAGAAAGCAACGAAGATTGTTTCTTGGTCGACGTCGATACCGGCCTGTTCATCGTTGCGGATGGAATGGGCGGTCACGCCTCTGGTGAGATCGCCAGCGCCATCGCAGTCGAATCCGTTCAAGATGTCCTGCTTGGCGGGATCAATCCGGATGAAACCCGGCTGGACCGTTCGGGAATGGACGAAGAGGAAGAGATTCGAGAACGCCTTCGGTATGCCATGAACCAAGCCTCGATTAGCATCCGAAAAACAGCCATCGACAATCCGGTTCATACCGGAATGGGTACCACACTCGTCGTGCTTCTCATCGAAAACGATGAAGCCCATATTGGACATGTGGGCGACAGTAGGATTTACCTGTTCCGAGATGATCGACTCCTCCGTTTGACGCGCGATCACACTGTGGTTCAACAGGAAATCGACGCGGGTACTCTGACTCCCGAATTGGCACGAATCGTTCCACACAAGAACATCCTTACGCAGTCCGTAGGCTATCACGGACCTGTTGAACCCGATACTCTCACACGGCCCATTGAAGCCGGGGATATCTTCATTTTATGTTCTGATGGACTGACAGATCCGTTGGACGATGAAGCATTGGCAGAAATCTGTCGAAACAGCGAGCCCGAAGATCTCGCGGAAGTGTTGGTGCAGAAAGCCATCGATAATGGAACGGAAGACAATGTGACCGTGGTTGCGGTTCACATTCAAGACTAATCTTCGTTGCCCAGCACGCCGGGTGCATCATCCGCCAAAGCTCGAGCGGCACTTCGAACCAACTTCATGAGTCCGCGTGTGTGTTCACTTTGGGCATACCAATCGCCTTCAGAACCCACCTGCATCACTTTCAGTGACGTGCTTCGACCTTCTGAGTCAAGAATGACCAAAGCAAACCGATCTTCAAGATCCGTTGGTGGTTCTTTCGGATCTGCGAACCGAGTGCCCTTCAAGGCAAAGGCTTTACTCAACCATGTTGTGGCCTGTTCTGCCGGCGTTTCCGGATCATCATCCGTTACCCATTGGGCCTTCGTTGGGTCTTCTCGGTTCAGGTGACGCAAGGACAAGGATTCCTCACCCACAGAGACTGTGGCCGAAAGGATCGATGAATGCTCTACGCCAATCAATGTTCGGTCTGGAAGTCGCGTACGGGCATATTCCAAAGGCTTCAATAGATCCTTGGAAACCAAGTAAATGTCACCGGTCTCACCATGCCGCACATAGCGATCCCGGGTCCCATACGCTTCGCCACCCACATCCAACTTTTGAACCCGTCCATCCCGATGGATTTCAAGACTGGCTTTGGGATCTGNAAGGCCCACCTGCTCAAGCTTTTCATCCGAAGTGATCTCCAGTTTCCGCAGGGCGGGAAGGGGAGACAAACTCGCAAAAACATCATCCACCTTGTGGGCACCCTTGAACACCGAATGCTTCGCTGTACGCTCAACCTGTGGCTCAGGAGCCTCTCCTGTGTCGCCTTGGCCTGGCTCCACTGGAATGGTCTTTTCAGTCCATCGCGTGTACTCCACCCAATAATAAGAGCCTCGCTCGTCTTTCTTTCGATTGATCGTGGCTTCACTGGTGTCACTCACCCAAAGGACTTTGGATATGTCATCTGCATTGCCAGGCAAGAGCGCAACTTGGCCCTCTAGGTCGAGGGCAGGCTCTGAAGTCCACTGATGCCAAGCGGCTCCTGAAAAGACCAACAAGAGCAATCCATAAATCGTAGCTGAACGCCTCATGCCGCACCTCCACTACGCCGACTTCGAACACGAATGGAACCAAACACAAGAATCAGTACAGGAATCAACAGTGTCGTCCCGTAAAAAATCCAGGCTTCATCTTTCTTGGTGTGCCGAATCTTCACGTCTTCTTCATCATTGACCGAACCGGTAGTACTCGGATCTTGAACCAACCAACCGAGGCCATCTCTCAGAAACTCTTGGTTGCCCATCGACAATGGGAGAACCAAGTCACTGGCCCACGTCGCATCCCCCATAACGAGTACCCGAAAAGCGTCGTTTGTCTCTTCACTTCCACCCGATACGGCGGCAGCAATCGGCCATGTTTTTCTCTCTTCANAACCAGCATCGAATCGCAGGTTTGAGTTGGAATCAACCCATACTTCTGGCAACGAGCGCACCGTGATTTCAATCTTATGTGGAGCATTCGGCAACTGAGTCAGGGGGGCCGCAAGAGGAACCAACAATGCTCGCGTCTTGCTGTTTCGGGACAAGGTCGTCACGGATGGGTGGGTGGAAACCTTGTTGGTGAAAATGTTGTACCGGTCCGTCACACGCCGGGTCGCGACCCAAATATTGGTGTCACCCACCAACATTTCAGCCCCCGAATAGCTCAAACCCAGCGGGCCAAGCAACGCTGCCATGTCCGCATTGGAACCCGGGTCCAAGGCAATCCACAGTGCCCCTCCTTGCGCCCGGTATGTATTCAAGGCATCCAACTCTTCTGGTAAAAAAGCTTCGGTCGGCCCCAATACCAGCACCAAGTCGGCATCTTCTGGAACCTCAGAAGCCAACCCTTGAGCCGCACCCAATTCCGACACCTTGAAGTTGAGCCTTTTCAGCTCGGACTTCACAGCCTCTATCGACCGAGCGGGCAAAACATTCTTCCCCTTTTTCCAATACATCTCTCCATGCCCAACCGTCACATAGGCCTGACGAGGATCGGTTGCGAGCTTGAGCATCGCTTTGGAGACCTCTTCATCCAGTCTTTTCAACTTCCGTTCAGCCTTGTCCATCGCATCACCGATGCGAATTCTCTGAACTTGTTGGTCTTCGCCTGTGCCACGCACAAGAGCGATGGTTCCATTTTTTTGAACCTTCAACTCTTTGGCAAGTTCTCCTTCCAATGCATGATCGACAAAAGCAATATCAATCTTTGAAGAAGCGCCGGGATGAGATGCAATCTGGTCAAAATAGGTGCGGATTTCTTCGGTCACATCCAGTGTAGTGGGAAAGAACAACCACGCCTGAATGGGCTCCTCAAGGTTTTCAATGCTNGCCAGGGTCACATCTCCTGGAGATGCTGTCTTGAAGTAACTGTGGTCCCAACGCACATTCGTTTCGTGCGCCACATAGTTCAACGGGAACAGCATGGAAACGGCAAAGGCAATCCCAAGGCCCGCGAATCCCGCTTCCGAAATGCGCTTTGTCGGCAACATCACGGGGCTGGCTGAGCGAACCCTGTCCACCGTGATCATGGGTACGATGGATACAAACCACAACAACGACAGCGCCGCTTGAAATAGAACCTCGGCCCGACTGCGGCCTTCTTCATCCAATTCAAGAAGATCGATTTGGTCAAGTGAGACGGCAACAATACCCAGCAATGCAACCATGCTGAAAAACTGACAGCGAAGAGACCACTTGGTGGAGTCCCCATCAGAATCATTTCGCTTTCGGAATGCAATTCCAAAAGCGACTAGAATCAATAGCCACCCAACAATCTGTGCTTGGAAGAGTGGGTCTTCACTGCCGCCACCAAGACGGACCAACAGCAGAACCAACATGCTTCCCAAAAGGTGTAAAACAACTGAATTGGTCATTATCTTAGTCTCCGTAGCTGGAGAGTTCGGATCGCCAACAGCAAGAACCCAAAACAAACACTGGAGAAAAACACCAGGCCTTCTGTGTTGATTCGGCCCTTCATAAAGGGTTGAAAGTGACGATCAAACACAGCCATATAAGAAAAAATGCCGCTCAGAGGCGGTTCNGTCATCTGACCAACCATCCACCCCAACAACATAAATACCAACAACCCAGTTCCAATGACTGCGGCCAGCAGTTGATTGCGAGCCAAAGCAGAACCGAAAGTTCCAATGGCAATGGTCGCGGCACCGAGACTCATCAAACCAAGGTACCCGGCCCCGATCTGCGCAATGCTGACTTTACCGTTCACAAATATGAGCGCCGGCATGTAGGCGGTACAGGCTGTAATGAGCATCAAAAAGCAAAGGGCGCCCAAGAACTTACCCAGAACTACATCCACTTCTCTGATGGGGGCAGTCTGTAAAATGGTCAGGGTTCCCGTCTGCCTCTCTTCTGCGATCAACCGCATGGTGAGCAAAACGCCTGCGATCATGGTCGTGCCAGAAGAGAAATAGAAGAAGTCCGATAAAACATTGGCCGAAAAACGCTCTCGGGTTCCCAATGCAAACGCATTGAACAAAACCCCATCAATCAACAAAACCAACGAAAGGATGACCCAACCCCACGATGTGTTGAAATAGGCAGCCAGTTCTCGACGGACAAGCAGTGTGATGGTCTTCATGCTGACACCTCTACATCGTCTCGAGTGAGATCAAGAAAGATTCCTTCCAGCTCATCATGAGCATCCGTTACCCCACGAATGCCGACACCTTTCCCCACCAACGCTGCAATGAAAGTTTCTCGCACATCCGTCGACATGCTGACCCGGAAACGAAGCAATCCTTCGGGTGGATCTGCCATCTCTATGACCTTCTTCACACCTTCTTGTGCTTCCAGAACCGCACGAATCACTTCCGACTCACCACGAACCAATACATCCACAGCGCCCACGATGTGAAAGCGACCCGCAAGTTCTATTTCTGTACCTTGAGCGACCAGTTTCCCACCATTGAGAACCAAGATGCGGTCACAGGTTTGGGAAATCTCAGAAAGAATGTGAGAACTCACAATCACTGTACTTTCAGCGCGCAAACCTTGAATGACTTGTCGCATTTCAACAATCTGTACTGGGTCGAGACCACTGATGGGTTCATCCAGAATCACCAATTTTGGCTCGTGGATGATCGCCTGGGCAATTCCAACACGCTTGCGATAGCCATGACTGAGTTCGTCAATCACCCGATATTCAACATCTGTGAGATGGGTTTTCTGCAAAACCGCAGGCAAGCGAGCGTTCACAAGCTGTGGGCTCATGCCTCGCAACCCACCCACAAAGACCAAAAACTCCCGAACAGTCATTTCAGTGTACAAGGGAGGGTCTTCAGGAAGAAAACCAATTTGCGACCGCACCTGGATCGGCGCCTCGCTCATATCAACGCCATCGATTGTGACTTCTCCACCGGAAGGAAGGAGGAGACCTGCCAAGACCTTCAATGTTGTGCTTTTTCCTGCACCATTCAAGCCTAGAAATCCGACCACCTCATTCTCAGCAATAGAAAAACTCACGTCACTGACAGCGCATCGGGAGCCATAGAACCGGCTCAGCGATTGGACCTCGATCATGGTAGCAACTCCGGCCATTATTGAAGCACGGAGCCGTATCGACGGTTCACCTACCAGTCAAGCTTCTACTGACGACGAACACATCTCAGCTAAACCAAAGCAACGCCTTGGTTTAGCCGTCAAGAACGTCTCGACCCTCAAAAGAGATGGTGTAAACCAAAGCACGCAACGCCGACACCCCTTTGTCCACATGCCGATCTGGTTCGATTGGGTTGTACCAACGAAAGTACTCTTTCCAAGTGTTTGGCCGAAAAGGATCAAGCCCAGATCGTGTCAGTTCGATCAGAAAAGACTTGGTACCGTACTTTCCGTACATGTGGTCAAGCTCTGAGCCTTGCGCCCGGAAAAAGAAACCCCATCGAGAGAGCTGTCTCACTTTGTATGCATGAGCCCCCTGCGCCTGACTCATAATGTGTCCCAATCGGTGAAAGGTCTTCCAATCGTCTGTTCGTTCCCACAACCCCGCCCATGGCACATAGATGAATCCACCAAAAGCATGAAGACTCACCGCTACATCAAAGCGTTCGTGTAGCAGTCTATCGAGTGCCTTGCTTTCAGGCTGAGAAAGAGGAGCCTTGCTGTGCGCGTAGTAGCCCGGAATAATGTGGCGCCAAATCGCTTTCGGTTCTCGGTTTATTTCGAAATCTCGATTCAAATCCACCTGACGCGCATTGCCTCTGCGGTACACATTCCGGCCCGCTTTACGATCGGCTTCTACACGCACTCTTCCATCTACATTCAACAGCGGTATCACCACCACCTCAACGCCATCGGGTGGTATTTCAGCAAGAAACTCGATGAAAGCCGCAGCCGTTTCTGTCGAAATCCACTCCAAAGCATGAATCCCACCAAACACCAAAACTCGGGTATGCACTTCTCGGTCGGGCCGAGAAATCCGAAACCCCCAAATAGAACGTTTTTCGACAGTTCGACCCACAATAAATGGACGAACAACACCCGGTTTGGATGCGACCCAAGGGGCGATGTCTCGATGGAATTCTGAGATCTGCCGATACGCGTCTGGGTTGTGTTCATGAGGGAGACGCGACACCCATCTTAGGTATCGATCATGATGGTGATAGCTCTTGGCGCGCACCGGTGTAATCGCCTGGGAAGGCGCGACCATAAACCACAACAGCAATAAGAAGCTCAATGAGTTTTTCCTCGTCAGTTGATGGTTGTACTACTGGTGTTTCAGGCTACTTGACTTACTTAAGGGCATATATGACACAAAGTAAAAAGGAGGCGAACCATGCGAACTGACTGGTACAAGCCCGTCATGGCAGCCGCTGGGGCGCCACTTCGGCCAGAGACTTTCTGCTTTGCTATCCGACATGGTGGCCCATTCTACATGCCCGTGGACCCCACCGCCTATGTAAACAGTCTGCTACCTCAGTTTTCAGCGACCGATATGGACTATCTTCACGGCCGAGGACTGGGCTTGGGGGACGAATATACCGAAGCACTTTCATCTCCGGTAACGGTCCATGGCGTGCCCGCAGGCAGCTGGTTTTCTAATCGAGAGGTCGCTTTCAGTGTGACGGGGCCTTCGGCCTTGGTTTCATACCTTGAAGCACAAGTCATCTGGATTCGATTCAGAATTCAAGTCGCGACATTGGCCAAAAAATCACCGAACCAACTGGCCCAAATGCTCGGAACCGCCACCTGTGAACGGGAACGCGACATCATATTGGAAAGCTTGGATGCAGCAGGTGTGGTCCCCAATTTCGACATCAAAATTGACACCAAAGGCTATTTTGAACACATCAAAAACAGGGCCGAAACACTTCTTGAAATCATGGGTGATCCCGCACGAGCCTTTGAGGCGGGAATGCGCGCTGCAAGCTGCGCAGAACAACACCTCATCGCAGTTGAAGCCTGCAAGAGCGCAGGCTTTATCTCTACATCCAATGTAGAAGCGGCGCGGGTCTTGAACATCAATGCTGGAGGCACCACAGGACACGAACACACACAACGGTACGGCTCTGACTTCAATGCATTTTCCGCTGTACGCGATCGCGTGGCCGGAGAAGTGACCTTCTTGTTGGATACGTATTCGACTCGTTTTTCCGGCCTGCCCAGTGCCATCCGCGTGATGCGACAAACCCCTGAACGACAGTGTTCAATTCGATTCGATTCGGAAAGCACCATGGAAGGTGACTATTTGTTGGGTGTCCACACACAACGGGAAGTGGGCATGGAAGCTGGCATCAAGCTGGGAGGCGGCTTTAACGCCGATCGGGCGCGACGATTTGAGACCTTGAGAGAACAGGCGGGTTGGCCCGCGGAAAAACAGAGCTACATGTTTGGACAGTACTTGGTCGAACCCCATGTTCCTCTTCCGACAAGAGGCGAGGTCGGAGCGGTCTATAAACTGAGCCAGTCCGGTGATGTTCCCACAATGAAATTTTCGGACAATCCCGCCAAAAGTTCTGCTCCCGGCAACCCCGTGACTTGGCGTCTACTTTCACCAGGGCGCGCAGACCGGGGTTCACGCCCGATTGGAATCATTGGGCAGTTGGGAGAAAAACCACCTGCTGACTATGCGGTTCTCACCAATGGCCGTGCCATGCATACACCCCCAGAAATGCTTTCGAACGCCACTCCCGAAATCAGCCCACAAACCGAAGCGTTGGTTGTTGAACTCAAACAGTCACGACTTGAACAGATCGCACAAGCCGCCAAAGCCACAATCTAATTCAGGAGAACACCATGCCCGTATCGAACGTGGACGCATTGATTGACGAACGCGTGAAGGCCATTCGAGACTTCCACCAATCCATCGGAATCGAACGCGCAGAACTCGATCTGTCAGGGGGCGTCGACAGTGCGGTCGTGGCAGGACTGTTGGTTCTTGCTCTCGGTGCAGACAACATCACTTTGGTCTATTCCTCCATTAACTCTGGTACTGAAACCCAAACCCGAGCCAAAAGTTTGGCCACAGCGATTGGGGCCAAACTGATCATCCACGATTTGACATCGACATATGAATCGATGGTTCGAGACATGTTGAGCAATCTTGAAGAGGCTGGCTACGATCGCGGCGAAATCGAANCCCGAATAGAAAACGACAACACCATTTTGGGGTCCATTCGCAGCTGTTTGCGCGCCCCCTTGGGACGCGGGTACCTGCGCTTCACCGGAAATGGAATCCGTCATGGNACGGGAAATGAGTGCGAAGACCGCTGGCTNCGCTTTTACCAAAAAGGTGGTGATGGAGAAGTCGACACAAACCCCATCGCCATGTTGTCAAAAGGAGAAGTCTTTCAGCTGGCCCATGGATTGGGTCTACGCCTCCATGCCAGCGACGCATACCGAGAAATCATCACAGCTCCACCCACACCTGAACTGTGGGGAAACCAAATCTCTCACACCGATGAAGATGAAATTGGGTCTTTCTTGAAGCTTTCTGACAGCGGAGAAACCTTCTACAGCTACATTGACCCTCTGTCCGGCGAATACGTACAAATTGGACTTATCGAACGCCTCGCTCGGTTTGCAGACACCGCTCCCGGGGCCAACATTTTCGATGATGACCTCACGGAATTTCAACTCCAGCAAATCATCGAGGCAGCAACGGAGTCACAGTCGTTCCAAAACATCTCAGAAAGCCTGATCGACCGATATTTTCGTGCCGCCCGAAGAGCCGAGCGGGGATCGAGGCACAAATACAACCCCGCCTGTCCAACCCTTGGAGACCGTACGACATTGCTTGCGCGGGGAATCTTGTCAGACACATTGACGGCGGGTTGAACGATGACACCCACCGATAGACGAAAACGAACCCCCGCCAAAATCAACTCAAACCCCGCTGTGGTGACCGATTTGGTCATCTTTACGGTGATTGAATCAGACCTCAAAGTTCTGCTGATTCAAAGGGACACACCCCCTTTTCGTGGCACATGGGCACTACCAAGCAATGAACTGCGGGTCCGTCACGACGGAGATCAGGGAGAGGATATCGAAGATGCGGCTCGCCGCACCTTTCAGGATGCGACAGGCCTCTCTGTTGATCACTGCCACATGAAACAACTACACACATTCGGCCGTGCTGGGCGCGATCCACGCATGCGGGTCATTTCTGTTGCATGGTATGCACTGCTTCGACCCAGCCTCGCTACACAAGCATCCCCCACAAAAGAGGGGGCACCATTCCAATGGTTTAGCGTATCGGAAGAAGCGCCATGGATGCGACTGGCATTCGACCACGCCGAAATTCTGGCATTGGGGGCTGAAAGAATTGCCCAAACAATAGAGGATTCCAACTTAGCGTACACACTTGCACCCCATATATTTACAGTGGCCGAGCTACAGTCCGTCTATGAAGCAACACAACACCGAAAATGGGATCCAAGAAACTTCCGGAGGCGGTTCCAACGAATGGTTGATGATGGCACCATTGTCGAATCTCCCGGAAAAAGACACAGGGGTAAAGCCAGACCTGCAAGTGTGTGGCGTTTTGCAGAAAACAGCTTTGTTCCAACCCTGAACAAGTCATCCGGTTAGTCACAAGCGATGTGGTGCATTCGTTTTCATGATGGAACCCTGGTGGTAGAAGGTTCCGAATTAGACCAGCTTCCACCTGGGTTTAGGCTCGACGACCGAATTGGGCACCCTCGGGGACCCGCCTGGCTGTACCCACAAGTGGTCACTTCCGCTCGCGCATTTGGAATTGCGTACACAGACGAAAGCCAAAACTATACACGGCTCGATAATTTAAAGGTTCCCTCGGACCGAAAACCTCGGGATTACCAACGAGAAGCCGTAGATGCTTGGCATAAAGCCGGCAGAAGGGGGGCTGTGATTCTGCCCACAGGGTCTGGCAAAACATTTGTCGCAGAACTCGCCATTGCAGAGACGGCCAGATCCACACTGGTGGTGGCACCCACTTTAGATCTTGTGGGCCAATGGCACGACCGCCTAAAAACTGCATTCGGATGTCCCGTTGGCATGATGGGCGGAGGCACACACGATGTCCAAGACATCACCGTCTCTACCTATGATTCCGCCTACATTCACCTGGCTCGATACGGAGACAGGTTTGGCCTTCTTGTGTTTGATGAAGTCCATCATCTGCCTGCACCAGGCTACTTGCAAGCTGCCGAATCTTCTATCGCACCCTACAGACTTGGACTGACAGCCACTTGGGACCACGACGCTGAACGGGAACATGCACTCATCGAAGTATTGGGNGACATCGTCTACGAAAAGGGCATCACAGAACTGTCTGGGCAATATTTGGCGGATTACGAAACCGTTCGAATACAGGTGGAACTCAACGAAGAAGAGCAGGCCCGCTACGATGAAACCAGAAACCTGTTCACACAGTTCATAAAAGCCAAACGCATACCGCTGGGTTCTCCTCGTGGCTGGCAGACCTTTCTTCGGCATGCAGCACAATCAAAAGCAGGCAGGGCTGCCTTTCAGGCCTACCAAGAGTCCCGTAAAATCGCGCACGGAACCTCCCAAAAACTCGATGTTTTGGCAGATTTACTCAAAACTGAACATAAACGTAGAACGATTGTGTTCACTCACGACAATCAAACTGCATACAAAGTCAGTCGGATGTTCTTGGTGCCGTGTATTAGCCACCAAACGGATGTAAAAGAGCGTAGGGCCATCTTGGATGCATTCGAAGACGGAACCTTGCCGGTCATTGTGACCAGTCGGGTACTCAACGAAGGCGTAGACATGCCTGCAGCAGAAGTTGCGATCGTATTGAGCGGCACGGGAACAGTTCGAGAACACGTTCAACGCCTTGGTCGAATCCTTCGGCCCGGAGAGGGAAAACAAGCGGTATTGTACGAAATCGTCGCCGCCGACACCGCCGAAATGCGAACCAGTCAAAGACGAAGACGCCATGATGCATACCGCTAAACAAACCACGACCACCATGTACAGGAACCAACCATGACGGAAGAAAGAAACTTCAAGTTATTACTGGTAATCGCTGTTTTTATGGCCATCCAAACTGCACTTTTGGCAAACATCGCGAAAGTACAAAACGACATCGCTGAGTCCAATGCTCACCGGTGATTTGGTTCGAGTCCGGGTCGTCAAAAAGACCTTGGTACCGTCGTTCATATCGACCAAAACCAATCGGTTGGTCGACAGGGCAGGGGTCCTTGTGGACGTGATGTCCACCGCCCTTGAAGAGGGGTGGAATCGAGGAACCATCGATGAACGCATCCGCGATCTCACAGGTACAGATGTCGACCACAAGATCACAAAGGGCATGGCCAAGCTACTGATGGACAAGGGTGAGTTTGAATCCCGTTCACCCATCGACCCCCAAGCGCTGCGATGGCAAGTCTTCAGCGAAGCGGCACAAATGGCGCCATTGGCAAGACACCCCGACACAGACCAACAAACCGCCCACGATGTGTACGTCCGTGTCGCCAAAGATTTGAACTGCTCACCTGAGGATGTCGAACAAGCCCTGTACGCCGATCTAAAAGACCAACAAGTGCTTCAATCCATCAAACTGCCCACACCAAACGGTCTTCTGGAACGGTACAATGTGGCCCTGGTGCAGGCACTGATGCTCAAAGCGAACTCGATTGTCCTCATGCTTACACAACCAGACCCCAAGTATGTACGACAACTGATTCGCTATCTTAAATTTTATCAATTGATGTACCGAACCGAGCCTACAAAAGATGGCTTGCGCATCGAATTGGACGGTCCCCAAAGCCTGCTTCGCCTTTCGACTCGATATGGCATGCAAATGGCGAACTTTTTTCCCGCCATTCTTCTCCAGCCGGGTGCTTGGCACATGAAGGCAGAGATTCTCTGGGGCAAAAAGCGGAAATTCAAGAAGGACTTGAGCCTCGATCACACCATGGGACTCACAAGCCACTACAAAGACACCGGCACATGGACATCCAGAACCGAAACATGGTTCGTTGAGCGTTTTGAGAAACTGGACTCGGACTGGAGCCTCTCCCCCGGAGAACCCATCGACCAAGGAAACCAAAGCATGGTGATTCCCGATTTCACCTTTCGCAAAAAAGGAAAGGTCGCGCACATGGAGATCGTGGGGTTTTGGAGGAAAAAACACTTGATGGATCGACTTCAAAACCTTCCAGACAATGTCGTTTTGGCCGTTAGCTCCAAACTAAAAGGGGAAGCGGGCGCGCTCAGCAAGACCATGGAATCCCAGGTCATCCGGTTCGCAGAAGTGATTCCTGCCGCCAAGGTCGTCCAGATGATCGAATCCATCGCCCGTTGAACGGTATACTCACGCCATGATTGCTTTGCTGTTGATGATGTCCTTGGGATGCGACATGAGTCCNCCCCCNCCAAAGGTGGAACTCAAGCCCATTCCNCCCAAACCNGAAATCGTTCGTAAGAAACGCCCTCGCTCTGGTTCTCAACGGGACACNGGAGAAGAAGTGGGCGTCGATCTGATTCAAGATGTTCGATATGAACCCGAGAAACCCGGTGCGTTTGACGCCATCACTGTGATTCCGGAAATCGATCGACAAAACGGATTTGTAAACATCGATATCGCCTGGGAAGTGAACGGAAAGCTCCTCATCAGTCAACGAGGAGACGTACTCAACAGTCGGTTCTTCTCCAAAGGTGACACCGTTCAAGCCACGGTCACAGCCACAAGGCGAGGGAACGAAGCCTCTCTTCCAGGAGCGATGTTGATCATNGGAAATGCTCCTCCACGCATTCTCACCAACCCCAAAAGCCTGACCAAACTCGATGGNTTCAGAGTNAAAGGTGAAGACCCAGATGGTGGTCGGGTNACCTACAGCCTGAAAGATGGCCCGCCAGGCCTGACCATTGGTGAAAACTCAGGCGTATTCAAATTCAAACCCAGTAAAGATTCNGAAGGTGGAGAATACAAACTGGTCGTCGTGATCCATGACGAGGATGGNGGGGAAAGCGAATGGCGGATGGCCATCGCTGTGAGTCCAGGCTCTGAAAGTGAAACCGTCAAAAAACAGCGCGCAGAAAGAAGAAAGAANTGGGAAGAAGAACAAGCGGCCAANAAGGCTGCTGCACAAGCGGAAAGNGAAGGGGACGCTGAATAAGTTCAGGAGAGGGCAGAAACGAGCTTNTTCACACTCTCTTCAATCGGTNCCGTACCATCCAAAACCAACCCGGCTTGNNCCTTACTGGGCTGCACAAACTGNTCGTGATTGGGCTTCACTGTCTTNTGAAATTGGTCCATCACACTTTCCTCTGTGCGTCCTCTTTCAGTGATGTCGCGGTGTATACGGCGCTCCAGACGAATCGGTTCAGGAGCTTCNACNAATACGACCAAGTCNGCAAGAGCAACCAAAGCAGGCTCCTGCAANACCAAAATTCCCTCGACGACCATCAACGGNGCCGGCTCCACCCGTTCCGTTTCCANNGCTCTTGAATGNGAAGCGAATTCGTATACGGGAAGGTCTGCATGTTGGCCCGACCGNAGNCTGGCAACATGCTCTACCAGCAAGCNGGTATCCAATGANTCTGGGTGGTCNAAATCGTGACCNCGNGGTTCAGGNACATCAAAATAATACCGATCATGACCAATATGAGNTGCACCCGTCTGTGCGACAAATTGCTCAACGATGCTGGTCTTTCCACTGGCTGTACCGCCCGCCACCAAAATGATGAACGGCCCGTCAGTACTCATCTGTATGACCCGTGATGCGAACCACGCCGTCAATAGAAGCGCCCGGACAAACCTCTACGGACGCCGCATCCAAATGNCCCTCGATACGNCCTGTGGCCTCCATCATCAANGNGTCTCTGACNCGCACTTTTCCGATGATGGTACCCGACACAATNGCTCGAGCAACGTCCANTTCGCCTTCTATCCGACCCTCTTCGCCNACNTCTAGTGTGTCTTCTGTGTACAAACGGCCCTCNAAAGTGCCATCNACACGNACCCGCCCCTCAAAAGACAGATCTCCTTCCCACTTGGTCCCCGGCCCCATCACGGTAAGGGGCGGTTCAGTCTTCTTCCGATCCAACTAATTTCCCACAGCGGCATCGGTTCGTGCCAACCAATCGACCAATCGCGTCAAATCCTCTTGGGAGTANTAATCGATNACNATTTTGCCCTTGTTNCCNCGNGCCTTGGGTTCNATTCGAACCTTCGTNCCCAATGTGGTGGTCAGCAGTGCAGTCGCATGNCGATACGCGGGCGTTGACTGNCCCCGGCTGCGTTTNGGCCGAAGCAGGTTTTGAACCAAACGCTCTGTGGCGCGCACACTCAATCCCTTGTTGATCACCTCAGCCACAGCTTTTCTCATGCGGCCATCGTCTGACAAAGACAGCAAGGCTTTCGCATGTCCGGCACTGATCACACCAGAGCGAAGCTCCGCTGCCACATAGTCGGGCAATTTCAACAATCGAACAGCATTGGCCACCGTGGTTCGATCCTTGCCCACCCGGCGTGCAACTTGCGCTTGCGTCAACCCAAAGTCATCGATGAGACGTTGGTAAGCCAAGGCCATCTCAAGGGGGTCCAGATCCTCACGCTGAATGTTCTCGACCAACGCCAGCACCAGCTGTTGGCGACTGGTCACCTTGTCGTGAACCCACACGGGGACTTCATCCAGCCCCGCCAAGCCAGACGCGCGCAATCGACGTTCACCAGCAATCAGAATGTAGCCGCCACCTTCATCACTTCGAACAAGCAAGGGCGTAATGACCCCATTTTCCGCAATGCTTGAAGCCAGGTTCTCCAGTTCATGCGAATTGAAGCGAAGCCGTGGCTGTTCTGGATTGGCCCGGATTTGGTCCAGCGGTACCATCCGAAGCGCTCCACGTTCCGTGGCTTGGTAGCTCTTGTGAGGGCGCCCTGGCGCATCAAGAATGTCGGATGGAATGAGGGCGGCCAAGCCGCGACCTAAACGAGGACGGCTCATGATGCCTCCTGTGAACGAACAAGGTTTTGTTCTGTGTGAGCAGCTGTATCTTCGTCATCGGCCTCACAGCCGATGCGGTCCAACAACTCCAAAGCAAGATTGGTATATGAAATGGCGCCACGACAGAGTGGATCGTAGGCGTGTACCGGACGGCCAAAACTGGGCGCTTCGCCCAACCGAACATTTCGTGGAATCTCGGTCTGAAAAACTTCTGTTCCAAAAACCTCACGGAGTTGGTCTACAACATCCCGACACAATCGAGTTCGGCGATCGACCATGGTGAGCAAAATCCCCTCCCGTCGCAGTTCCCGGTTGAGGCCTCCTTTTTGGATTTGGTTCATCGCCCGAAGCAGCTCAGAAAGCCCCTCCATGGCGTAGTACTCCGCCTGCACTGGAATCAGCACACCATCTGCAGCCGCCAATCCATTGATGGTCAACATGTTCAAAGATGGAGGACAGTCGATAATGACGAAATCGTATGGAGCCGCATGCGCCGATAGCGCTCTTTTGATCCGATACTCGCGACGGCTGGCTTCCACCAACTCTATTTCAAGTCCGATAAGCTCACGTGTGGCGGGCAGTAAGTGAAGGCCATCTACACAGGTGGGAACAACAGCGTCAGGCATTTCTCTAAAACCAAGCAGCACATCGGCAACGCCGACAGAAACTTCTGTTTTTGGAACCGATAAACCAGACGAAGCATTTCCTTGCGGATCAAGATCGATCAGCAAAACCATAAAATCTTCTAGTGCGAGAGCAGTGGCCAGATTGACAGCAGTGGTGGTCTTACCGACCCCACCCTTCTGGTTGGAGACAGCGATGATGCGGGGCATTTGGGTCTCTGATGAGTGAAAGGAAAGTGTGTTTGCCACAGAACGTGGAACAGCGAGGAACATCGCATTCAGGCACATGGGGAATGTGCCGCGATGTATTGGGATAATATCGATGCACAGTTGACTATGCAAGCCTTTCGTTGTGATTGACCACCATTGAATATGGGCCAAGAGCAGACACATGTGGAACCCTGCGGAACATTGCCGTGGAACAAGAGAGGAACACCCACCCCATGACCTGTTCTCCCGTTATGCTCGTCATCATGATGCTTCGATACGACAATTCCAGACTCGTGGTTCTAGGGTGTTGACCAAACACGCCTTGAGGGAATCCCCGTGGCTGCTTGGAGTCGTCGCTGGCCTCATTGGTCTGTGGTGGCGCGGATATGCCTTCGTTCCCCTTCCTTTCATCTCGTCCTATGACTGGATGGAATACGTCCCCAGTGCTTGGATGGTGGCCAACCACATCGATGTCGGTGGTTACGCAACCTGGAGAAACCCCCTGTACCCAGCGATTTTGGGACATACGGGCGAATGGCTAGGATACAACGAAGCGGCTTGGCTCTTGGGCAGCATTTGTATGTCCATGGTCGTATTTTCCGCAGGATTGGGGGCGCGCGCCCTTTCAAACCCATGGGCAGGTTGCGTGGCTGCCATCACCGTTCCTTTTATCAATCCATGGGCAGAAGCCAGCCGTTGGGCCACCCTGTACCCCATGTTGACCGCCTGTACGGGTCTATCGCTTGCGTGTGGCGCTGCACTCGCTCGGTGGGGGCACCCCATATGGGCCATCACGGCTGGACTGTTCGCCGGTATCGGACTGGGGGTCGACTTTCGCGGAGCCGCATTGGTTGCAGCCGTGATCGCCATGGGCGCATTGTCTTCAAGTCGCTCAATCCGCATGACCTCAATTGCGGGACTTCTCGTTGCCCTTTTGTTTGGCCCACTGATGAACAACGCAGTTCAAATCAGCACACAAAAAGAAACCGCAGAACAAGTTGGAACCCAACGTGATCTAGAAATCAGACTCGCCATAGAGAGTGGCGATGTTGAACTGGCAAACGCATGCCGAAACGAACCCACAGACTCTGCGTACCCCACCATAAGCACCCTTACGCGTCCATGTGCATGGGCGTTCGTGAAAGACAATTTGGTTCGCTTCCAAGACCAAGCACCCTTCGGTGTCGGCTTCACTTTGTGTCTTATTCCCGCATGTCTGTTGGCAAGAAGGCGTCAGTGGCGCCGAATGCTTCAAAGTGGTTTTTGTATGGGTGCGGCTTGGGGTGCCATGTTCCTTATGGCTGTTTGGGCGCGACTCAACGTTCACCATTTTGTCCAGTTTGCTGCCCCAATTGCCATGACTGTTCCGGTAGCCTTCGCTCGGATTGTGGATTTTTCAGCACCCAAACCTGCTAAAAATACCCTACATGCAGTGGTCGCAGTTCTCTGTATTGCCTGGGTCACAACCCAAGGACCATGGGCAGGAAAACCGGTGTCAGACCTCGCCACAGGAGAACAACACCAACTGCTGGGATGGATGCTCCAAGGCGTAGAACGAAACATGGATGAAGGCGACCAACTGCTCGATTGTTCTGGAATGGGCGTAGAAGCCGCCTTGCTTCCTCGACGCCTCAACGATGGTCACCCCAATTTTCAGCCCTCTGCCCTCACAGCGCGCTGCCAGAGTTGGATTTCATCCCCTCCAAACATCAAAGGAAACGTGTGGCTGCTCAGCCGAGAAGAACCAGGCTTCAATGGACCAACACCCGGACAATGGAGAAAAGCAGAGTCGTGGATAGATGGTCCACGCAAGACATGGATGTGGCTTCTGGTTGACACCGCTAGTGGGCAACCGTAGGCTCGATCATGGTCCAAGGCACCATTTCTGTCATCATTCCGGCGTTCAACGCAAAAGATACGCTGGTCCGCTGCCTCAAAGCAGCCTGTTCCCAGGATGACTCAGACTACGAGGTCATCGTTATCGATGACGGATCGACAGATGCGACTGCAGCCATCTGCGGAAAATTTGATGTGGTCTACATTCGAAATGAACAACAGGTCGGTCCAGCCATTAGCCGCAACAAAGGAGCAGACATTGCTCGCGGTGAGTTCTTGGTGTTTACAGATGCAGACTGTGTGCCTCCAGATCATTGGCTCTCTGACATTCGCCGATGGCTTGAAGTTGCACCGGTAGTCTGCGGAACCTACCGAGCCGCACCGTGGCAAAATGCCTTGGGGCGGTTTGCCAACCTAGACTGGTATCTGTACTGGTTTCGATTCATTCCTGCGGAAACAGACTCTTTTTCGATGGGCAATGTCGCTTTTCATCGAGATGTATATTTTGATCGAGATCGCTTGGAAGAACACTTCTTCCACCGCATTGCTGCCGCGGAAGACACGGTTGTAGCCATGACCATCGCGGAAGAACACCGCATTTTGAGTACACAACAGTTGTGGGTCCTCCATATGCACAGAGAGCGGCTTTTCGACTACATCCGAAAGCACATCACCACTGGATACTCTCGTACACTTCTTTCGTTGGCATTCCCTCAACGAAAAGTTTTTGCCGCTCGAGACATCCGCCTGTCTTTTGTGTTTGGGCAACTCCTTTCCACCATGCTGGTGATTCTGACCTCTGTGTTTGTGGCTCTGGGTGCGGACTGGACACTGCTGGCTGGGGCGGCTGCATTTTTCATTGCCTTACAACTGCCCTCCTTGTGGTTTATCGCCAGACGCGAGCGCAATCCCCTGTTCTGGATCATGAGTTTGGTCCTTTTTGGGGTGCGCAATCTCAGTTGGACCATCGGCCTTTTCAAAGCATTGGTGTACGCACTGCAGTCCCCTCCAGAGCTGGATGAAGCCGAACGCTGGCGCGCCAAAAGAGACGCTCAATCTGCACAAACGACGGAACCCGCATCCGAAAAGAACGTGACAACCAAGGAGATAGAGCGCGCCAACGGGTGAAGTGCGTATTATGGGGGGCCTTCCTCAACTTAGGAGGGCAGCATGGAAGATGAATACACTCCTCGTAGTGAACGAAAAATGGGCCGAACTGCGGTAATCCTCGTAGCTCTGGCCGCGATAGTTATCGGTACAATTGCAGGCATTGTGGGCCACAGCGTTTTCTCTGAACCCGTTGTCATCATGCCTCCAGCCGAAATTATTAAGCAGGAACTTACAGAAGCAGAGCTTCGTGAACTTGCCAGCGACCTCATCGCCTCCGAACAAGACAAAGCCAAGAATGCACAGGCTCGGGTCCAACTGTTGGAAGGAGAACTGGAAGCCAAAGAAGCGGAACTGCGAACCCTTAAGGGCAACAAAGCCAAGAATGCAGCTCGTCGAAGCCAACTGAAAGAAGAAATGGCCTTCTTGCGTGTGCAACTGGCATCCGCTGAAGAAGAGAGAGATGCGCTCCGAAAAGAACTGAAACAGACCATCAAAGAATTGGACTTTCAGGTCTCTCAATCCAAGAAATTCAAGCGGAAAGCCAAACGCTACAAGATGGAATCCACTTCCAATCTTTGGAGTGCGTTCAAGGCCAGCGCCAAAACCAAAATTTGTAATCGGGGCACCAAGAAGCGCCATGAGAAGTGCTACGCAGCGGTGGATGAAGCCATGGGTTCTCAGGTCCGTGGTCGCTTCACCGTATGTGTCGACACCTACCAATCCGTACCTGTTCTCAAGTTCATGGAGAAAGGGGCAGCCATGCCTCGCTATTCAGAGAAGTTGAACCAAGACAGCAAGTTCACCAAGAAGTGGTACGTCCTGTTTTGTGATCCGACACTTCCTGAAGCCAGTGATCGTGACTTGGAAGGTGATGATGTACCGACCTATAAGTCAACCTATGGCACATTGGACGATGATGACGATGGCCAGATTGGCTCCCCACCGTCGGTTCCAGAGGGTGGCCGCGAGGAACTGGATGAACCCATCGACCTTGAAGATGAGTTGGATTTAGACGACATCGACCTCAATTTCGAGTAGTCAACCACGCCCAAGTATGGTCCGTGTCCGGGTACCGTCGGGCACGGCATATGACTGGCTGTCCACCACAGCCCAGCCTTCAAAGTTGGGCGGCGTGTTTCCTGACAACAATACGGCATGACCGCCCGGTACCAGAAGCCTGTCTGCATCTTGAAGATAGTCTTCAGGTGGCCTAAACGCGCGGCTAATTACACCATCAAAGCCTGGTTCTACCGACTCTACACGCCCATGAAACACAGTGGCATTCTGGAGTCCTGCAGCCTGTAGAACCGTCCGCAAGAAAACGGCCCGCTTCTGTCGGCTTTCCACCAACAGAACCTCGGCTTCTGGGTGTCGAATGGCCAAAGATATCCCAGGAAACCCCGCACCTGAACCCAAATCAGCCCAGCGCCCTGTCGCGTTCAGCCCATCCACCGCGCCAATGGCATCAACAAAATGAGGCTTGACTGGACCCGGGCCAACGAGATTCATCACCTCGCGCCATCGCTCTAAAAGATCTCGATGGATCTGCTCGGCAGGTCTCAGTTTCATCCAACCTTTCGACGGGCCAACAAAACGGCGATGATATCAATGGCCGCAGGCGTAACGCCAGGCAACCGGGCTGCAGCCCCCAAGGTCTCCGGACGCGCAGCACGCAGCCGTTCTGCCACCTCGGAAGAAATCCCGGAAAAAACAAAGTCCATATCTTCTGGGATGCGTACCGATTCCATCTTGCGTGTCTTGGCAGCACGAGACTCTTCTCGGCTTAGGTAGCCTGCATATTTCAGATCGGTTTCCACCTGTTCCGCCGTCGAAGCATCAAGGTCAGGGGCGCCGTCTACCAACTTCTCGATGTCCCGCCAGTGAAGCTGGGGTCGGCGAATCAATTCAGACACCGTGAGAGGCTTCTTGGGTACGGATAAACCGGCATCGACAAACCGTTTGGCTGTAGCCGCATTCGGTCGAACTTGGGTTGCATCACACCAGGCCCGGGCCGCTTCTATTGCGGCTTTCTTGACCTCAAACCGCGCCCAGGCGTCATCCGCCACCAATCCAACTTTACGCCCCAAAGGCATCAATCGACGATCGGCATTGTCTTCTCGCAACAGCAACCGGTGTTCCGCACGACTGGAAAACATTCTGTATGGCTCCCCACCCACGCCACGCGTCACCAAGTCATCGATCAGCACACCTGCATATGCTTGATCACGGCCCAGGCGAAAGGGTTCACCAAGGGCTGCAGAAGCACCCGCAATCAAACCTTGAACACCTGCTTCTTCGTAGCCGCTGGTTCCATTGACCTGACCGGCAAAATACAAGCCTTGGATTTGCTCATGTTCAAGACCATGATTCAAATCTCTCGGATCTGCAAAGTCATACTCCACCGCATACCCAGCCTGTAAAATCTCAGCTTTCTCCAAGCCTGGAATCGAACGCACCATCGCCAACTGCACATCCACAGGAAGGCTAGTACTCAAGCCATTCACATACACACGATGTGTATTCAGCCCTTCTGGCTCCAAGAACAACTGGTGACGATCACGTTCTGCAAACCGCACGATCTTGTCCTCGATGCTCGGGCAATAGCGCGGACCACGGCCTTCGATTTGACCTGAAAACAAAGGTGAGCGATCCAATCCATCTCGAATAATCTGGTGGGTTTTCTCTGAAGTGTAGGCGATGTGACAATCGATCTGCGGCAAACGAGACTTGGGTGGATCGAAGGAAAAGTGGCCTTCAGGAAGTGTTTCGTCCTGCACTTCTACGCGATCCCAATCAATGGTCCGCCCATCCAACCGGGGGGTCGTTCCAGTCTTGAGCCGACCCAACCGCATTCCCAAAGACAACAAACGACTGGAAAGCTGAGAAGCGGAAATGTCACCAACCCGTCCGCCTGAAACCTGCTCCTGTCCACAATGCATGACGGCTGAAAGAAATGTACCGGTGGTCAAAATCACAGCACGCGACTGTACGATCGACCCAGACCCCAACACGACTCCAGTGACACGGGTTCCATCTACTTGAAGGTCCACAACTTCATCGGAAATCAGCTCAATGCCCGCACACGACTCGATTTCTGCCCGCATCGTTTGTGGGTACAAATCAATGTCTACCTGGGCTCGGCTCGACTGCACTGCGAGACCCTTTCGCGTATTCAGACGGCGAAACTGTATCGTACATGCATCCGCCACCTTCGCCATGGCCCCGCCCAACGCATCGATCTCTCGCACCAAGTTCCCTTTTGCAAGACCACCCACCGCTGGGTTGCAAGAGAGGCGACCGATGTGATCGAGCCGCATCGTGACCATGACGACACGTTGACCCAAACGCGCTGCGGCCAACGCAGCTTCACAGCCAGCATGCCCAGCACCCACAACAACAATGTCAGCCATTAATGATGACACTTTGGCCCCCTTCATTCGCCGTCTAACCCACTCGCTGGTTCAAACCCGGGTAGGATGCACCATGCGCCGCACATTACCCATGATCGTTCTATTGGGACTTTCTCTTCCCTTTGCTCACAAGCCCGTACATGTAGACGACGCAAACTTCCTCGCCATGGCCCGTCATGCAGCAAAGGATCCGTGGCGCCCCCATGATTTCCCCATCAATTGGCAAGGAACAACCGAGTCCGCTTTTGATGTCCTTTCCAACCCACCTGGTATCGCATGGTGGTTGGCTCCACTGAGTGATGCATCCATCACAGCAATGCATTTATGGATGCTGCCATGGCTGATTTTGGCCGCCTGGGGAGCTTTACAACTCGGCTCCATCGTCGCCAAGCGACCCAACAGTGCGGCACTTTTACTGTGCGGTGCGCCCATCGCCATCCTTGCAACACAAGCGCTCACTCCCGACCTTCCTCTCCTCGCATGTGTACTCGCTGGGATGGCGGGCCTGATGCAAGAAAACACGACTAAAACGCTCTCTTCAAAATGGCCTTGGGCTGTTCTTGTAGGCTTGGGGGCTGTGTTTCGGTACAGCGGCGTTGCCATGATCCCGCTTGTGGGGCTTTGGGCATGGATGCACGGAGACCGTCGCTCCGCTTTTCGACTCGCCGCCGCCGCATCGCTACCGTTGGCACTGCTCATCGTTCATGATCTACTCGCCTACGATGCAATTCACTTGTTGGCGATGACGGGCTTCCAATCCGTGTCCAATACCGCAGGCGACTTGGGACACAAAACTGTGGCAAGTATTGCCGCTTTAGGCGGAGCCGCCGCACTCCCCATTCTGTGTTGGCACCACTCAAAACGCGCCATCGCTGGCGCCATCGTAGGTGCAATCATGGGTGCAATCGCAGCACACTTGACCCACCAGTTGAGTGCGCCCACCCTTGCCACCATCCTTTTTTCGGCCGCTGGTGGCGCCACACTCTCGGCTGTTTTCAAACCCAAAGACCGCATGGACCAATTTCTATTGGTGTGGTTGGGAACAGGTCTGTTGTTTCTCATCATGCTCCGGTTTTCCGCCAGCCGATATTGGATACCATTCTTTGCTCCCGCAATCCTTATTCCTCTTCGGTATGCATCACGCCGACAGGTGTTGATGGCATCCATCCTGACCCCACTCCTGGGCTTCGCCCTCGCAATGGACGATCTCGATCTCGCACACACCCAACAGCTTGCGGCCCAAAAAGCGATGCTGCATCCGGCGGGGCGGGTCGCAGGGCATTGGGGTTTCCAACATCATTTGGAAGCGGCTGGGTGGGTACCTGTGGAGGATGACGAACTGCTGGGCAAGCAAGAGTTGGTCGCCATTTCAAGGAATGCTTGGCCCCAATCTACTTCAAACGCATGCTGGGAATGGATGGAGGTCACCCCATTTCCGGACCCGAGACCGGGTCTGCGGGTATTGACCTATGCAGGTGGAGCAAACATTCACGGCAATATGCTTTCAGGATGGCCTCCCGCTCGTGTGTTCGCTCCATGGACCATAGCGCAGGACGCCATGGAACATCTCACGGTCCGTCGTACTTGCCCCTAGTCGGATCGCTTCCAGGCGGCGTGGATTTCCCAACCGCAACCAATCAGACATAAAGTGTCCTGCAAAGCGAGCCACAACAGCCCACGGCCACCCAATTGCGGAAACAACAACAGACTTAAAACCATGCTTGCCAACAACCAGGCAAGGGCAAGAATCAAGGCAGGACGAATCTTGGGGCGCGACATATCTTGAGCATACCCCTTCCAGCGAAAAAATCAGATAGGATGCGACATCAATTTGTCAGGAGCATCTATGGATTACATCAAACCCGCATGGGACACATTCATCAAACATCCATGGCAATGGGTGGCTTTTGGCCTCGTGATGGCTGTCGCAAACCAATTTTTTATTGGGTTTCTACTCCAGCCAAACGCCATTCGCGTGATGCGTACTTCCGTTCAAAATGAAACACCGCCCGATATCGGCGACTATTTCAACTTCGACGACATGAACCATGATGCACTCACCATGTTGTGCATCACCGGTGTATACATCCTGGGCCTGTGTTGTTGCATTGTCGGTGTCTACGTCGCCATCCCTCTTTTGGTGTGGACGGCCCACCTGGCTGCAGAAAAGACTTTTGAGCCCATCGACAACCTCAAGGCCTCTTTTGCCCATGCAAAATCGAACATCGTTCCGATATTGATTCAACTCATTACACTCGCTCTGATTGCATCGGTTGCTGTTGTGTTGACCTGTGGTCTCGCCGCAATTGTCATCGCTCCATTGGTGATTCTGGCGATTGACCTATTCTACTTGGACAATCGGGATGCCATTTACCAAGCGGCCGCAGATGCTGGCATTCAACGCATCGCTTGAGTTTTGATGAGTGATAGAGAAATCGTTGTGAATGGGGAAACGCTTCGGCTGAACAGTCGAAGCGTCATCGTCGGTACCGATGGAGATGGCCGTCGAGTCGATGTGTACTTGGCGAATCGATTTCCCAACTTCTCTCGGTCGAGCATCCAACGTTTGATCCAACAGGGTGGTATCGAGCGGGTGAACGGTGATCTCAAACCATCCTCTACATTGGCCGCAGGCCAAGAACTGCTGGTCACATCTCCCGGAATCGGGCCATCAGGGCCACCACCTCCGCTCCCAGATGTAATGTATGAGGACGAGCGCCTTCTCGTCGTGTCCAAACCATCCGGGATGTTGGCCCACCCGGCAGGATTGACTTTCACTTACGGACTGGTGGGCGTGGCCCGCGCAGCACGACCCGACCATGATGTAGACCTTGCTCACCGTTTAGATCGTGAAACCAGTGGCATCAATGTTTTGACCAAAGACAAGGCCGCAAACTCATTTCTCAAAAACGCATTTTATAAAAAGCTGCCCAGCAAGACGTACCACGCCATCGTGTATGGTTCGCCCGACTGGGAGCAGACAAAAGTGGATGCACCCATTGGTCATGCAGCAGGGTCCAGCATCAGAATTCGGAGAGGGGTTGCCGCAGATGGACTGCCTGCGCAGACCACGGTGTCCGTACTCCAAAGAATGGAGAATTTCAGCCTTGTGGAAGCATGTCCTCACACAGGACGAACACACCAAATTCGCGTCCATCTCGAGCATTTGGGATTACCGATACTTGGTGACAAAATGTATGGCCAACCCGATGATACGTTCACACACATGTTGGACCACGGACCCGATGAAAAAATCAGGAAAGCCACCGGTTTTCCTCGACATGCGCTGCACGCTGCGAAGATCACAATTCCACATCCAGATGGCGAATGGGTCACAATTGAGGCACCATTACCTACGGACATGAAAGCCATCGTAGATGGAAAACAACCTTGCTGGCCCGACCCGGACGAATAGGACAGTCATATGAGAATCATTTCCTGCGCTCTTTTCCTCTCTTTGCCCGCAATGGCAGAGGAACCTGCCACAACAGAAGAGGCCACCGAAGCCAAACCTGTTGTCGAGAAACTGCCCCCAGCACCTTCAAGCTTGGGTCAACTCACGCCTGAACGATTGATGGCGTTGCGCACCTACAAAGCACAACGATTGCAAGTTCGTGCAGAAACGGAGTATCGCGGTTCTTCCGTCGCCACCTATACGTCCATGTCCTACGGCTACCCCAGCGGAATGGGGACGGGGGTTGTGGTCACAGATCAGCTCTCGACCTTTAGAACGTGGGGCGTATACAGAGGCCCTCAACGCCTCTCGACTCCAGACTTCCTGAACCTGACTGGGGCGCAGGAACAAAAGGAAAAATTGGTGTCCGATATCCACACGCTGCGCCGTCAGGCAAAGGGGTGGTACATCGTGGCTGGA
>PALY01000002.1 GCA_002707085.1 Deltaproteobacteria bacterium
GGCCTCGATTGGCACGAGGGTGGAGGGGCGTTCAACTCGACGAATTCTTAGCAGTTGGATTGTTTGATGAGTCGAGGTAATTACCATCCTCACCGTTGTGTCACTTGCGCAATGCGCATGCAACAGACTACCAGCGGTTCGCTGATTCGAGGGAGGTTGCCATGAAGAAGGTGTTTGTTCAGACCTTTGGCTGCCAAATGAACGTGTACGACACGGGCAAGATTCATGCTTTGCTTGGCAAAGATGGGTTTGAGTCTACTGACTCCATGAATGACGCTGATGTCATCATTGTCAACACGTGTTCAATCCGTGAAAAGCCAGAATTAAAGCTACATAGTTTCTTGGGTGATGCGCTTAAGATTAAGCGAACGGAAGACCGTCCGGTGACGGTTGCTGTTGCTGGATGTGTGGCTCAGCAGGAAGGGCAGAAGTTGCTCAACCGTTATCGGGAACTCGATCTTGTTTTTGGTCCAGATGCAGTGCCTCGAGTGCGAGAACTGGTAGATGCCGCTCGTAGTGATGTCCCCCGTGCAACCAAACAGGTGCTCGACACTGAATTTCTAGATTTGGAAACCTATGCTTTCGCTTCAGAACTCGACCCGGGTTCTACGGGGCAAGTTGGAGCCTTTGTTACCATCCAGAAGGGGTGTGACAACAAGTGTACATTCTGCATTGTACCGACCACGCGGGGTCCTGAAGTATCGCGATCTTCCGATCAGATTCTCGAAGAAGTGAAAGGGTTGGCCGATACGGGTGTCCGTGAAATTACTTTGATTGGGCAGAATGTGAACTCGTATGGCCTCAAGGTTGCTGGGGAGCGCACTTTTGCACAGTTGTTGTACGCAGTTTCCGATGTTCCAGGCGTAGAACGCATTCGCTATACGACAAGTCACCCCCGAGACATGGGGCCAGATGTGATTCAGGCCTATAGAGACCTGCCCAAGCTGACCAGCCACCTGCATTTGCCTGTGCAGTCTGGAAGTGATCGTGTGCTTCGCCGAATGAAGCGCTTCTACAATCGCGAGCATTATTTGTCATTGGTAGATCAGTTGCGTGATGCACGGCCTGACATGGTTCTATCGACGGACTTTATTTTGGGCTTTCCTGGTGAAACAGATGAAGATTTCGAGCAGACGATGAGTTTGTTGGATGAGGTTGCTTTCGAAAGTTCCTTTTCTTTCAAGTATTCCCAGCGTCCGGGTACGTCGGCTCTTCGTCTATTAAAAGATGAAGTGGCACCCGATGTTGCCCAGGCTCGATTGGTGCGTTTACAGCAACGGCAGCGAGAAATATCCATTGCTGCCCACGAAAGCTTGTCGGGTCAAACCATGGATGTGTTGGTTGAGGGACCCAGTCGGTACGACGAGGGTGTAGTGTGTGGCCGGACCAGTACTTTCAAGATGATCAATTTTCCGGGTACACTGGACTTGGTCGGAAAAACCGTACCGGTTTCGGTCATCCGAGGCTTTACCAACTCACTTCGTGGAGAGTGGGTCCACTGAATCGAGGATAGTGTGCAAAGCATGAGAATCACATTGATCCTGACACTCATGGCTTTGGGTTGTAGCGGAAAGTCTTCTGATTCATCTGGCGACACCTCCAGTGGCGATGTCGAAGATAGTGGGCAGCCTTCTTCGACGGATGATTCTGGTTCAACGGAAACGAGTACGGCGATATCCGGTGTGGGCGCAGTTCCTTCTGGGTTGGATGTGGACCCTGGTCCTCCTTGGGATGGGTTGGTCGCCCCGATCGATGGAGATGGCGACGGTGTCTACGAGGACATGGACTGCAATGATGAGGACCCAGGCACCTACCCGGAAGCCCCTGAATATTGTGATGGTGTGGACAACGATTGTGACCGGACCATTGATGGCTCCAACGCACTGGATCAATCGTTGTGGTACTTCGATGAAGATGGTGATGGCTATGGTGTGGGACCGCCAGAGTTGGCATGCTGGTCACCCGGTGATCAGTGGGTGCTTGAAGGGGGAGACTGTGATGACGCAGATGCTCGCACCCACGCTGGTGCGGATGAAATCTGTGACGGCATCGACAATGATTGCGACGGAGTAATTGACCCCAGTTCAGCACCGGATGCGTCTTGGTATCGAGATAACGACGGAGATGGTTGGGGCGACGAATCTGAAGTGGTGGAGTCGTGTGAGTCACCCGGTCGAGACTGGACCACGCTTGGGGGCGATTGTGATGATGACGACCCAGGCTCCCACCCAGAAGCTGTAGAGTGGTGTGGTGGTGAGGACAATGATTGTTCTGGCAATGACGATGGAGTGGCGACATGGATCGATTCATCGGGTGAAATGACCGACGCCACAGCATGGCTTGTATCTGAAGAGGTTTCTCGGTACACAATCATGAACCCGGGAACACTTCGGATATGCCCGGGAACGTGGTCTGTTGCTTTGTCTGTTCGCACTTCGAGCGCACGAATAGAGGGCGTTGGGTCCGGTGTGGTTTTGAGTGGGAACGGCACCCACCGCGTGTTGCGTGCGACTTCCATTGTGGAAGACCTGGAGGTCGAAAACCTTACGCTTCAGAACGGAAGTGCGGACCAGGGTGGTGGTGTCGAGCTGTCTGGAGGAACAACACGCTTTCAGGATGTACACATCTCTGGCTGTGAAGCATCGGAAGGATACGGGGGCGGGATCGGTATCGACTCTGATACGAGCTTCATTTTGGAAGTCTCAAATGGTTCCTTTGAGGGCAATAGCCCTGCTGATGTGGCGGGGGCTGGGTGGCACGCGGAAGTGACAGGTGACGACTTTTCTTGCACCGCGGCAGGATGTACGGGGGATGTGACAACGGTCAGTGAATGATTCAGAGGCCGTACCGGACGCTCCTCACAAACATTCCCTCCGCAATATTGCCTTCGGTGTACAGACGGCTCACACGTAAATCCAGTTGGCCTTGCGGACTCGGGATGGGAACCATGGCTTTGACCCAGGCATGGGTGGGACCCATTGTGGTGATGGTTGTCTTGTCGACGATTTGACGATGGTCAGCAACCTTTTTTCCATCAACGAAGATTTCGACGATGACCCAGAAGGCTCGCCCATCGAACTCGGATGGTTTGTTCACGATCAGGAGGGGGAGTTCAATCAGCAAAGCATCCGGCTCATGTCCTAAAATTCGCAAAGGAAAATTGTCGCTCAGTGGTTGCTTGGTCAACACAGGAACCTGTGCCGAAGCATCTTTTGACGCGGTGTTCCCCCATGGTGTCCCACCGCCACCACCTTGTTCGTCTGCTTCTTCTCCAGAGGGAATCCATGCCGCAGGTGCGTCGGGTTCCCGTGCTGAACCATCTCGTAAAATGGCGACTTGTGCTTCGCCCAGACGTTCCACAGACCATGGTCCTGCAACCACCGGTGTTTCCATGAAATGGGTGTCCCAAGGACCGGGTTCCGCAATCATAGATTCCGATTCATCGAGATCTTGTAGGAAGATGGAACTGTCTGGAGCGCGATCGATCACCGTCACCATACGCGGCTTTTTCACCTCTTCAGCAGAAGCTGAAGCGAAAAAAAGCAATGCCAGCCCGATTTGGCAGCACACCATGCCCATTCAATCTATCTCCGGTATCGAATCGCTTTAACGATAGACGGCGGTGCGGGATAACATCAACTGTTCTTTGGTTTTGCCCGTTGAGGTCGAGACCTTCACCGTGACTTCACTGGAAGGTCCATTTCGGGGAATGGAATTCCTGATCCAAAGATATGTTGGTACCGATTGGGCGATTGAGGCATCGGTGAAAAGGTGTCGTGATTCACCTGTCTTGGTGCCATCTACAAAGGTGTCTACCAATACCCACATGTCTCCCTTCAGGTCTCGCTTGGTTCGGGCAACCAACACCCGAAGGGCAAAAGTAAGGCTTCCATCATCCATGGTTGTGAACTCGATGGGAAACAGATCGGTGAATGGTGGAATATCGCTCACGTCGTCATCGAATCCTTCCATGTCCTCTTCAGGATCTTCAGATTCATAGAAGTCGGGTGCAAATGTATTGGACTCGCCATCCACACTGAGGTCCAGGTCGTCATCAATCTCGACATCCATGTCGATGGCCGCATCGATAATGGATGTGTCCCATTTGGGTTCGGGACCTGAATCCTCATCATCAAGTAGGAAGATTTCTGCACCAGGGGCTCTGTCGGCTTCCACGGCATCACGATTCTTTTCGCCTTCTTCAATGAATGAAAATTCGTCATCTTCGGCAAAAGCAGAAAATGAGACAAAGAATAGCGCAGTGGCAAACAAGCGGATCATGGGTCCTCCATTGGACTTTAAGGCTGCAGGATAGGCCCAAATCCAACTCTGTCAACTATCGAATGTGTGCTCTTGACATCGCCATGACCTAATGTGCGGCTTGCACAACAGGACTGGAGGCGTGATGAGGGGGTGAGAGGCAACCGTGGGCAACCCATATTTGAATGTGCATCGTCGGATTCGAAAGCATCAAGGCTTTCGTTTGCACACATGGACGCCGGTGTTGGCGGCTGCAGTTGCGATGCCATTGGTGGCGGATCATCTGTTGTGGTTTCTCCCACCTGAAGACCAGACTGTTCCCCTGTCGGCATGGGCCACGGGGTTGGTGGATGTTGCATTGCGCTTATCCGCGCTGATTGCCTCGGCTGTGATTCTGCACAGCTATAGCGATCTTGTCCGTGGACCCGACAGGGCTGTTTTGGATGTACACCCGTTGAAGGCACGGGCGCTGGTGACGGCCATTGCGATTCATACATTTCGGACGCGCCTGTATCTACCATTGATGGTCGCAGTTTTGTTCTCCCCGGTAGCTGCACGTGGTGAAGTAGAGGCGTATTTGGGTGCGGTTGGCTTGGCGTTTAGCGGTTGGCTTGGGGGGCTGGGTGTCGGCTACTTGGTCCATTTGGGCGGTGTATGGGCAGCTTATAGCTCTGTCTTGTCGGCTGTTTTGGATGCTCTGCGTGGCGACAATCCCAGGATGCAGGCGGCGTTAATTTATGCCCCTGGAGTGGCCTTGGGGATTGTGGGGCTGTCGCTTGGTTTTGCCGCTATGGGTTTGGAAGCCGCATTGGGTGGCTGGACTTTCGGTTGGCTGTGGTTGGCCATACCTGCTGTGGTGGGTTTTCTCTCATGGCTGTTTGTCGGCAGGCTTGCAGAGAAGTTCTACATTCGCGCTACATTGTTGCTCGCTGAAGTGGACGGTGCTTGGGGAAGTCGCGAGACGCCAGAAATCTCCCTTGAGGTCTACCTAGAGAAGTTTGGGAGGGGACGGCCTGAACTCCTGCGGGCGTTGAGGCATGGGTGGCGTAATCTGCGGACCTTTGCCACCGGGGGATGGATATTGGGTTTGTTGAGTGCAGCTTTATGTTGGTCCGATGTGAGTCGAGCCCCCATGGTGGGTGCGGGGTCTGTGGTGTTGATTGCGGGGGTGGCCGCTCGAATGGCTGAAGGTGACCCGCTTTGGCTGGATAAGGCACTTGGTGTTTCTGTCGCTCGGGTTGCCACGGCGCGATTCTTGGTGGCTTTGATGTACACAGGCGGTGTGTTGACACCCCTGGGATTGGTTTTGGCTGTTCGACATGGGATGTCGGGCTTCTTGATGTTGAGTGGTCTCGCCGTGTTGACTTTACTGGTCTCTGCCGCCGCCGCCGCTGTTGCAAGGCAGTGGCGCGAACGGGCAACTTGGGCATACGGGACCTTGGCGCTGGTCGCATGGGCCGGCTTTGTGAGGGTGATTGGATGACGATTCCAGCGATACAGTTGCAGGGTGTACGAAAAGAGTATGGCCGAGTCACAGCGGTCGATGGCATTGATCTGTGTGTCCAGCCTGGTGAGTTCGTGGGGCTTGTCGGTCACAATGGGGCAGGGAAAACGACCACCATTCGTATGCTGACCGGCCAGTTGACCCCAACCTCTGGTTCACTCACGTTGGCTGGTGTGGACGTGATTTCTGATCCTGCGGCTGCACGAAGTTTGCTTGGAACAGTGCCTGAGCATCCCGATCTCTATGAGTACTTGACCGCAAGAGAGATGATTTCTTTTGTCACCGAAATCAGGGGCGGCGGAGATGTGGATTGGGCTTTATCTGTGGCCGGTTTGGGGGCAGATGCTGACCGACTGATTCGGGAATACTCGCAAGGGATGCGCAGGAAGACTGCATTGGCATGTGCGTTGGTGTCCAAGCCTCCAGTTCTTGTTCTTGATGAAGCGCTCAATGGTCTTGATCCTGCAAGTTCGGACCGGGTCATTGGTGTNTTGGATGAACTGCGTTCGGATGGTGCCACGGTTCTGTTGTCTACCCACGTGCTCGACACCCTAGAGAAAGTAGCGGACCGAATTGTTTTGATGGAAAAGGGACGGATTGCGGTGGATGGTCAAGTGGATGCTTTGGCCGATGTACGTGTTCGATTACGAGAGACTTGAGACGATTTGGGCCGGTCATCGAATAAGAGAATAGAGGGCCAGCGTTAGGAGAAAGCATGACATTCCAAGGCCTGATGACCGCGCTGGTGACTCCCTTTGACGAGGGGCGCATCGACGAGCAGCAATACCGCAGTTTGGTTGCTCGTCAGATCGAAAATGGTGTCGATGGTCTGGTCCNATGCGGCACAACGGGAGAAGCCCCCACTTTGTCGATCGATGAACATATCGAAATTGTTCGCTGGACATTGGAAGAGGCGGGTGGTCGGGTCCCCGTATTGGCCGGAATCGGCAGCAATTCTACAGCCACAGCGATTGCCACGGGACGTGCCGTGGAGTCTTTGGGGGTGAAAGGCGTCCTTGCTACGGCCCCGTACTACAACAAACCAACACAAGAAGGCTTGTACCAACACTTTAAGGCCATCGCTGATGCGCTCAGTGTTGAGGTATGCATTNACGATGTGCCGGGTCGGTCTGTGGTTCATGTCGAACCCGCCACGATTGAACGATTGGCCGCCATTGAGAACATCACCTGCGTGAAAGATGCGACAGGCGATATGGCCAATGCGATTGAACTGAGGCGTCGATGTGGTGATGGGCTGGCGCTCTTGTCTGGTGATGACTTTACGACACTACCCTTTTTGGCTTTGGGTGGTCATGGCATCATTTCTGTGGCTTCCAATGTTGTACCCGCTCAAATGAAGGCATTGGTAGATGCGACACGAGCGGGTGACCTGGTTCAGGCACGGGCCATGAGTGAAACACTCTTTCCACTGTTTCGGGATCTCTTTATCGAATCAAACCCCATCCCTTGCAAGGCTGCGATGAGTCGACTGGGTCTGCTGAGAGATGAACTTCGACTTCCCATGACATCAATGTCTGCGGCGAAACGTGTCCAGTTAATGGAAACCATGACAGCTCTTGGGCTGTAGGGCCGGGTTTACGCTTCCGCAGGAGGTACGTCCCTGATGGGCAGCGAGTGAACCTCCGTTACGTCCGTATAATCCTNCATCGGCCAAACTTGGTGTGGAACCAGTTTTCTTGCTCGCCCTTTGACCTTGACGGGTTTGAGCGGAAGTGGGTCGTGACGAGGATCCGACATCTCAGCGTTGCGTTGATTGACGTATACAGCACCAGGGGGCACCAGTCCGGTCAAGCGTGCAGCTTGATTTACAGTATCGCCCAGTACGGTGTACTGAAGCAGGTGCCTTGAGTCGCCGAGGTTTCCTGCAACCAACGGTCCTGAAGCGATACCAATACCGACCTTCAGATCTCCCGCTTCGGGGAATAGGTTCTGCTGATTCAAGGCCGTTACGGCTTGTTGGATATCAATCGCACAACTCACAGCAAGATCGGCATGATTGGATTGTTCGATGGGGCCATTGAATACGACGACAACCGCGTCCCCGATGTACTGAACCAGAAACCCTTTGTGTTTTTGTACCACTGTGGCCACTTCTTCATAGAAGCGGTTGAGTACGGCGAGCAATTGTTTGGGGTTGATCCGTTCAGACATCGACGTAAAACCACGGATGTCCACAAAGAAAACCGTTGCCATTCGCAGGCTTGGCTCCAAATCAACCTCACCATGTTGGTTGCGGATTTGGTCCAAAATTTCTTCGCTTACATACGAACCGAAGGCACGTTCCATCCGCTTGGCCAAACCAAGGGATTGAAGCATTTGGTTGAATGTGTGATTCAACTTTGCGAAGTCTTTGGTGCCTGTCTCTGTGATTCGGAAATCAAGTTCTCCACGAGACACGGCTTTCAACCCTGCTCGAATGGGGTCGAGGTGGGTCATCAAAGAGTCGGAAAGCTTGCCGCATGCGCTCATTACTGCAGGCATGGTGATCAGTACGAGAAAGGCGAAGTATGTTTGAGCGATGACTTCCGTGGAGTCACTAAGAATCAAAATCGCGCTTGAATCCCATGTCCAGACCGGGCCAAACCCAAGATCGATGTGGAACATTGAAGTTGATGCTTCGGCGGGAAGCATCATCAAGCTTTGACCCATGTGTGCAGCCGAATAGGCGAAGACTGCGGCCATACTTACCAGAGATAGCACCGCCATATTCATGCGGCTGCGGAACTCGGTTGTGAACGGTCGAATCAGCCCTTCTAAAACGAGAACCATCAAGGTTCCCAATCCCGCACTTACCGCCCATAGTGTGCCACAGACAATTGCGAGCAGGGTTGTGCTGCCATCACCAATCGCGCGCATGGGGACGCCAGCCATGTATACGGTGACAATCCCCAAAATGAGGGCCGCAATGGGGGTGGCCATGGCCATGGCCAATCGTGTGAGGTTCTGGTGGTGTCGAAAACGATTGAACAGGTGTTCTTCGATGTGGCTGACCAAGATGCAAATGGCCAAAATGGCTGTGCCCTTACTGGTAATGACAATGATGGGCAGCAGACCGGTGCCATCCACTGGAAGCAGCAGCGAAAGGATTACGCTGACAAACAACATAAATGGCGCAATACGAGCGCTTCGCCAAATTTGATCGGCTTGTTGTTTGTTTGGTGCTGGTGTGTGCGAAGGCATCTTCGTTTCCTGATGGAAATCTTAGGCAAGCACAGAAGTGTTCAAAGGTGGGATAGGTCTATTTAACCACAAGGCTTGAATAGCCGATACCCAATTGTGTGACAGGAACGTGAATTCGGCAGGTCAATCCAGCACAACGCTATGGTAGCGGATGAATCTTCGTCGGGGAATAGACACCCGAATGACTTCCCTTGCTGTACGCTGTGTTCATGGTTTCGACATGTACAGAGTGTGGCCGTCCAAATGCTGCGAACAGAGATACTTGTATGTATTGTGGTGCGGCTCTTCCCGAGGGTCAGGCAGTGGCGGTGGAAGAACGCTCCCTACCAACGGACTTAGACCAACTGGTTCGCCAAGCAATGACGCTTGGAACAACGCACCGGCTGGAATCGGCGCTTCGTTCACATCAGCCGGATCTGGAGTCAAATGATGCGACCAAACACGATGAAGAAGCGATATCCGAACCCGAAAAGACTCGAACTGAGCGGTTGATTGAAATGCAGCGAGCGTGCGCAGAGGCAGTCTCTGCGGATGCAGCACAAGATGAGGAAACATTGTTTGCCGCTGTGGCGAAGCTTCGTGAGGAGCTGCAGTTGTTGGGGCCCTTGGCCCAGCCTTCCCCGGATGGTGCAGTAGCTGTCGATGCGGGGCCAGTGATTCTGTTGCCGAAAGTGCGCCGCCCGTACGCGTTGGTCATGGAGGGTCCGGGTAATATTGAACTGCACGAATCGATCGCCCGCGCATTGGATATCGACGGGGTGACCGCCAGAATGTTGGCATTGGCTCGGCAGCCCAGAGTGGTACTCCGCGGCGAGGATAGAAAACGACTGGAAGATATGGCGTGCGGTGTGAGAGAGCACTTGAGCCTGAGCGCTACGGTCATTGATGCAGATACATTGCGATCGATGGGGCCAGCATCGTTATTGATTGGGTTTGGGGATGGACCCACCACCCATCCCATCGCTGATTGGTCTGTCGACTTTAAAGTGGATGGTTTGACCGGTGAAGCCATGGTGGAGCCACCGGCACTGATTGTCCCGGGAGAAATCGTTATCAGTCAGTACCGAGAAGCCCGTCAAGGTGGACGACTTAAACATCTTCGGGAAGGTCGGAAACAGGCTTCCTCTGAAAAGAGGTTGGCCATTGTAGATGTGCATATTCCAAACAAAATCGTCCGAATATTGGAGCAGTATACGAATTTGTCGGATGCGCCTGGATCGACCGATTCATTCCGGCAGAGTTTGAAGAGTTTGCTTCAAAATTGGTCAGAACAAGGCATTCTGACCTTGGAGTCACGCACCTGTACCGCATCTGTGGACGGTGGTGTTTCGGGCGGAGCGGAGGCCGCTGCTCTTCGAGATACAGGCTGGGCTTCGTGGGAGGAACACTCTCGTTCAGCCCGAGCATTGTTTATGGGTGAATGAGCTTATCGATGGTTCTCAGCAAGGCTCGGTTGGCTTTCAATGGACCCCCGGGTAGCCACTTCGGTGAAGTTGGATGTTCATTTCTTGGGTGATGGTTGATTTGGAACCAAGGGAGGTTGGCGGCTGCCGCGGCTTGAATCATCGCGTGAGCATGCCCCAATTCATTGGGTTGTGCGTGATCCGGTGACGCTTGCAAGCGAACATACCCACAGCCGATGGCATGTACATGGCGTACGGCTTCCCGGGATCGCCAGTAACTTTCATCCGTTGATTGATGACCCATCGCTGGTTCTTGTCGGGTTTGGTTCGCCGTGATCGTACGTTGGTCACACGGACCTTCCCAGTCCAATACCCAGGATACCGGCTCTTGTTGCTGCGCCAAGAGCTTGGCGGCCCCAATAGCACTGGCAATGCCCAACGAGATTCCCACCAAACCCACACGGCTTGGGTCTACATTCTTCAGTGTTCTAAGGTGGGTGATCGCTATCGCTGCATTGTCTTGATGTTCCGAACCGCCGAAGTCTTCCGCACCCCAACTCAAGCCTCTGCCAGACGGATCGTAGGTCAAGACAATACAACCCAGTTGACCGACTTCTTCGGCTGTAATGGGTGCTTTCCGGGTTCTGAACACCTCGCTGCTGTGGTCGGAACCTGGACAAAGAACAACGGCTGGCCATGGCCCGTCGCCCTCTGGTACGTACAGTGTGGCAGCGATCCGGTATCCGGCAGATGACCGCAGGTTGATGGAATGGGACATGATGTTTCGAACATTGCGTCTTGAACGAAGCTCTCGAGTGAGGCGGTGTTCCATGCGATCGACGATCTTCTTTATCAACGTCTTGTTCCTCGACCGAAGGCGGGCCAGGCCAGGATGAAGATCACAGGCCAAAATACGGGTTCGAGCAGTCCATGGAAACTCAACTCTCGCAGAGGCTCAGGTCTCATCAAGAGGATGACAGGAATCAAACCGAACAGGCGATGGATACGAACCAAAACAGCAGCCAACGCAAAAGGCAGGGCCACAAGGGGATCTAACAACAGACCGAGGGCCGCAAAAATAGCTGCGGGCAATGCTGGGTGTCCATGCCCGGGTAGCTTTCGCCATGCCGCCAACCACACAAGCCAGGCTGAACCGATGGCGAATGGTGCGGTGACCCACCAGCCAGAGGGAGAAATGCCCATCTGGGTATGGGCAGTCCGTTCTGCGATTTCACTGGGAAACCCCATGTGGGTCAGTGCATACATGGGAACGGCGGCCAGAACGCCCGCCACCATGGCTCGTGCCAGGTCGCCGATGGATGATTTCCAGTCTGGCAAGCCCGCGAGGCCGGACAGGAAGCCTGTGGATATTGTGAGCCAAGTGGCCCACCCAGGAAATACCCAGCCACCCATGGGGACCGCGGGGTCTCCCTGACTTCTTGGTGGTGTTGGTGCGGTTGCCATCCCTTCCAATGCTGCAGCAACAGCCACCAAAGAGTCTGTGCGTACGGTGGTGTCTGTTGGTTGATGGTAGTGGGCAAATATGCCCGATTCACTTCGGGTGATGAGGTTGAACCCGAGGTGGCCACGGCTCACGAAGTAGGCGTGGTCACTTCTCCATTGGGGAAGCGCCCTGCCAAACGCCCGATGTAAATACGGAACGTCAATCTCGGTATGGTCTTCCAGCCAATTCAACTCACTTCCTCCCCATGGTGCATCCAAGTCGATTCCCGTGGGTGTTCCGTCTCCAACCAGATCCAGAGAGACCACGAGGGCAAGCGGCGCTAGACCGAGGGTGTTCCAAGACTCCGCCAGGATTCGGGAACCATACAGCCCATTTTCTTCACCGACAGGAAAGGCAAGGCATAAATCTTGACTGCTCGTTGTCCGCGCAAGCTCCAGTAAAATGGCTACAGCGCCGGCATTGTCTACAGCACCGGGGGATTGGGCCACCGTGTCTACATGGGCCATGAAAAGTTTGCCGCCTTTTCCACGGCATGCAACAGGTGAATCCCCGGCTTGAATCACTGTCCAGCCAGCTTCTGTTAGGCGCGATACAACCCCATCTCGAGCTGCACGTTCCTCTGCGCTTCGATGCACACGGGGGCCAATGTCGTTCACCAGCCAGTGAACGTCGGTATTCATGCGGTCAATATCGAACAAAGGAGGAAGCACACCGTATGGTATCGCCTCTGTGGCAGGATATGCAGAAAGCGATGAATAAAGAGATACACCAATCCTTCGTGCCTGCTTTGGGAGTACCAAGCTTTCGGCGGGCGTATTCGTTGTTTGGTGTGCTGATGACGATTTTCATTCAAGGCGAACTTTAAACGCATGGGAAATCGTTCACGTCCAACCTGGCTGCGCATCTTTATTGAGTATGCGGGTCCGCACCGCTGGAGTTTTTTAGCGGGAGCCATTTGCTTGTTGTTGACCAACTGGCTGACCGTCATGATTCCCGTTGAACTGGGTCAGGGGATTGATTCCCTTTCAGACCCGGCCAGTGTCGAGCGCGCTGCATGGACCATCGCAGCGATGGGGTTGGGGATTGTGGTGGTCCGAACGCTATCCAGGGTGTTGTTCTTTAATCCTGGCCGGGACATAGAATATCGGCTTCGTAAAGATCTATTTGCCCATCTGTTATCGCTTCAGCCCACCTTTTATGCGGGCAAGCGTACGGGGGATATTGTCAGTCGTGCCAGCAACGACATCACCTGGACACGGGCGATGGTTGGCTTCGGTTTGATGCAGGTTGTGAATACGACATTGGCCATCGTATTGACCGGCTGGAAGATGATCGACATCTCATGGCAGCTCACTTTGTATACGTTGGTGCCCGTTGTGGTTGCNCTCGCTGTTGTACAGCTCTTTATCAAACAGCTGTTTACTTTACAGAAGCGCAGCCAAGAGGAACTCGGGGCCATTTCTGATCATGTGTTGAGCAGTTTTCAAGGGGTTGCGACGATCCAAGGGTTTGGTGCCGAACCTGCGTTTATTGACCGGCTAGAACAGAAAAACAATGCATGGCTTCGAACCACAATGCGTTTGGCGGTGATCCGTTCATTGGCATTTCCATTGTTGTCTTTTTCCGGTGGTGTTGCGGTCTTCGTATTGTTGTATATCGGGGCCCCAATGGCGATAGACAATGAGTTGTCTGTTGGACAGATTGCAGCCTTTGCGACCTTGATTGGTGCATTGCTTCCTCCCTTGCGTTCCTTGGGGTGGATGATGAGCGTTTTGCAGCGTGGTCAGGCGGCATTGGAGAGAATCTTTGAGTTGATGGATTCAGCCATTGACAGACCTGAAGGAGACAACCCACTGATTTCGGAAATTGGGAAAGGGCCTTCTATAGAAGTGCGAAACCTCGAGTTTGCTTACCCCGATGACCCTGAACGCACGGTTCTGAAGAACCTCAACTTTGATATGCCTGCCGGTGCCGTCATCGGCGTGTTTGGTCGGACCGGTTCGGGCAAGAGTACGCTGTTGAATGTGTTGGCTCGTTTGTATGATCCGCAGCCAGGGATGGTGCTGGTAGATGGGCAAGATATCAATCACTTTGATCGTCAAAGCTGGCGCAAGCGAATGGCTGTAGCCCCACAGCGACCCTTTTTGTTTTCGGAATCGATCGCCAGCAACATAGGTTTGGGTTTGGAAGCCGAAAGAGAGCAGATTGATGGTGCTGCGGATCAGGCATCGCTGAGTACAGATTTAGAAGCGCTACCGGACGGCATTGATACGGTCGTAGGTCAGCGTGGGATCATGCTTTCCGGAGGGCAAAGGCAGCGTGTGGCTTTGGCCAGAGCGTTGGTTCGTAATGCAGATTTAGTGTTGTTGGACGATGTGTTGTCTGCGGTCGACCATGGGACTGAGCAGATGCTGGTGGATTCGCTTCGAACGGCAGGGCGTGACCGAAAGGTGGCTCCGACCATCGTGATTGTGAGTCATCGCATTAGTGCTTTGCGGCATGCAGATAGCATCATCGTCATGGAAGACGGTGAGGTGAGTGCGCAGGGAACTCACGAACAACTGCTGTCTCAGGACGGCCCCTATCGAGACATCTGGGAAGTTCAAAGCACATGATTCGTGATTTGAAATTGTTGGGCCGGATGTGGCCACATGCCAGGCCGGACGCCTGGGTGTTTATCTATGCACTGCTGGTAACGCCTGCGATAGCGGCGCTGAGTTTGGCGCAACCATGGTTCATCAAGCAGGTCATCGATGAACACATTGTGCCAGGAAACCCTGAAGGTATGGGGCGCTTGGCGTTGTTGTATTTCGCTGCTGTGGTGGGGGCGTATTTGATTGAAGCCACCTATACGCTCGCCATTGCCTGGGGGGGGCAGCGGATGATCCTCCGGATGCGCAGTGCCTTGTTTCGGCATGCCCTTGGGCTGAAACAGACGTTTTTTGATCGCCAGCCGGCCGGTAAATTGCTTACTCGCTTGACCAGTGATCTCGATAGTCTGGGAGATGCGCTCGGGGCGGGNGTTGTGACCATTCTCCTCGATCTCATCATGATCGTTGGAACGGCCACGGCGATGTTTTGGCTGGATTGGCGGNTCACCATCGTGATGATGGTGTTGACCCCATTGTTGTTGGGTCTCATCGAGCTTCTCCGACGTAAATTGAAGCAACTGTATTTGGAAACCCGAGAGTCTTTGGCGATGATCAATGCATTCTTGGCCGAGCGCATTGATGGCGTGCAGGTACTACAGCTGTTTGGTGCTGAAGAGAAAACCAAACTTCGCTTTGAGAAGCGAAATCGTCGTTTTCGTGATCTCACCAGCTTGTCCAACATCTACGACTCATTGATGTACGCGGTTGTTGATGGAGCGAGTTCCATCTTTATCGCCGTGATTTTGGCCTATGGTGCAGGGGTGATCTCCTCATTCTTTGGCTTCAATCTTTTTGATGGTGAGGTACTCACTGCCGGACTGTTGGTGGCCTTCATCGATTATCTTGGACGCTTGTTCCGTCCACTTAGAGATGCTTCTGGAAAAATTGCGGTCATACAAAGAGCGGTGGCGTCTCTTCAGAAGATCGACGAGCTTTTTGGAACGGCAGAGCCGGCTGAAACAGGCGATCTCCCAGCACCAGATATCCAAGGTCATCTGGTGATTGAGGACCTGTATTTCCGGTATCGAGAGGACAATGGGGATGTCTTGAAGGGCATCTCCCTTGAAGTAAAGCCGGGCGAGGTGGTTGCTGTCGTGGGTGCGACGGGGTCGGGCAAGACTACGTTGGGACGTTTACTGGATAAATCGTATCAAGGATATCGCGGGACGATCTTGCTGGACGGTAAGGATTTATCGCGGATTGAATTGGGTGATCTACGCCGCCAAGTGTCGGCCGTGCGGCAAGACATTCAGCTCTTTAGTGAGTCTCTGGCTTTCAATGTGGATCTCGGTAATCCAGAAATATCCGAACAAGATCGTGAGAAGGCTGTCTCTGTGGTTTTGGCCGATGAATTGGTGTCTCGGGTTGGTTGGGACCACATTCTCCAAGAGCGTGGTGTTGATCTAAGTGTCGGCGAGGGTCAGCTTGTGACTTTTGCTCGTACCATGGCCCATGATCCACAGTTGGTGATCATGGATGAAGCTACTGCATCGGTAGACTCATTGACCGAGAAGAAGATTCAAGATGCCATCGCAGCCATCATCTCACGGAAGACGGCCATCGTTATCGCACATCGCTTGTCTACCATCCGGCAGGCGGACCGGATCATCGTGATGGATGCTGGCCGTATCGTAGAACAAGGTACACACGAGCAGCTCCTATCGGAAGGCGGAGCCTATTCTGCATTGATTGCTGCGAGCATGAGTAGCATTGGAAATACAACAGCAGATGTTGCCCCGTGAGCGGTTCCGACTGGCATCGGCTATTGTTCTTTGGTGGAGGCAATATCGTGCGCAACATCTTGGTCTTGATGCTGGCAATTGGGTGTACCCCAAAGGAACTACCTACAGGTGTGGTGGATGCCAATCCCGATGGTTCTCCACCCAGTGATGTGGACGCGGATACGGACACGGACACGGACACCGATGCAGATACGGATACGGATACGGATACGGATGCCGATGCTGATACCGACACGGGGCCTGATGGCGATGCGGATGCAGACGGGGGAACCGTCAGCTTTCCGTGCGATGCGGATGTGAATCCGCCGACGGTCGATTCTTGTGTGGCGCATGAATTGAGATGTGATCAGGATCCTGTGCTGTGGTCTACCCGAGGTGGCACCACCATGTATGACGCCGAACATTATGTTGAATGGATGTGTTTTCCATTTGGTGATGGGCCATATGAAGGTCCAGATAGGGTGTTCGCATTTACCCACCCTGGCGGCGGGAACGTAGTGATCGATCTGCATACGCCCTGTGGAGAGCTGGATCTATTTGCGCTTCAGTGGACCGGGTGGGCAGATAATGATGAATGCCCCACGGCGACCGATGAACGGCTTCGTTGTGAGGACGATACCGATGATGGTGATGGCAGTCTCACCTTGTATGAGGATAGCCAGATCGATTACCTGATTATTGTAGATGGGCCGGATAATGAACGCGAGAACTTCACACTTGCGGCAACTTGTCCGTAAAATGCAGACCTGTAAGGAGCATCAATCATGACAATGTGGAAATCATGTTTCGCAGGGACGTTGTTTGTCGTCTTTGGAATGACGCTGGGGTGCGGTAAAGCGCCTGTCGGAACAAAGGGCGATACTGGCAATGACGTCTCGGAAGACGTAGACGCAGATGCAGACGGCAGTGCCGATGTGGATGCAGATGGAGGCCCTGATGCGGACGCGGATGCAGATGCGGATGGAGGTCCTGACGCAGATGCGGATGCGGATGCGGATGCGGATGCAGATGCAGATGGAGGTCCCGATGGAGATGATACAGGCTCTTCCGCCGTGCCATGCGATGCGCCCATCAGTGTGAGTCCGATTGATGATTGCGTAGCGGACTCGTTGCGTTGCAACATTCCCAAAATGCACACGACACGAGATGGAACCGAGCGGTTTTCAAGTGCCGAATATCGGGCTTGGGGTTGTGTGATGCCGGAAGGCCGCTATCTGGGGCCAGAGCGTGCATACTCGGTGCGTCACCCTGGTGGCGGCGCCCGCATCGAGCTTGCACTGACATCCCCTTGTGGACAGTTGGATCTGATTGTGATTCCTTGGACCTATGGTCCTGGTGGTGGCGTATGCCCAACTGTCAGTGATGTGCCTGGCTCATGTGAGGTCAGTCACGACGACGGCGACGATACGATGGTTCTCGTCAGCGATTCAGTTCAAGATTACATCGTGATTGTGGATGGGCCGACTGGTGACCGTGCAAACTACCAGGTGGAAGCCCGCTGCCTCTAAGGGAAGAATTTAAGTTTAAACTCTTTGGATGTTTAGGCAGCAGCGAAAAACCGGTATGGAAAGGTGAGTATGCGGATACTATTGTTGGCCGGCCTGGTTGGGTGTACCACGAAAGGAATCTCTGATTCTTCGGATACAGGTGTTGCACAAGATTCCGATGACACTTCATCTGATGTGGATGTAGATGATGATCCTGTAGACGACTCTGGTGACGACCCCGGAGATGATTCTGGCACGGGGCCGGACGCAGATGAAGACGCGGATGACCCGGGTGACATCGACTGTGAGGAAGACGTAGAGGTAGAGCTTGAGGCCACGTGTGTCTCTGGAAGCTTGGAGTGTGGCGATTCTCTGATTTCTACGACGATCGGTGGCTTGTCAGAAAGTACAGGGCTTGAATACGGCAGTTGGTTTTGTGAAGTCGTGGGGTCTGATTCATATGCGGGTCCTGAACGTGTGTACCGCTTCGATCATCCGGGTACCGGAAATGCCACGATTGAGTTGGAAAGCCCTTGCGGGGAGTTGGACATCTTTGCGGCATTTTGGTCGGATGACACCTGCCCAACGGCTGCGCATTCCGTCGGGGAATGTGAAGGTGACGTGGGTGCAGGCAATGGCAGCATCACCATTTGGAACAGTTCTCCGCGCAGCTACTTGGTCTATGTAGATGGACCCGATGGGGCTGAGGCGAACTTTGGGTTGTCCGCCACGTGTGAGTGACCGGGAGAACTCGCGTCAGTAGGAAGGATCGTCACCTATTGACTGCGATTGTCCGTTTGGGTAGCTAGATGATGCTGAATTGCTGTTGGAATACGAGTGGTGTCGTTTCTGGCAAATAAAAGTGATTTGGCCAGCACATTCGTGTTGTTTCTCTTGCCCTCGACTGTGTTCTCTGTGCGGTCGGGGGCTATTTTTGTGAACCAATTCTGAACGTGCTGATTTGGTGACGGCTGCTCAAAATCGAGCGTGGTTTAGACGGCGTTGTGTTCCTTGAGGGCGCGGGCAGTCCAGCTTGTTGTGTGCTGTGCCACTTCCGCTGGACTTCCGAGAGCGACAATGCTTCCGCCATCGTTGCCACCTTCAGGACCCAAATCAATCAAATGGTCGGCATTTTTAATGACGTCCAAGTGGTGTTCAATAACAACGATCATATGGCCTGCGTTTACCAGTCTGTGCATGACGCCCAAGAGCTTTTCGACGTCTGCGAAATGCAGGCCTGTGGTGGGTTCATCCAGCAGAAAGCATGTTTCCTTTTTGCGTCCGATGAGTTCAGTAGCAAGTTTAAGTCGTTGGGCTTCACCGCCGCTGAGTGTTGTCGCCGGTTGCCCCAGTTTTAGGTAGCCAAGGCCCACATCTTCAAGAGGCTGAAGTCGACGAGCAATGGGGCGGTGATGGGCGAAGAAATCAAGTGCGGTTGTGACGCTCATTTGGAGTACATCTGCAATGTTTTTCTCTCTCCAAGTCACCTGACGGGTCGATTCCGAGAAACGGCTGCCATTGCATTTTTCGCATTTGATCCAGACGTCAGACAAAAAGTGCATCTCGATCAGTTCAGCTCCTCTGCCTTCACAGTGGGGACATCGGCCGGTTTTGCTGTTGAAGGTGAAGCGGTCGGGGCCGTACCCCAGTGCCCGCGCTTGTGGGGTTTGAGCGAATAACTGTCGGATCGGGTCGAGGATTTTGGCGTAGGTCGCGGGTGTACTGCGTGGCGTTCGGCCGATGGGTCGTTGGTTGACGACGACGATTCGCGCGGGACCCGCTTTGCGGGCCTTTCGGCGCTGCTCTAAATGGGGAGCCAATGTGTCCATCACATAGGATGATTTTCCACTACCACTCACTCCGCTTACGACGGTGAGACATCGCCGTGGGATGCGACTCGAAAACCCTTTTAGGTTGTTTTGAGTTGCGGGAGGAATGTCGATCCATAGCTTTGGGCTTCTGTATTCGGTGGGGGATGCGATGGTGCGTTCACCCGTAAGGAACTCTGCTGTTTGGCTGCTTTGTCCTGTAATGGTTTCTGGCGTGCCTTCTCCAACGATTGTGCCACCGAACTCACCTGCCGCGGGACCCAAATCGAGAATGTGGTCGGCTGCATTCATTACATCCGGATCGTGTTCTACTACAATCAAGGTATTGCCCAGGTCTCGTAGTTCCTTGAGGGTGCCAAGAAGTCGCTCTGTATCTCTTTGGTGTAAGCCTACAGTGGGTTCATCCAGGACATAAATGGTTCCTGTGAGTCTGGCCCCCAGTTGGGTTGCAAGGCGGATTCGTTGTGCTTCTCCTCCGCTAAGGGTGTCGGCAGAGCGGTCGAGGGTCAGGTAGCCAAGGCCCACATCGAGCAAGAAACCAAGCTTGGAGCGAAGTTCAGCAATCGCCTGTTCGGCGATGGTTTGATCGTGTTCGTTTAGCTTCAAGGTGGACCAAAACTCTTGGGCCTGCTCTACAGTCATAGCGCAGACCTGATGTATCCCTTTTCCATTGATTCGGACGGAGCGAAAAGCCGGTTTTAGTCTCGCTCCTTGGCATACAGAACACGTGGTTTCTTCACCGATCCAATTGTCCCTACCTTTCCAGCCATTGACGGTAGGGATTATTCCTGGCCACGCTCTGCTTTCGTTGACCCGCGTAACGGAACGACCCCATTTCTTACTCCATCGAATCTCGAGCGGCATTCCATGCCCGTAGAGCAGATCTCGTTGGAACTGAGGGTCCAGTTCTTCATACGGAATGTCTTGGGTTGTTCCAAATTTCTTATAGAGTTGTGCCAACATCGCTTTCATTGGCTTTGAACGAAAAACGACCGATGCGACTCGTTTATCAAGGGCATCACGCAGTGGTCGGTGTGGCTTCGGAACCACGAGCTGTGGATCGATTTCTGCCCGTTTACCCAGCCCGTCGCACGCGGTACAGGCCCCGATATGCGAGTTGAATGAAAAGTGCCGCGGAGTGATCACGTCCGGAAGTATGGGTCCATGTGTCGGACATTCGGCAGCCAGTGCCAACGGGATGGGTTCACCGCTTTTTGGAATAAAACTCGCTCTGTTGGCACCGTAGCCGTAGGCCAACACCACACTATCGGCGATGCGGTCGCGTTCGGTGGTGCCGGGGTTGAAACGGTCGACGACCAGGTGCATTCCAGTGGTCGAAGTTGCGGAGTCCAAAAGTACTTCTGCTTTTTTACGATCGTTTTCTGCTATCTCGGGGTTCCATAAACGTGTGTAGCCATCCGTGATCAGGTCTTTGGTGTCGATGCCGGTGGGAAGTGTACAGATGAGCCAACCTGCGCCTGGGTCAAGTTCTTGGAGACGGCGGGCTGCGTCAGATGGGGGATCGCTTTCCAGTGGTGTCTCACATTTCGGACAATGAGGAGCACCGATACGGGCGTAGAGAAGGCGAAGGGTGTCGTATATTTCCGTCACTGTGGCCACAGTTGAACGCGGGTTGTGGCTTCTGTTGCGTTGATCGATGGCGATTGCTGGGGCCAAGCCTTCGGCCGAATCGACAGGCGCTCGCGATAGCCTACCCAAAAAACGTCGGGCATAGGTAGAGAGGCTTTCAACGTATCTTCGTTGGCCTTCTGCAAAGAGTGTATCGAAGGCAAGAGATGTCTTTCCTGAACCGCTCACCCCTGTGACGACCGTCATCGACCCTTGCGGAATGTCAACGTTGACTCCCTGAAGGTTGTGCGTGTGAACCCCCCGAAGTTGGATGTCTGTACTTTGTTTTTTGTGTGTCGGACCCCTGTTTTCCGTGACCGTTATGGGTTCGTAGCCGTCGAGTACATCTCGGAGAATGGCCCCGGTTGGCGTCCGTTGTTTGGCCACCATTTCCGGTGCGCCTTCACCCATCAGCTGTCCCCCTCCTGCACCTCCTTCTGGGCCAAGATCAAGGATGTGGTCTGCCACTTTGATGACGTCGGTGTTGTGTTCGATCACCATGACCGTGTTGCCTTGGTCGACCAACGCCTGCAAAGCACCGAGCAGTCTGTCGATGTCTGCCATGTGCAGGCCCGTGGTGGGTTCATCTAGTAAATAGAGTGTTTGTCCGGTTGCGGGACGATGGAGTTCCGTGGCCAATTTGATTCGTTGTGCTTCACCACCAGAGAGGGTCGTCGATGTTTGACCGAGTGCAATGTAGCCCAGGCCGACTGTTTCCAGTGTCGTAAGGATCCGGTTGATTTTGCGATGTCTATGGAAGAACTGTTTTGCATCCGAAATGGTCATCTGCAATATGTCGTGGATGGTGTGGCCTCGGTATCGGATTTCAAGTGTTTCACTATTGAATCGACGGCCTTGGCAGACATCGCAAGGGACTTCCACATCGGAAAGAAACTGCATTGCGATCGTCTTCACGCCTGCACCTGAGCAGGCTTCACAGCGTCCGCCCGTTACATTGAAACTGAAGCGGCTCTTTGTGTAGCCCCGAGTTCGGGATTCCGAGACTTGTGAAAATAGGTTTCTGATCTCATCCCAGATCCCTGTGTATGTGGCTGGATTGGAGCGTGGAGTGCGTCCAATGGGCGCTTGATCAATGCGAACAACCTTGTCGATGTGTTCGATTCCCTGGATTGAATCATGCTTTCCTGGAAGTGTGCCCGCATCGTGGAGCTTCATGGCCAAGGCTCGGTGGAGAATATCCATCATCAAAGTGCTTTTGCCCGAACCGCTGACTCCGGTAACGGCGACAAATGTACCCAGTGGAATTCGGACGTCGATGTTCTTGAGGTTGTTTTCTTTCGCGCCGAGAATGACCAGGTTGTTGCCATTTCCTGTTCGGCGCACAGGTGGCAATGGTATGCAGTTTTCACCGCGAAGATATCGTGCGGTCAACGTGTCTTTCTTCAAGAAGTTTTTGGGTTTTTCGGCTGCAACAACCTCGCCTCCCAATCGACCAGCACCAGGACCCACTTCGATGATGTAGTCAGCACGACGCATCGTTTCCGGATCATGTTCGACCACGATGACCGTGTTGCCTTTGTCTCGAAGTGCGATGAGGGCATCCAAGAGGCGATCAAGATCTCTGGGATGCAGGCCTATGCTGGGTTCATCCAAGATGTATGTGACACCTTGAAGCCCTGCACCGACTTGTGAGGATAGGCGGATTCGTTGTGCTTCACCGCCCGATAGGGTTGAGGCTGAGCGGTCGATACTCAAATATCCAAGCCCCACCTGCTCTAAGAAACCAAGCCGCGAAAGGATTTCGCGCAAGATGGGGCTGCCGATACGTTGTTCTGTTTCACCCGTGAGTTCGATGTTTTCGAAAAATGCTCGTGCGTCGTTGATGGTCATCACACTGAGTTCAGTGATCTTTTTCCCACGAAAATCGACTGCACGGGCAATTGGGTTGAGACGGTGGCCATGGCAGTCTGGGCAGATCACAGAAGTTCGTAGAGCGCCCAAGCGTTTCATTTTGGACCATTTCCAAGACCGCCGAACCGCAGGAATGACGCCAGACCATGTGACCCTACTGCTGCTCTTTCGTTTTCCGTCGTCTGTTTGTCGCTCGGTTTTGTAGGTCACATCCGCACCGTAAAGAAGGGCGGATTGTTGTTCAGTTGTCAGACTCTTGAATGGTGTCTTGGGGTCAAGACCGAGTTTTTCGCCAACCTGTTTCAGGGTGGGTCTGCACAAGGTTGTGAAGGGCAGACGAATGTCTCCATCAAGAACAGGAAGGAAATCCATGAAACCTGCATCCACATCGATCAATCGGTCGAGATCAAAGTCTTCTAGTTTTCCCAGGCCATTGCAGGTTTCACATGCACCTTGGGGTGCATTGAACGAGAACAGTCTCGGTTCCATTTCAGGGATGGATATTCCATGTACTGGGCATGAACGTTCTGCAGAAAACACATGGTGTTTATCTTCGATCAAGACCGTCACTTTTTCATTGCCCCGCTCTAAAGCGGTTTCGATTGCTTCAATTAGGCGGGGACGTCGGTCGGTTTTCGCACGCAGTCGATCAACGACAAGTTCGATGGTGTGTTTCTCATATCGGGCGAGTTGGATGTCATCTTCAAGGCTGCGGAGTTCACCATCAATTCGGGCGCGAATAAACCCATCTTGCAAGGCTTCACGCAGTTCCTTTCTGTATTCACCTTTGCGATCCCATACGATGGGTGACATGACGTGCAGCTTTGCGTCCGGTGCGTCCGCCAGAATTCTATCCGCGATTTGAGCGGGCGATAAAACACTGATTTCGTGATCACATATGGGACACTTTGGTGTTCCAAGTCGCGCCATCAGCAAACGCAGATGGTCCAAGATTTCAGTAATGGTGCCAACTGTACTTCTCGGGTTTCGATTCACAGTTTTTTGGTCGATGGACAATGTGGGACTCAGGCCGTCGACGCGTTCGACTCTTGGCTTCTCCATTTGTCCCAAGAACTGCCGCGCGTAGGAACTCAGGGACTCCATGAAACGTCGTTGGCCTTCTTGGTAAACCGTGTCGTAGGCCAACGACGATTTTCCTGAACCGGAAAGTCCGGTGATCACCACTAGACTGTCTCGTGGAATATCCACACTGATATCTTTGAGGTTGTGTTCTGTAGCCCCTCGGATCTGAATGTGGTCCACCATGCCCCCGCTGATAGTGCATCTTAAGCCGAGCCATCGCACCTTGCCGGCGTTTTTCGGTATCCTTGTGTCAAGGAGAAATCATGAGCAAAAAGCACAACCCGAGTTTTCTATCCCTTGTCGAGGAGGCGAAAACCCGAATTCCAGAAGTGACGGTTGACCAGGTCCTGAAAATGCAGTCGGATGGGACGAATTTCGTGATGGTCGATGTGCGGGAAGAGTCGGAGTGGGTGGCTGGGCATATCGAGGGAGCAACTCACCTTGGTAAAGGAATCATTGAACGTGACATAGAAAAAACGATTCCAGATAAAGACACCGTGATTGTCTTGTACTGTGGGGGCGGTTTTCGATCAGCCTTAGCGGCGGAGTCTCTACACCGAATGGGCTTTAGGAATAGCGTGTCGATGGATGGTGGGTGGCGAGAGTGGAACCGTGTTGGTGGACCCATTTCTTGATGGGCAACTTCTGAAATTATTTGGGCAGTTTGTACCGTTCCATCAGCGCTTGTGGGACCCACTCCCGCTTCCAAGTGGCACCACGTAGGGCTCCGTCAGCAGTGATGTAGGTCACCAGCGCTGATGACCGATTTCCTCGCATCAAAACCAATATGGATTCCAGTATTTTTGGGGCTTCAGTGTTGGAAAGGGGGGAAGAGCCTACCGATTCGGCAGCGTCCCACCAAAGGCCCGGGTTCGTTTTTCGGATTGCCTTGCCCAGCAGTTGGGCGGGTTCAATGTTTCCTTTTGCATGATCCACCAGAACACGGTTTATCCATCCACTTATCCGGTGGGGTTTGTCGTGGATGGCTTTGTCCAAATCCATTTCGGCCACGTCCAGGCGTCCGGCTCTTCTGTGAACTTCTCCTCGATAGACGAACACCGTGGGACCTTCAAAATTGGTCGCCTTGATTCCTTCCGAGAAAATTTGCAGGGCTTCGTCACCGAAGCCTTGAAGCGCTCTGGCTGCTCCCAAACCAATCCACGCCCAAACGGTGATGTATTCCCTACCAATGGCGCTTTTAAAGTTGACTTCAGATTCTGCGTATTGGCCGGCCCACAGTTGAATCTCTCCTGTATACGTGTACACCCGCGGGTCATCTGGGTGTTGTCTTGTAATTTCGTTGAGTTCCTCCATTACAACTTCGATGCTGTGGCAGCGAATGTGCTGCTGTATCATTCGGTTCGCGGAGGCCTTTCGATCAACCGGTGGGCAGAAGTGAAGACGCCCATTTTCCAACCATGTGGGTGATGCGCTTCGGTTCCCTCCCAGACGGGAGTGAATGGCGTCCAGCATGATGTTGTATTGGGACAGGCTCTCGGTCCAATCGGGTGGACCATATCCAAGCATTGGTTCAAAGTTTTGAATGACGGATAGCCATCGAACATCCACCATTCCGCTCTTGTTTTGAAGTGCCTGATGCATGATCCGTTGTCGGGCTAGGTGCGCATTGGGGCTGTATCGCTCAGATGAGGTCATGGCCTTGTCGGCCCAGGCGAGGGACCGAGATACATCCATCCGCAGGTGGCACAACTCAGACAAGAATACATGTGCCGCAGACGGTTCAAACCAGCCGTCTTCCGAACGCCCACACTCCAGAGCTCGCTGAAGATGAGCTTCTCCATTTTGATCACCCTGGAGTGCTTGGCTGGCACCCATCAGAAAATGTCCTTCGGCTCGCGCGGGTTGTTGAGTCATCAAGTTTTGTGCAACCTGAGGAATCGCTTCCAGGTTTCCGCGCCAAAGTTCAATGCGCGCCAGAGCGCCTATGGGAAAGGCATCTTCTGGGTGTCGAGTGGCCGCATCTTTGGCCACCTGTTCAGCTTCAGGTATTGCGCCGATGCTCAAATAGCGCGCGTACGCTTTGCACCACTTCTGCTGGTTGGATTCGTAGGCCGCCTGAATGGCCGATTTGGCTTCCTTTCGGCGAAGCCAAATCAGTAAAACGGCCCGTTTGTCGAGGAGTTCAAGGTCGTCAGGCGCTGAAGAAAGCCCGAGGTCTACCTGCTCAAGTGCGGCCTCAAATGCACGGCCTGCGTGGTACTGGCTGGCAAGTCGATCTCTCATTGTTGCGTTGGCTGGATCGATCTTTAGCCCGCACTTGAGGGCATCGGCGGCCTCGACTTCTCGGTTTAGGTCCCACCTGCGCTTGTATAAATCCATCCACAGATCGGTGTCCTTTGGATTTTCCTGTACCGCCCTTTCTGCCCGTTTCAATGCTTCAATTTTTCGCCAGGAATCAAGAGTGTCGATGGCATCGGAAGCAACCGCTCGTTCCCTAAGGGCATCGATGATGCGTGATGCATCCTCAAGTCTTCCCTGCAGTAGGGCGCTGTGAGCCTCGTTGAAGAGGGTTTGAAGTGGGTGTGTGTTCAAGAATCACCTGTGATGCATACTGAACTTATCAATCTTGAGGCCGCCTACGAAGGGCAAGAAGGTGGCTTATTGGGGGGCGGAATTATGAATGATGGTCGGTATGGCTCATGTGGTAGTGTCTACCGCTTTTCTCAGGGGCTGCTTTTTTGATCAATTCCCTGCTATTCTAAGACATCGGTAATTTGGAGAAGCGGTGCGCAGTCTGACCCACATGACATTGTTGAGTATCCTCATCTGTTTCTCATGTGGTGGAGAGGGCGCGTCTGATAAAGAGCCTGCGGATGGCCCCGTACAGGACGCGGATGGGGATGCGGATGCGGATGCGGATACGGATGCGGACGCAGATGCAGACACGGATACAGATGCGGATGTCGATACCGATGACACCAGCGCTCCATCGGATGTGGATTCCGATGTGGATTCTGATGGTGGACCTGATGACTCCGGGGCCTCTCCGCCGCCTTCTGATGTGGATGGGGACGGATTTTCTGTGGAGGATGGAGATTGCAACGACGACAATTTTCGGATTCATCCGGGAGCAGACGAAGTGTGCAATGGCTTGGATGATGACTGCGACACACTGATTGATGAAGACCCGATTGATGGCGATACGTTTTACGCTGACCTGGATGGTGATGGCTATGGAGATCCCATTGACACCACGGAAGCGTGTTCTGTCCCCGAAGGCTTTGTAGAGAACAACGATGATTGCGCTGCAGATGACGCCACCACGTACCCAGGTGCTGTCGAGATTTGCGATGATTTGGACAACGATTGTGATGCGGCAGTCGACGAAGAAGCCGAAGATATGATGCCTTGGTATCTCGACGCAGACCTGGATGGTTTTGGTGACGATGCCATGGTGGTCATGAGTTGTGATCCTGTGGCGGATCGAATCGCGCGGGGTGGCGATTGTGATGACTCCGAAGTGACAGTCTTTCCCGGGGCTGCCGAGTTCTGTGATGGCATTGACAATGATTGCGACGGGATTGTCGATGACGATGCCATCTTTGGAACGCGCACCTGGTATCAAGACAAGGACGGCGATGGATATGGAGACGCAAGTTCGATGTACTTTGGGTGTGGTCCGAGGCCTGGTTGGGTCATCGATGCCACCGATTGCGATGACGCATTGTCGAGTCGCTATCCAGGCAATCCTGAGTCTTGCGACCGGGTCGATAATGATTGTGACACCATCATAGATGAAGACGATGTGTGTTTGAGTTGTGACGTGGATTACCCGACGCCACTCACTGTGGTTGAAGCTGGAGCCAGTGTATTGGTGGATGGTGGTTCAGCCGAGTGTACGCTCTCAGGATACGATTACACCTGTGATGACTGCGATGATGCGGTGACCGCTTTGGGTGTAGATGCTGAACTCGTTGGCGCATACGATAGCTTTGAATGGGTGGTCACCAGTGGGAGTGCATCCATTACGACCCCAACGGCGCTATCGACAATGATTTCGCTGTCGGGGGCAGGGGTGACCGAGCCGGATGAATGCGACGATTCTTCGTATACGGTAGAACTGCAGGTCACCGAGTGTTCGGGAAGTGTACGGACCGACTCTCTGGGCTTTACAGTGACGTGTTGTGGCGTCGACTAATCAACGCGGATCATCACTCCAGTTGTACGAATCTCCTCACCTTGGAAATCGACGTGAGCAGTGGCACGCTTGACGGTGCGTTTGGCGCGCAGGTTTGCCAGCTCAGCCACCCACTTTTCGGCCAGATAAAGGTCTGAGAAACCATCGGTTGTCCCGCCAACACCGGTTGGGGAAAGGCGAACGACAAGATCCGCGCTGGGTCTGAAGTCCAATACTTGGTTGCCGTCTTCACCTTGAAGTAGCTGGGCATCTTTTGTATCCAAGTCTTGGTCCCGTATTTGCGCCCACAACAACCTGTGGCTCCCCTGTTGATCAAAGCCGATTGCCACCCCGTTTCCCATGATAAAAGATGCATCTCTTGGTCCAGCGGGTCTGCCATCTCCTCCTCGGTGTAGAGCCACTGCGCGCCCTTCGAAGATGCCCCCTCGTTTCCCGGCTGTAAACCATCCGTGGGCAAGGCCCATGGTGATGGGGCTTGCGATGGTCCATTGCCCAGTAGCGTCCATTTCAGTGGCCATTGGCGGTTGGGGGCCNCCGGGGTTCACATGAACACTGGTNTGTGCTTCTTCAGCCGATAGGCGTAGCGTCCAGTGGGGGCCTTCTTCATAGCGTCCTAAAAGCGCTGATCCGACACGTACGGCGTCGTGTGCATCGGCGATATCAACATCTGCCGGGCCTCCGTCCATGGCAAAAAAGATTGGGGTCCCTTCTTTCGTCCACCGATTTACCCTTAGGTGACCTTGTCCACGCAGTACGCCGGTGTTGCTTACGGTGGCTCGCCCATCGATTAGGCCACCGTCTTCAGTCAATACCAATAGCTCCCATTGCTCTCGCCACGTAATGGCGTCAGTGGGCGCTCCATTGCAACCCATCCACAATAAGAACGCGCTTAGCGGCATACGATTTCCTGTCGTTTTGTGATCATCTTCGAGAGGTTTTCATCATCTGTCACTTGTAGCAGTGATGGCAATGGTTCGTCAGGTGTGCAGGGCAATTGTTGTAGATCTGTGAGTCGGTTGAGCCGGTCTTGGACCAACGACACTCCAGCTTCCATACATGCATCCGTATGGATGGCTGTTGCACATTCGTGTCGACTCAAAGGGTGTTGGTGGCTGAGTAGCCACCGATACAAGGCGATCCAGGGTCTGGTATCTGTATCTTGCAAGCCGTAGTGACCAATGCTGCTTTGTGCGGCCGTTTCTTTCTCTTTCCAGGTACTTCCTTGTAGCGAAGGCACGTGGCTTCCCCACAGATGCATACGACAAGGGTCGGCGAAGCNCCCGGCCTTACTGCAGCGTGCCGGCTCTTTCGAGCGTTCCGCGACTTGAAACAGGCACTCATCTCGGCTGACACCTTGATTCATTGTGNGGGAAATGCGATCGCATAGGTCGGCTGCTTCAGTAGGATGAAGGTCGGCCATAGACTCTGCACCGGCGATCAAGCAGTCCGCTTGCAATTGCGTGTCTTCCAGTTTTTCACACACGACGCCAGCGTTGCTGGAGTCAAGCTCAATTGCGGCAAGGGCCTCTCTGTAGGTTTGCATGGAATCTGCTGTAGATGGGCTACATGCCAGGATGGTCAGAGTCAGGAGAAGCATATTCGCAGCATACGGTAGGTGGGCGAGGAGTGTGGGTCTTTGCTTTCAATCAAAGCTTGGCTGAAACGAGCATCCGGTGTTGCATTTCTTCGTGTGGAGAAACTGACACCATGGGGCAAGCGTAGCGCAGGTGAGTGGACTTTGATCTAAGAATTTTTACTCGGGTATTCGCGTGTGGACGGTTTGAGGGTATCCTATTGCCGACTTGGGGAATGGTGTGCGATTTGAATGCATGGAATTACCCCAATGGAGGAACCGCGAATGAATGACAGCGCTGAAACGTCGGTACCGATTCTCGTCATTGAGGATGAAGATGANATCCGCAATCTTGTGGTCATGAACCTCAAGCGCGCCGGATTTGAAGTGATGAGTGCCGGCAATGGTACGGATGGCTTGTCTCTTTTGCGAGCCCATAAACCACCCGTTCTTCTGCTCGATTTGATGCTCCCTGACATGTCGGGAGAAGAAATTTGTGCTGAGTTGCGGAAAGACCCTGAAATTAAAGGCACTTATGTCATCATGGTGACTGCACGAACCGAAGAGCAGGACCGCATCGCTGGGTTTGAGGTGGGTGCCGATGACTACGTGCCAAAGCCGTTTAGTGTCAAAGAATTGGTGTTGCGCGTGAAGGCGGCTGCACGGCGTACACAGGCAGTAGTCGCCGATAACGCCCCCGAATTACCGGACGAGTTTGAGTTTGATGAGCTGAAGGTCGACAACCGCGCCCACCGCGTATGGGTCGCTGGCGAAGAGATTGAATTGACGAGTACGGAGTACAAATTGTTGATTCACCTCGCGACGAGCGAAGGCAAATTGTGCAGTCGAGGCGAGTTGCTGCAAGAAGTTTGGGAGCTACCGCCCACGTTGAACACGCGGACTGTAGATACGCACGTGAAGCGCTTGCGCCAGAAATTGAGAGTGGCTGCTTCTCTGGTCCAGACAGTTCGTGGCGCAGGCTATCGCTTTAGTCGCGAGGATACATGAAAGACCAGGAACGAGCCCCCATGGGTGCGTTCCTACCCTCGGCAGACAAGAGCCTGGCCGAGGTTCTGATTGAGCGCACGCCCAACGGCATCATGATGACCACCGCAGACGGTCGGCTCAAGGTGATCAATCCCGCTGTGTATACGATGTTGCCCATTGTTCCTGGGGCCATCGGTCGACTGCCGATAGATGCTGTTCCAGTTGCTCAACTGGCTGCGGCCTTGGCACCAACGGTCACAGAAGAGACAGAGTTTCATTATGAGTCTGGCCATCGCACAGTGTTGGTCAAAGTNATTTCATTGGATGGCGGACGCTTAGCGATTTTGCAGGATGTCACACTTTTTGCGCAGGCGGAATCACGTCGTCGTGAATTCGTGGGGAATGTATCTCATGAACTCCGGACACCGGCCACCTCGATAGCAGGCTACGCGGAGACGCTTCTGGAAAATGAAGAGTCGATGGATGAATACACACTGGAGATGGTGCAAGTCATTTACCGCAATGCACGCCGATTGATTGCGTTGTTCGATGACCTGCTGTATCTCACGCGAATTGATGCGTATGAGGGCATGCTGGAATTCCAGAGCTTGTCGCTTGCCAATGTCATCAATGAAGCTTTCGATAAAGCCAGAGCGAAGGCGGATGAGAAGCAGATTTCTTTGCAGAACTTTGTGGACAAGGACCATCAGATAGACAGCAATCGGGATGCGCTGGGCCACATTTTTGGGAACTTGGTCGAAAACGCAATCAAGTACAGCCAAGATGGTGGTCTGGTGACAGTTCGAGCCACGGTACGTGATGGCGGTCGGGTGTTGGTGGAGGTGATGGATGTTGGGTACGGCATCGATCCGGGTCTTCATGAGCGGATATTTGAACGGTTCTATCGAGTGGACAAAGGTAGGTCCCGTGCGGCCGGAGGCACGGGCTTGGGACTCGCTATTGTGAAGCGTTTGTGCCACGCCGTAGGGGCCAGTGTCGATGTAAAGAGCAAGCCTGGTAAGGGAAGTATCTTCCGTGTACTGTTGCCCGGTACAGCAGATTTGGACAAGATGGTTCGAGGGAGTAGCTAAAAAACGCCACGATTCATCGTGTTTACGCTATTCTTGTGGTGTAGTTGCTCGCGGCTCATGCTGTGTGGAACGGTGTGATTAAGTTTTTAGGGGTCTTTAGTGAGTATTCGTCACGCATGTTTGTTGTTATTCGCAATGGTTTTTGCGTGTTCCGAGTACAAGCTTGAGAGTGCGCTTGACGAAGATGGTGCCATGGATACTGGCCGCGGCTCTACCTCCGACGGCGATGGCGATGACACCGCAGTTCCAAGTTCCTACGATGGGGCGATCACTGGACGAATTTGTGATCCTTCGGGCGGAGGATGGATTGTGGGTGCCTATGTGTACACCATGATCGACACCGATGGTGATGGGGAAGGTGACACCAAGGTTGAAGATTCTACCGATGAATTTGGTCGTTACCGCCTGTCCGGGTTGCCCATTTACCGCGACTACGAAGTGGTGGCTGTGAAGGGTAGCTTTACTGCATCGTACGAAGTCAGTGTGAGAGAAGGCACAACCGAGATTCCAGACGATGAATGTGCTCTGGATCCTCCAAATATCGCAGTGGTTACTGGTGATTTTGATCACATCGAAGACATTATTGATGAAATGGGTCTTGAGTTTACGGAGTTCAGAGGAACGGGCGGATCGACCGAGTACCGAGATTTTTTGACCGATTCTGCGGCCATGTCGGAGTTCGACATTATCTTTGTGAATTGTGGAGCATCCACTGAATGGTTGACCACCCATCGGGAAGAGATTCGAGGAAACCTAAGGGGCTTCGTTGAAGCTGGTGGGTCCCTATACGCATCCGATTGGGCCTATTATTTTGTCGAGCTACCATTCCCTGGAAAGATTGATTTTTATGGTGATGATTCAAGTGCAGGCGATGCACAATACGGTTGGCTTGGCCTGGTGACGGCCAATGTGGTTGATCCGGTCATGCAGGCAATCGTGGGTTCGACATCTGCGTCCATCAACTTTGATTTGTCCAGTTGGGCCGTCTCTGAGTCGCTTTCCCCGGATGTTGATGTGTTGTTGCAGGCCAATGTAGAGGTGATGGACCTATGGGGTGGTCGGTCGGTGATCCCCAACGCTCCCATTGCAGCACGGTTTGATATGGGTGCGGGTCGAGTGATTTACACCGCTTTCCATAATGAACACCAAGAAACGACGACCATTGACATGCGTGAAATCTTAGAAGAGATCATCCTCAGTCTGTGAAGTGTGTTGAAACCAGCGTAGCGCGGGCAGTGCTGCTTCTGTTCTGTTTAGGCTGTGGTGACGTGGGCCTGAAGAATGCGGAGTTGGATACCGGACCACAGAGCTGGCAAGGCAATGGCGATTGGCGGGACGATGGTTCAAATCTGGACGCGGATGCGGATACGGATGCGGACACGGATGCGGATGCGGATGCGGATGCGGATACCGACTCTGATGCGGACGCAGACTCCGATACGGATGCGGACACCGACTCCGATACAGACGTGGGTGGAGATGTGGGCGGTGTCATTGATCTTCTGTACAACGTTAACGCTTGTCCAGAATGCTTCGACCCATCACCGGAAGTCCTTGAAGTATCGTTGAGTGCGCGCTTTCATTCACCCATGACGGGTAGTTGGCTGGATTGGATGCCGCCTCTTGGCAGTTGCATGCGGGACCCCGTGCGGACCGAATTGGCGATGACGGGCATCGATCTGGGAAGCTGGATGTACCTGAATGTGGGTTCATCTACATCGATCAGTGCAGGACTTGAACCTGCCACAAACACCTACAAAACTTCTGGTATTGCGGGTTCATCATGGATCAACAACACTTCCTATACGATGGCGTTGCCAGAGTCTGGCCATGAAGTCATGGGTGCGTTGATTACCCCTGGTGGTTTCGATGATATTCAGCCCATCGGTATCTTGAATCCGGTGGCCAGTGCTTTTGGGCAGGTAATTTCTGCTGAGAATGCAAGATTTACCTGGGCGCCGTACGGTACAGGGGATGGGATCGCCATTTCGCTCACTGTGTATGACGGCGCAACATCGGCCTATCGCGGTGAGGTGAATTGCTGGGCGCCGGACTCAGGATCGTTCACAATTCCCCCGGACCTTTTTTACAGCCCGACGCCTTTTTCAGCGTTGGACTTTTTGGTGATTGCCATACACCGATACAGAATTACTCTTTCGGAAAGTCCCGTAGATGGCTCTTTGGTTCAGGCGGTGGCGAAAAAGGGTGCGATGGGCACCGGTAAGCTTGGCCCATAAATCTGAGAACTTTTGTCTCTTCATTTAGGTATGTACACATGAAAACCACATTGAAAACTTTGTTCGTATTCTCGTTCTTGATTGCTGGCTGTGGTGGTGACAAGGACAGTGCAGATGACACTGGAACATCGAATTCGGATACGGACGCGGATGCAGATGCAGATGCAGATGCGGATGCGGATGCGGATGCGGATGCAGATGCGGATGCGGATGCGGATGCGGATGCGGATGCGGATGCGGACGCCGATGACACGGGTGATAGTGGTGGTGATCCAACGACTGCGATTGGAGTCGGTAACCTCTATGTGGCCGAAATTATGTATGACCCTACTGCAGTCAGTGACACAGCAGGCGAGTGGTTTGAGCTATACAACATGACCTCATCCTCCTTTGAGTTGAACGGAATTTCGATTCGCTCGGATGATGGAGAAGAGATTGTTGTGTCAGAATCTCTCGTTGTGTCCCCGTGGGGACGTGTGGTTCTGGGTGTCAATGATGATCCGGATGAGAATGGTGGTGCGATCGTCGATTACGAGTACGACCGTGGCGACTTTTCCCTCGGCAATGAAAGTGATTCCTTCTACGTCTACAATGCGGAAGGCACCCTGGTTTCAGAGATTGCCTATACCTCATCGTGGGATTTGGTAGAGGGGGCCTCTTTGCAGCTTGATCGCTTCAGTCATGCAAGCGGCGGGGCGACTGTGTCAGCGAACTGGTGTGCTGCGACGACAGAGATGGACATGGGTGACTTGGGAACACCCCACGCTCGCAATGATGTGTGTACAGACATTGATCATGATGGTGATGGATACACAATAGATGATGGTGACTGCGACGATGATGACATCGATACCTATCCAGGCGCGCCAGAAGTATGGGATGGCATAGACAACAACTGTGATGGTGAAATCGACAACATTTCATCCTCGACAGCGCGTGCTCGAGTGAAGGGCATTGAAACCGACTTCTTGGGGTGGCAGCACAGCTTGGCAGTGGGTGATGTCACAGGGGATGGCACTCCCGATCTGTTGACCGGTGGTTCTTATGTGCTGACTTATGGCCAAGGTGGCGTTTTTGTTCTCGATGGTGAAGACATCGACGAATGGGATGGTAATGCCGAGGACATGGCGGACGCCGCCGTTTATGGTGCTGGCTATTACGGCTACTTCTCTACCATGGGTCAAGTCATGGGTGACCAAAATGGTGATGGCCGTGATGACCTTTTTGTAGTGGGTACAGATGACTACTACAGCGACTACTACGGCACATACGCGGGCGCCCTGTTCTTTGGCGGACCGGATATTTTCAGCGGTGAAATGGACGAAGCGGATGGCGACATTCTGTTTAGCGGAAGCCAGAGTGGTGACTGGCATATGCAAGCATTGTCGGACATCGACTTTGATGGCGATGGACTCGATGACCTTTTCGTAGGTGACTACTACTACGGTGGGAGTGCTGAAGGTCAGCTGTACTACTTCAGCAGTGCTGAAATGGAGACAGGCGACGCCTACGATCTAGAGGATGATTCTCGCGCCTATTTCACTGGCGATCACGATGGAGACTTCCTGGGCTACAGCTTGGGTGGCGGAGACATGAACTTCGACGGCTATGAGGACGTGGTCGTGAGTGCTGCTGCAGAAGATTACGATGACATTGATCGTGCCGGCTGTATGTATGTGCTGGAAGGTCGGTCGGATATGGCAGACGGCAGTGCCAGCATTGGATGGGCGACGGATACTGAAATTTGTGGCACCTCCGACCATGCTCGGTTGGGACGCAATGCCAATGCTCAGTTGATTGATATCGACGGCGATGTGGCTTTGGATTTGATCATCAGCGCCCCAGGTGCCGATTCCGGTGGCACAGAGGATGATGGCCAGGTGTTCATCTTCTACAACGATGGAACCTTTGGTGGTGTCATGACCACCGATGATGCGGACATCACATTGTCTGGTGGAGATGCTGCCTACTTTGGGTATGCATTGACGGTGGGTGATTATGATGGTGATGGAGAAGGCGATTTGGCCGTAGGCGCTCCGGATGGCATCACATGGGATGACTCCATGGATGATCCTGGAGAAGTCTTTGTGTTCCAGTTTACAACGCTTGTAGATAGCGATGGCTCATTGAGCGCAGATGATGCAGATCTGAGACTTGTTTCAGGTGCCAACAACCAGTTTGGAAATTCGCTTACCACCACCGACTTTGATGGTGATGGTGTGGATGAATTGTTGGTTTCTTCACCGCGATGGAACTCAGAGATGGGCATGATCTCCATCTTTTCTCTTCGGTAGAAGGTCGTGAAGACCCTGCGGATCGGGGTGTATTTGCTTGCAGGAATATCGGTTGTGTTGATCGCAGCCCGTTCCTGGGAGCAGCCCAAAACACCCAATCTTGCCGCGGGCCAAAAGGCCAGCGATTGTGGTGTATGTCACACCGAAATCTATGCCGAGTGGAAGCAGTCTACGCATGCACAAGCATGGACCGATGTACAGTTTCAGGCAGAACTACATAAAGATCCTGAAGTGGGTTGGATGTGTTTGAATTGCCATACACCGCTTGCCAATCAGCAGGCTTATCTGGTGAACACGACGGACTCGATTCGCAATATCGATAGAATCCGAAACCCAGCATTTGATCCCGCATGGCAAGCGGAAGGGGTCACTTGCTTGTCCTGTCATTGGACCAACGAAGGAATTGCCAGCGCCCATAAGAATGTGAATGCCCCACACCCGACTGTGTATTCACCAGAGTTGAAGCGTGACTCTCTTTGCAATGAGTGCCATCAGGCAGTGGCCCGCATTGAGGACAACCTGGTCTGTCATTTCAATACTGGCCAAGAGAAGTTGGACGCTGGTGTCACAGAGTCCTGTCAGGAGTGTCATATGCCCAGCGTTGAGCGTGTCATGGCCCTGGGCGGCCCGGTTCGTACCGGTGGTCGTCATCTGTGGGCTGGAAGCGGCATACCCAAAGGGGACGAATCCACACATCCAGGTTTGGATGCGCTTGATTTTAAAGTGACCGCACAAGCGCAGGCAGCACCCGGAGAACAGGTGCCTGTGGTCATCACCTTGGTCAATGCGCGTGCGGGACACATGGTTCCTTCTGGAGACCCAGAGCGAACCGTTGTGGTGCGAATAGAAGGGCCGGCCGGAAATGTGGAAGAGTGGAGAATCGGCCAAGTATGGGAGTGGCACCCTGTAAGTCGGAAGCTTTCAGACAATCGTTTGAAGCCCAAAGAAGCACGAGATCACCAATGGTCGTTTACGATGCCCACGGAAGATGTAGAACTCAAGGTCAGCGTCGATCACGTACGGATGAGTTCAGAGAACCTAAACTACCACATTGAAAAGGCAGAAAAAGGCCACCCGGGACCATCCGCAGAAGCGCTTCGAGCCTATCCAACCAAACGAAGACTCTTTTCTCATCAAACCCAGATATCGGTGCGAGATGGCCCTTAGTTTTCAAGCCAATCGCTAAGCGCGTCGTGCCCTTCCGTTTCTCGATGCAGCACCATGTGTGGGTCATAATCCCAGCTTGCTTCTAGGGTGACGACATGGGCATCAGGCAACGCAGTAGCCAGTGCGTAGGATGTGAAATTGGGAACTTGGTGGTCGTCGATACCGATGAAAACGGTCGCAGGTAGCTGTTCGTCTCTCGCCACACTCATGGGGTCAGATGGGTCCATCGTCCACTGAAACAACGTGATCGAAGGGTGAAGCCTATCGATATTGGACCAGGAGCTTTCTGGAAGTCCCAATGCAGCCCCAAGGACGGCCGGGGCAGTGATGGGGTCTGGAGGCGAAACCTGGAAGAGCGTGAATATTTGCTCGACCAGTTCATTTCCTAGATCGTCAATGAGTCCAGTATCAAGGAAGTAATGGCTCAATACACCTCCGGTGCCCGACAAGAACACGCTTTCCCAGACTTCGGGTTCGGGGGCGACCCCCAAGTTGCTGGTGACAGAGCCGAGTGAATGGCCAAAGCGTCGCACGCGATCCGTATCAATGGAGCCATCCGTCAGGGAGCTGTTGAGTTCAGTATCGATGAATCTCCGTACTGTATGACCATCAACTGCGGTTTGTCGTTGGTTGTCACGGAAAGCAGGAAGGTTGACGACATTGTAGAAACCAAGTGATCCCCCTGAAAAGCCTTCATCGATCAATGGAAACCTTGTTCCATAAAGGGGTGCGTCTCTTCCAAGAACCGCAAAGCCAGCTTGTGCGAATCGTTCAGCGAGCTTGGGTCCATCATCATGGACATTGAGGCGCTGTACAGAATTGTATGCATGACCACCAGTTCCGTGATCCCAAACAACGATGGGTGCGTCTTCGATGGGAACTCCGGAATCATCTTTGGGAATCGATAAGACGAGTCGAACCATTTCCACGTCTGGTTCACCCGATGGAACCCCATTTTCGAAATCTATCCAGCCAGATTCTTCGTTGGTGTCGAAAATATGTTGGAGTCCTGGCTTCATGTATGGCCGGTCAGCCAGTCCGGAATAATTGAGCATGGGAATGGATGCTTGGTACACCGCCATTGGCCAGTCATTCAGTAAATCATGACTGTGATCGTTTTCACCGTTGTCCATACCGTAGAGAAAGGCTGTGTCTGTATCGCCATTCTCAAATGTCACGGTTGCAAGGGTGGCCTCTTCACCAGAGTCGGTCAGTCCAGGACTGTAATCGAGGTGGGTCACTCGTTGCCATTGGATATCGCCCCAATCGGGTGTTTCTCCAAGGCGCTCATCCACATCTGCATACAGTGCTGCGAGTTCACCGGTACTGTCTTGGATCGTGAAGCTTGTGGACACGGCGGGCCGACCATCCACTCCAGCAAGAGAGAGCGCGTCCATAACTGCGGTGGGAGCAGACCAGCCATCGGCGGGAGTCACTCCCGCTGATTCCATGACCACTGCCACGAGTGTTGCACCAGGGCGTGGGGGGTAGCCAAGCGCGGGAGCGAATGCGAGCAGGTTGTCGGCCAAGAAAGGGTCATCGCCGGCTGAGGTAGTAAATCGCAGAGTGAGCGGAATCTGCTCTCCAGTCTCACTATCGATCAGCAGTACAGGGTCGGCTGGCGAACCGGTCAAGACGGTGGGCAGATCAAGTGGTCCCTCAAAGCGAAAATACACAGCGCCATGATTCGCAAAACCTTGGCTGGTTTTTGAGATTCGATTCGCCCAGCCTCCGATGACATCGCGGGTCACCTCGCTGGGCGCCTCTGGGTATGCATCCAAATCGATGTGACCGGCTCCATCGAGCATTTCGTCTGACGGAAATGGCAGATCGAAAAAGTGTGTGGTGCGGGCTGGGTCAACGATTGCTGAGACAGAGTCTGGTGCGATCGACCCCGAGGAATTGGTACAGCCAAGACATAAAATAGGTATCCAAATTTTCTTCATGGTGTAGGTCTAACCATGAAACCATAGATTTGGAGACGCAGATGGTGGCTGTTTACGCTATGTTCTGACCAGCCGGAGGGCAATATGGCCGATCTTGTGGACGTCCGCACTGACCCAATTCTCACATGGATTCGTGAAGGAACCATCGGTCGTACTGCACGAATACCCACACCCTTTGGTAGTAAAAGGAAGCGGTATTTTGATCAGACTGCATCGGGACTGCCCTTTGCACCGATTGAAGATTTGATTCGGGATCAAGTGTTGCCGTACATGGCCAATACCCACACGGAAGCCAGTTTTACAGGGCGCTATATGACGACCCTGTACCGACAAGCACATGAGAAAGTTCGACTGGCATTGAATGCCAAAGATGACGATGCCATCGTTTTTTCGGGTTCTGGAGCCACTGGTGCCATCAACAAATTGATTGCTTGTATGGGCATGCGGATCCCTGACTCCTTGCAGTCTCAATATGGATGCACAGTCGCCATGGATGACGCGTCTCGGCCGGTAGTCATTCGGAGCCGAATGGAACACCATTCGAATGATTTGCCTTGGAGAGAGTCGATTGGTGTCACTGAATACATAGGCTACGACAAGCAAGGGCGCATCGACTGGCGCGAGTTGGATGCACTGCTGTCTCGTCCAGAACACAAAGATCGACCATTTAAGATTGGAACGTTTTCGGCTGCGTCGAATGTGACTGGAATTTTATCGAATGTGGATGAGCTTGCTCGAGTGATGCATGCACACGGTGGCTATGCGTTCTTTGATTACGCTGCGGCTGCCCCGTATGTAGACATTGATATGCATCCGGATCCGGAAGATGAATGTAGGAAGGATGCTGTATTTTTGTCGGTACATAAGTTTGTAGGTGGTCCCCAAACTCCAGGTGTTTTGGCAGCAAATAAAGCCCTGTTTCGAACCGATGCCCCTGCTGAGCCGGGTGGCGGAACGGTTTTGTATACTAGCCCTTGGGAGTACCGTTACCTCGATGATGTTGAAGATCGAGAAGATGGTGGGACGCCCCCGATTGTCCAGGTGGTTCGTGCTGGATTGGTGTTTGACACCAAGGAACAGATAGGGATTGAACGCATCAAGGCGGTAGAACACCACTTTGTAGGTCGTGCAATTGATGCATGGAAAGACGATGACCGGATTCGTATTCTCGGTGACTTAGAAGCTCCGCGCATCGGTATTGTGAGCTTGATTCTGGACAATGGACGGCTTCATCACAATCTGGCTGTGCGCATGTTGAATGATTTGTATGGCATTCAGGTTCGGGGTGGATGCATGTGTGCAGGCACATATGGTCATGACCTGCTCGGGATTGATCAAAGTACGAGTGAAGGCATTCGATGTTCTCTCGACAAAGGAGACATTGCATCGAAGCCAGGCTGGGTACGTTGTTCATTCTCTCCCGCTACATCAGAGGGTGAATTTCGCGTTCTCATAGATGCGGTTGCCCACATTGCCAAAGAGTGGCGCGGGTACGCAGAGAACTACTCTATGGATCCGGTGACCGCGGAATGGCATCACAACGATGACCCGAAGGACTTTCCTGCCCTGCGACTGGGGTCTGTACCCAAGGAGCCAATAGCAGACTTTAAGAGCGCGAAATAGCCGATACATCCCCTGAAACATTCGATTTGAGTTTGCTGACGGAACCCATCGAAAAGCTGGTCGTGGTAGAAACAGCCGCTGGAGGCACCAATGCGGGTCGGAATTCCAACCGAAGTACATCCGGGTGAACGCCGGGTTGCAGCAACGCCGGACACGGTCAAGAAACTCATTAAGTTGGGTTTCGAAGTCAGTGTGCAGGCTGGAGCTGGAGAAGGGGCGCGTCTGAGCGACGAAGCCTTTGAACAAGCGGGCGCAGAGATTGTGGCCGATGTGAACACTCTGTGGTCTACGGCCGACATTGTGTTGAAGGTTCGTGGTCCGGAGACGGACCCTGCGGACGGTACATCGGAAACGGAGCGTCTTAGAGATGGGGGTTGGTTGATTTCACTGATTCACCCCGCCATTAATGGCCCTCTCGTTGAGCGTTTGGCAGAGCGGAAGGCCACGGTCATCGCCCTTGACCAGATTCCACGAATCAGTCGAGCGCAGAAGATGGATGTTCTATCTTCGATGGCCAATATTGCTGGATACAGAGCGGTCATTGAGGCCGCCAATCATTTTGGTTCGTTTTTCTCGGGACAAATCACAGCCGCAGGTCGGACACGTCCGGCCCAAGTCATGGTCATTGGAGCCGGTGTTGCGGGTCTGGCCGCCATCGCCGCTGCTCGTGGCTTGGGTGCTGAAGTTCGTGCCTTTGATGTGCGGCTTGCAGCCAAAGAGCAGGTAGAGAGCTTGGGTGCCAAGTTCTTAGAGTTGGAGTTTCCTGCAGATGAATCGGGGGAGACGTCGGGTGGATACGCGAAAACGATGAGCAAAGAGTTCATTGACGCTGAGATGGAGCTGTTTCGCGCACAAGCCAAACAGGTCGACATCATTGTTACGACGGCTTTGATTCCCGGAAAGACAGCCCCGATATTGATCACCAAAGACATGGTGGAAAGCATGCGGTCTGGCTCGATTGTGGTCGATTTGGCTGCAGAACAAGGTGGAAACTGCGAATATACCCAGCCGGATCGAGCCATCGAGGTTCGCGGTGTGACGATTCTTGGATACACCGATCTCACCAGTCGTCTTGCGACTCAATCCAGTCAGCTTTTTGGAAGCAACCTGGTGAACTTGCTGAGCGATATGGTCAAGGATGGCGAATGCGTCATCGATATGGAAGACGAGGTTGTTCGCAAATCGCTCGTACTGAAGGATGGTGTGGTCACCTGGCCCCCGCCACCAGATCCTGCGAAAGCCATCGCACCTCCACCCACTGCAGAGGTGCCCAAGCCCGTAGAACCAGAACCGACGGTTGCGGTATCGGAAGATAGCAAGTCCAGTATGTGGCCTTCGGTATTGGGTGTACTGGTCGGTGCTGCTGCCATTTGGATGGGCGCACAGGACGGTATGGACACCTTTGTGAGTCAGTTGACGGTCTTCGTACTCGCTTGTTTTGTTGGCTGGCAGGTGGTGTGGAACGTCACAGCTGCCCTACATACGCCTTTGATGAGTGTGACCAATGCCATCAGTGGCATCATTATCGTTGGTGGTTTGCTGCAAACAGGGGTCAGCGATCCCTTTGCTTCTCCAGCCGCCATCTTGGGTGCTGTGGCCATTCTGGTCGCATCCATCAACATCGCAGGGGGCTTTTTGGTCACCCAGCGAATGCTCGCAATGTTTCGGAAATAGGAGGCGGACATGGAAAATCTTCATCAATCCGCAGAAGCTGCTGCCCAAGCCAAGTTGGCAGTACCGTATCTGATAGCGGGTATTTTATTCATTATGTCTTTGGGTGGTCTTTCCAGCCAAGAGACTGCGCGTCGTGGAAATTTCTACGGCATTCTTGGGATGATCATTGCGACGGTTGCGACGTTTATGCAGCCGGACATGGTTGTAAATGAACTGTTGATAGGCGCGATGGTTCTCGGTTGTGTGATCGGTGGCGTGTTGGCTGCTCGCGTCGTCATGACTGGGATGCCACAGTTGGTTGCGATCCTTCATAGTTTTGTGGGTCTTGCCGCCGTTCTTGTGGGCATATCGACCTACATGTCTCATCCTGATGGTGGAACTGTTCACGGCATCGAAGTGTGGCTTGGTGTAGCGATTGGATCCATTACTTTTACAGGGTCGGTGATTGCATGGGCCAAGTTGCGTGGTTCGATGTCTGGAACGCCACTGCTGCTTCCAGGTCGTCACTTGTTGAATCTGATTGCGCTGGTGGCGGTCATCGCTATGGCCGTTCCATTCATTCAAGAGGGCCATACCGCTCAAATGTGGGGTATTCTTCAGGGTGAAGCGCTGCTGTACATCATGACTGGAATCACAGCCTTGCTGGGAATCCATTTGGTCATGGCCATTGGTGGGGCAGATATGCCCGTCGTGGTGTCGTTGCTCAATAGCTATTCGGGCTGGGCTGCGGCTGCGGCTGGCTTCATGCTGAACAACAATGCTCTGATCATTACAGGCGCCCTCGTTGGCTCCTCGGGTGCGATTTTGTCTTTCATCATGTGCAAGGCGATGAACCGGTCGATTTGGAATGTTGTTTTTGGTGGCTTTGGTACCGGAGATTCAGCACCAGCACCTTCTTCCCAAGGCTCGCAAGGCGAGATTATTGAAGCCGATCATGACCAGGTTTCAGATGCGCTTGCAAATGCGAAAAGTGTCGTGATTGTACCGGGCTACGGCATGGCAGTAGCGCGCGCCCAGCACCTGGTGAACGACCTTAGCGGGATGCTGGCGGAACGCGGTGTACTGGTACGCTACGCAATCCACCCTGTTGCGGGCCGGTTGCCGGGTCATATGAATGTGCTGTTGGCAGAAGCCGGCGTTTCATACGACATGGTTCTGGAAATGGAAGAAATCAACGATGATTTCCCCAAGACGGACGTGGTTTTGGTGATCGGGGCGAATGACATCGTGAACCCAGGAGCACAGACCGACGCTTCCAGTCCCATTTACGGTATGCCGGTGTTGGAAGCGTGGAAGTCAGAGACAGTTGTGGTACTCAAACGCGGAATGGGGGCCGGGTATGCCGGTGTCGCAAATCCCTTGTTTTTCCATGAAAATACGTGGATGTTGTTTGGAGATGCCAGAGAATCGATTCAGAGTCTCGTAGGTAAATTGCGGGAGTCTTGAGATGCGTTCATTGTGGTTGATTCTTTGTCTGACGGCATGTGCGGCATCCGACAAACAAGAGGATACCGCTGCTGAACTGGGCGATTCGGACGCAGATTCGGACGCAGGTGCGGATTCAGATTCGGACACAGACTCGGATGACACTGGTGACGGAGAGGGGCCTGATATTTGGTACCCAGCCGATCAGGCGGGTCCGTTTAAGGTCGGCACGACTGAACTGAGCTTTGTGGGCCAAACGGGTGTCGAGATGAGAGTGCAGGTGTGGTATCCGACCACGGAAAATACAACGATGCTGCATCAATACGATGGTCTATACATGGACACCGCACTGGATGTACCTGTCCCTGACTGTTCCGCGGTCCGACCGGTGATGGCCTTTTCTCATGGAAACCAGGGGATGCGCTGGCAAAGTACGTTTTTGACGGAGTGGATGGCGACGCACGGTTTCGTTGTGATTGCGCCTGATCACACGGGCAATACCACATTTGACTACACGGTAGAACGTTTGCCTGAAATGGTGTTTCGTCGTCCCCTGGATATCAAAGACGCCGTGGACTGGTTGTTTGGTGTGGGTGGACAAGAGGCCGGGTTGGTCGATTGTTTGGATGAAACCAACGGCTATGCTGTGACCGGTCACTCCTTTGGTGGATACACCGCGACAGCAGTGGGTGGTGCAGACTTTGACTATGAAGCATCCGTCGCTTTTTGCGAGGCTGCGGGTGGCTGGCTTTGTGACGAGTTTCAAGCTTGGGTTGAAGAACACCCAGAGGCTGAGACGATGTCTCTAAAGGATGAACGTGTGTGGGCGTCTATCCCTCTGGCCCCAGCAGGTTTTGAGGTGTTGGGTGCGGGTGCAGCCAGTGCGGAAGTACCTTTCTTGGTATTGGGAGCAGAATGGGACAATGCGACTCCGATGGCCACGCAGGTTCGACCCATCTATGAGGCGTTGGGCAGCGAGGTAAAGCATATGGGAATGCTCAAGGAGTCAGGCCATATGATTTTCTCTATGGCATGTCAGTTGACGGACTTTCCGGAGTGTTTTGAACCGTATTTAAGCTACGAGCAGGGACACCCTGAACTTCAAACGGTGATCACAGCCTTTCTTCAAATGGTGCAAGGGAACCCCGATGCAGCCGATTATTTTCCAACAGATTCCGATCTGTGGGAATGGGAAGGCTGAGTGTCTCGTGTCCTCCTGACAGGCGGAGCGGGCTTTATGGGTTCACAAATGGCTCGAAGTCTCAGCGAAACAGGTCGTGATGTCGTGGTGTTCGACAAGCTGACTTATGCTGGAGATCGGGCCAATCTTGAAGGGGTAAAACACGACTTTGTAGAAGCGTGTGTGTGTGACGGATCCGCAGTTCGTGCCGCAATGGACGGAGTGGATGTGGTGATTCACATGGCTGCTGAATCACACGTGGAAAATTCGCTCCATGAGCCGGATCAATTTCTGCAGACAAATGTTGTGGGCGCACGCGTGATGTTGAGTGAGGCTTGTGCTGCGGGTGTGGAACAGTTTGTTCATGTTTCCACCGACGAAGTTTTTGGTCAGGCTCTACCGGATGAGTATTTTGGACCGAATGCGCCCATGAAACCAGGGAATGCATACGCCGCATCAAAAGTGGGCGCAGAGGCCTTGGTTCATGCTTGGCGACATACATACGACTATCCAGTCACGATGGTTCGCTGTACGAATAATTTTGGACCCAGACAGCATCCAGAGAAGGCCATCCCCTGTTGGATTCTTGCGGGCCTTGGTGGCGGACCCATTCCTGTGCATGGCGAAGGGGTGGCGGTTCGTGACTGGTTGTACGTTGAAGATTTTGCACGTGGAGTGATTGCAGCGCTAGATGGTTGGCAAGATGGGGCTACGTGGCATTTTGCGGGCCGGAATCACCGTCAAAACAAACAAATGGCCGACAACATCTGCCAACTGTTGGGTGCATCAGGACTACAGTTTGGCCCAGAGCGTACAGGACAAGATTACCGGTATGCGCTTGACGATGAGTACACGCGATCAGCCCTTGGTTGGCGGCCACAGGTGTCGGTAGAAGACGCGCTGCATTCCACCATTGACTGGTATCGTACCCATGGGCAGAGGTGGGGGCGGTAGTTTTGGTTCGCTATGCTTCTGGGGGTGGTCGCACAATGGTCCGCATTACACCTGCCGCATAACGAATACTTCGGGACACAGAGATGGATTGAACTGTGTCATCGTATCGGCACAAGACTTTGCGCTCTCCGATTGTGGCGCCTTTACTCAGCAAGGTTGCCCAGACTTGATGGTCGAAAATATAATCATCAGAAAAACGGTGGTAGTCGAGGTCTTTCAGAACATTGGCTCTAAACGCTCGGGCTCCAGAATGAAGTTCGGAGATGTTTGCGCTGTAGCGGAAGTTGGCCATCATGGTGAGTGTGCGGTTCCCCCACCGTCTCCACCATGGAATTTGGCCCGCCCCTTGGTTTAGAAACCGGCTTCCAATGGCGGCATCACAGGCGGCAAGAGGGACGATCAGTCCCAGAACATCTGTTGTGTTGTATTGCCCATCACCGTGCAACAGAATGATGCGTTCGGCTCCCCTCTTCAATGCCGCGTCATAGCCGGTCTTCTGTGCGGCACCGTAGCCCTTGTTTTGTTCATGTCGGATGACACACACGTTTTCAGCGTGAATCGGAGTCTCTGAGCCATCATCAACAATGATGACGGAGTCGAGTAAATCTTCAGGAATTTCCGTGAGGATCTGGTCGATAGCCGATTGGGTATTCAGTGTTGGAATTACGATAGCGACGGTCATGTTTAAAGACCTAACCCAACGAGATGAAGTTTCAGGGCCTCTTTGGGACTTGTGTCTTCAACGACAAAAGGCCGCAATTCTTTGAGCCGCCCAGATGTAGCGCCAGTCCATTGTCGTACACGATCACCCATATTGAGGGCTCCCGGCATCACCAAAATCCGCCTTCCTTGTGTATGGGGCCGGAGAACGATTTGCGTTTCTTCATCCCTGATCGCTTGAAACTGGGCGGGTTTGGTTCCCCACAAGTCACGTAGAATGCGGTTTCCGGTCAAATCGATGACGGTGTCATTTTCTGTAAGACTGTCTCGAACGGCCCAAAAGTCTGGATGAGGATTTAATGCAGACTCAACCACTTCTGGCGAGTTTTGTAGGTGGTGCCGACTCGGAGGAGATTCCGCCCATTGGCTCATTCCCAAAGCGAGGGCTGGGACCATCCAAAGCCATCGACTCCGGCCGACCAATAAGCCAATACCAGCCAACAACATGACCGGTGCAGGGATGAGCAACACCAACGCATACCGGGGAATAAAATGTGTGGCCATTAAGCCGAAAAAGTGAGCCAAAGTAATGCCAGCCAGCCACGCAGAAGCGAGAAGAGGTCCCAGATGGTTGTCCCCTTTTCCTCGTCGCAATGGAGCAAGACAGCTGAAGAAACCCAGAAGGAGCCATGTTGGAGAAGGCAGATGTAGGGCTCGGGTCATTCCTTCTGTTGCCCCATCGAAACGGACTTGTGTGGGTAAATTATATTTGGGTCCGCGGGCCAAAAACGTGAGGGTTTTATCCAAGTTCTTCCAGGCCCCATCTCGCCCAACCCCCCAATATCCGCGTTGTTTTTCGTCGGATGGGTGCCAGCCGAGGTCGGTCGGTAGCGGTGCGGTTCTGCCGTGGGCCCGAGCCACAACCACTTGGGTTCTGTAGACGTTGTAGTCCAGGGTATAGGCTTCCTGTACCCATCGTGTGATGCCTGCGTACACCTGCCAGCAGAGCATCATGGGTATAAGGAAAGAAACCAAACTTAAAAAAGCTATTTTAGCATTTTCACGGGCTTTCCAAGAGAGGGCCAAAACCACCAAAGGTGCAGCGGCGAGCAGGAAGACCAAGCTTTTCATGTTGGATGCCATGAGTAGCGCCAAGGCCAGGCCGAAACAAAGCCATCGGAAGATTCCAACTTGCTTGAAAGCACGAATGCCAGTGGAGATGGCCAGTACGTGAATCAGACCATGAAATAGGTAGTCAGTGGGCGGTCCAATGACTGTGGCAACCGTGGGTACATGGAGCGTCAACCATGCGCCAGCGACGGCCAAAGAGCGGGGTCCAATGGCGATGCCCAGCCGGTACACGGCGGCGGGCAGCAGCCCACCCGCGATGATGTTTACTTGCATCAATGCCACATGAACCGGCAGGCCGGTGGTATTCGCCACTTGGACCGCGACCCATGGATAGAAAGGATATCGTTGGGGAACGGGGTGGTAGGCGCCACCGGACTGAATATCCAAAGCCAGAACCAAGAACTCTCTCCAATCTTGTCCGACCGGGTACCAAGCGGGGTTGAATTCGGTGTGGAGCGAGTCGGCGTAGGCAATGCCCACAATCGCGAGAATTAGCATCCACGCTGTGTCCACAGGTATCCGCGTGAAGACGCCGGAGTCTGCTCNNTTTCCTTNGNTTACGGAATGCACCGATTGCACCCACCGCAGCGGTGATCATCAGCAGGCTGGTGAAGGCAGAAAAAGAGGTCACACCACATTCATACCGCGTGCGGTCTCTTCTGCGTGTTGCCCCAGAATATTCGTAGCCCCCAACAGAGGGTCGCAATGCTGATGCCTCCGCAGACCAACCCCCAGAACCAATAAGGAAGGAACAGCGCTCGAGACATCAATTCCACGTCGGATGGACTCGCACCCAATCCAGTGTTTGCAACCGATGTAAATAAATAGTCGGAGCGGGAGAAAACGCTCATTGCCAATTGAACACCCATAAACAGCACCACCATTTGGGCGGTCTGTTTGGAAGCTTTGATTCCGGACCACAAGCAAATGGTTGAAAGAGATCCAACAAAAACCCAGCCGAAGATGTTTCGGATCACCATGACCAAGGCGACCACCAAGAGCACACCGATCACGACAAGTGCATTTTTGGAGGCTTTTTCGTGTTTTCCAACAACAAAACACCCTGCAGCAGCAATGGCCGGCCCAATCAGACCCCCAGCACTAATGAATCCCGAAGCCAGTCGGCCGGGATTACCCACGGTAATGGCTGCCCCAGATCCATCGCTGTACAACACGAAGGATTCAAATTCTGAACCGACCATCATGGCCGCCAAACCATGACCGACTTCGTGAGCCAGTGTGGACAGCAAAACCAGGGGGTATGCCAAAGCGGAGCCAAACGGAAGGGCGTAGATCACCACTGTGAAGACAATGCTTGTGATCAGGGCCACACGGGCGCGGTGTTGGGCGGTTGAAGTCATGCTCTTTTGTTGTAGATACGGCTCATTTATCGTGGGTTGGTGAGTCGAGAAGGACTCTTGGTTCGAATACCCTCTACAATTCGGGGTCATTTCGTCTTGTAGAATACATTTTGTTCAGAGGAATTGATCCTGAAATGGATCTCATGGAACTGTTCTTCAAAAGCATGAATATGGCGATTCTATGGGTTTAAGCTCAAAGCTCTTTGAGGATACATGGTGCGTTTTCTTCAAGAAGAGCGGTGAGGATCGGTTACAATGAATGAACATTCATTCATTAATTATTGAGAAGAATCATGATCGAGAACGAAAACCGGACAAAAGAAGAAGACAAAAGCATCGAGTTGGCAGAAGAAAGCCGAGAGATGGATTGGAAATCAAAGTCATTTATGGCTTCGATGTTCATGGGCGAACTGGATGTCAACATGTGCTACCCATTCCCGGAACAACAGTCTGAAGACAAGGCCATCGGTGATGAATGGTGTGCCAAAGTCGATGCTTGGTGTACTGAAAATGTAGACGGTGAAGAAATCGATGCATCTGGAGTCATTCCAGCGCACGTTCTTCGAGGCATGGCTGAGTTGGGCTTGTTTGGTATCAAGATTCCAACCAAGTACGGTGGCCTGGGTCTGAGCCAGACGAACTACATGCGGATTTTGGCGACTGTAGCGCTTCATTGCGGTTCCACAGTTGCAACATTGAGTGCTCACCAATCGATCGGTGTGCCTCAACCCTTGAAGTTGTTTGGAACAGAAGAGCAGAAGAACAAGTTCTTGCCCATGCTTGCAAAGGGTGCGATTTCAGCCTTTGGTTTGACTGAACCCACCGTGGGTTCGGATCCCGCACAAATGAAAACGACAGCGACGCCGACAGAAGATGGAAAACACTGGATCATCAATGGTGACAAACTGTGGTGTACCAATGGAGTGATTGCAGACCTGTACGTCGTTATGGCGGCTACACCTCCCATCATTAAGCGTGGAAAAGAAGTCAGTCAGATCACAGCGTTTATCGTTGAGCGTGACACACCAGGAATCGAAGTACTTCACCGTTGTCGTTTCATGGGACTGCGTGCGATTGAAAATGGTTTGATCCGATTTACGAACGTGAAGGTTCCAGCAGAGAACATCATTTGGGGTGAAGGCAAGGGCTTGCGTTTGGCGCTCACAACATTGAATGACGGACGCCTTGGGATTCCAGCCATTACTGCGGGAGCTACAGGCAACTTGACCGAACACATGGCGAGTTGGGGTAAGACCCGTCACCAGTGGGGAAAATACATCGGTGAACATGAGGCCGGTTGCGAAAAGCTCGCGCTGCTTGGTGGTGGTGAATACGCAATGAAGGCCCTATCGGACTTCTGTGCTGCGACCTCAGACCGGGGTGACACGGACATTCGCATGGAGGCTGCAGCCGCCAAGATGTACAACACAGAATTGGGCTGGGACCTGATTGATGTTGCACTCCAGTTCAAGGGCGGTCGTGGATATGAAACTGCGGCTTCGTTGAAGGAACGTGGCGAGTTGCCCATTCCAATTGAGCGGGCCATGCGAGATGCCCGAATCAACCGGATTGTAGAAGGCACCACCGATGTCATGCACTTGTTCTTGGCTCGAGAGTCCTTGGACAAGCATCTCAAAATGGCCATGCCATTGCTGACCAAACGAACCAGTTTGGGAGAGAAGTTCAAGACGCTCATTAAGTGTGGCTTGTTCTACTCCGTCTGGTACCCAAAACTGTGGTTGGGTGGCTTGTTCACCTCCTTCAGTCAGTTCGACGACGACTTGGCTGAACACATGCGTTGGATAGAAAGCCGCACCCGGAAGCTTGCTCGGAAGTTGTTCCACGCGATGGTACTCAATGGACCCAAGTTGGAAATGAAGCAACTGACGCTCGCCAGAATCGTTGATTTGGGTACCGAATTGGCTGTCATGGCTTTGGTGGCATCTCGGGCTCAGACTGAGCGTTCTCGAGGAGAAAAGACCAACGATCTTCGCGCTGAGTTTTGGCTGCAAAATGGCCGTTTACGGGTGAACAACCTGTTTGGACAGTTGCGTTCAAACACCGATAGCGCCGCGCGTAAACTTGCTGTGGAGATGATGGAGTCTGTGGATACCTTAGAATATCCTGAGGTGGAATTCACAGCGATGGAAGATGAGATCGGTAGTGATCTCACCTCTGGTCGTCAGACCCATCGTCTGAGTCAGGGTGGAACGCTCCCATCTGTGGGTGAACAAGCCTCCAAGTAAACCTTGTTTGTAAATGCAAAGGCCCGACTGGAATCCCAGTCGGGCCTTGCTGTATGGGAAGATGATGTTCTAATGCGCTTCCTCTCCTTTCTTTGCTGCTTGTGCATGTGCATGTTCCCGGTCCGGGGTCATGCTGCAGACTGGTCTGTAGAGCTTCAGGTGTACTCGACCCAGGGGGCGCCAACTGTCACAGCTTCCATCTTGGGTCAGCGGTCTAATGTGGCGATGACGAACCAAGGTGGTGATGTGTGGGTTGGTACAGTCCAGACTCCGCCATCGCAGTTGTTGCCAGTGACCCTGGCTTCAGGTGGAAATACAGCCCACGATATCGTGGTGTTGGAGTATGGAAACCAGACCGTTTCATGGCAAAACGAATCGCCAGGACAGTTTCAACGTTCCAGTGCGGCGCGTGCTAGTGCGGACATAGCGGTCTCAGAAGCGGTCATTTTGTCCATGGCTGCATTGTGGACCTTGATTGTGGGTTGGGTCATCATTGGCCACCGGAAACAACGTGAAGGTGTGGCACCTGCGTGGAACCTTAGCCTTTGGCACAGCGCGCTCTTTTGGTTTGCGATGGCAACCCTTTGGACTTGGCCTGCCGTATTGTCGACTGATTGGTTTATTGTGGGGCGACACTTTGATTTGCCAGGAACACTGTGGGTCATTGGTGCAGCCCCGAGATTGATGGGTGGACTCTCTGACTCCATGACGGCTTGGCCCGTAGGCGCAGATTTAGGACGGATAGATTCCTTTTTGTTGGTGCCAATATCGGCCGCACTGTCGTGGCTAAGTCCAGGCCGAATCCATGGACTGCTTCAGGTGTTCGGTGTGGCTTTAAGTGCTTTGGCTGCTGAACGTTTTGCAAAAGCGGTGGGTGCAAAGGCGCCTTGGACGTTGCTCGCTGGCTTTGGGTACGCATTCTCTGGTTTGTCTGCCAATGCCCTACTGGAGGGGCATGTTTACCATGTCTTCAACCCTTGGCTTCCCTTGTTTGGGTGGATGTTGTGGCGTGCCATAGAAGATGGATCGTCGAGACGTTTCGCTCTGGCAGCCACTGCATTGTATGCCCTTTGCTGGTTGACCACAGGCTACGCAGGGGTGGTGGCATCCTTGCTTCTTGTGGTGATGCTGGTCCGTTCAAAAGGTGTATCGAAGAGCGCACGCATGGCTCTTGTTGGCTGTGTTTCCGTATCCGTTGGGTACGCGCTGTATTTTTTGTCGAATTCTGGAGATGGTGGGATCGCCGAGCGCTTACATCCGATTAGCGCCCATTTGGCCGGTATGTTGTCCCCCACCCCCGAGCTGGATCGAACGGAACATTCTTTGGCTCCTGTGCTGCTGGCGTGGATGATGGCCCTTGTGGTTCTGGCCCCTCGGGTATTGGACTTGAAGCGTGGTGGGCGTTGGCGGCGTTTATGGTGGGCTGGCCTGCTCTCTTTGATCCTTTCGATGCTGCCTCAAGTCGCTGCAAGTGCGGATTTGGTGTTGCTGCGACTGGAGATGGATGTCTTGGGTGAGAGTTTTTGGGCCTCTCTGCTTCGATTCCCTGCTCGCTTCGGATGGCTGTGGGCCTTGTGTGGTGGGGTTGTGGCAGCAAGAGTGGCCACAGAACTATCTCCACGATGGGGTCGTGCCGGTTGGTTGCTGTTGGCTGTAGTGTTTCTGGAGTCCTTTGTTCGGGTGGGTACACCGTTCCGCCAAGTGGCTCGATATGGCCAGACCTCACCCATTCTCGCTCAGGCGGAAGGTCCGGTTCTTGAAATGCTTCCCATGGTCGATGATCGGGGAGAAAATGTAGAAAGATGGCTCACTAATTTTTCTTGCATGGCCCAGAACGACCACGGTGTGACACTGACCGATGATTGTGTTCATACGCGTCCTCAGCAGGTGAGAAAAGCATTGAATTATTGGCTCCAAGATCGTCTTATCAGTGGTGAAATGGATGGCGTGAACGTTCAATTGCAGGCTTTGGGTATTCAAGGTGTTTCTTTGCAGTCGTCTCTCTTTGCTGCCAAAGAAGCGGCTTTGTTTGAGCGTGGTTTGATGACTCTGGATCCGCGCCCACACCGTGATTCCAGTCGTGGTGTGAGTGTGCGGATGTACACCCTTGATTCTGCTTCGGTGCAAGCCCCTGACGACGTGTATGCGTCGATGAATTTGACCCTACCCGAAAACGTAGGTTCGGACAGAGTGTGGGTGCATGGTGGAGGAAAAGGTCGCTTTAATGGCCTGGTGGCGATGCTTTCTTGGTTGCTGATCGCTGGGTTTTGGACTGTGGCATACCGACGATCATGATGTGGCTATTCAAAATACGGAAGGTACTTTTGTACCTCACCTTGGGGCCTCTTCTTCTGGTGCTTTTGCATCTGTTGATTTTTCGATTCGTGTCGGTTCCGGTCACTCCTCTCATGCTCATTCGTGCCGTTCAGGGCGAAGATTTACAGCATGAATGGGTACCCATCGAAGAGATGTCTCCGTTGATTGTTCGGTATGTCATTGCCGGAGAAGATCAGCGTTTTTGTATGCATCAAGGCGTCGACTATGAGGCTGTCCGCCGTGTGGTCGAAGAGGTTCGGGACGGTCAGCGAATGCGGGGAGCGAGTACCATCAGCATGCAGACAACGAAGAATCTGTATCTATGGCCAAGTCGTAGTTTCATCCGAAAAGGACTTGAGTTTGGACTGGTCCATCTGCTCGAGTTGTTTTGGAGCAAAGAGCGAATCATGGAGGTCTACCTGAATATTGTGGAGTTGGGTCCCGGTATTTACGGTGTTGAATCGGCGGCACAGCATCATTTTGGGCGTTCATCAAAGCGGTTGAGATCAGCACAGGCTGCGGCCTTGGTGGCCATCTTGCCTGCGCCTCGAGCGTGGAGTCCGACGAACCCTACGCCAAGGCTTGGAGCAAAGGTTCAGATCATTCGCCGAATCGCCCGTTCGATGAAGGATGAGCAAACAGAATGTGTTCCTCATGCCAATGATGCGCCATCCACCCGAACCGGACCCAGGCGGGTGACATCGAAGAAACCCAAGGAGCAGGCTGAAGCTGAATCTACGGATGAAGCAGAATCAGGAGGGTTGGACTCGCCGGCTGCGCTCAAGGATAAAGATGCACCCACCCATCACCAGGCCACTCCAAAGAAACCACGGAGCGGCAAACGAAAGAAAATCAAATCCAAGCGTCGGCGCCGTTCCCGCTAAATACTCAGCTCGGGTGCCGATATGGAGTGTCCGTGGCAGGGTGGCCAGGGTGAAAATAGCGAGCAATCCAGCCATCAATGCCACGACTTTGGGGTGATCTCTTCCGGCCTTTGCGCCCAACCAGCCCATCACGACAACGGCGGCGGCAAACATGCCGTAACTGCCAGTAGGAAGGGCTGAGGGATCGATAAAATATTGGAGATCCCAGTCGGGGTATTTCTCCAAAAAGGCAAGACCAGGAGCCGCCACACCCGCCCCTGCAAACAGCAGAGGGATGTCAGCCCGGCCCTTTGGGTACCGCCAACTAAGGGCTCCTGCAGCAACAAAGGCAAAAGGAATATCGAAAGCAAGCATGGGCTAACGTTACCATTCATGGGCGGGAGGAGACCCTGACGACGCTAACAGCCACCTCACTTTGGCCCACAGAGGAACGTGTGATCGTTGATCTGGTGCGGGCGAGTGTGCCTCCTGGTTCTGTGTTGAAGGTCGATGTTGATCGCGATCACTTGGTGGAGCAGGTGGGCCTTACACTGGCCAGCATGCCCTGGATAGAGCGCACGGGTGTGCGGTTTTTATTCTGGTCCTTTGAGTTGGGTTCGCTTCTTTTTAAACGCACACGATTTACGAAGATGTCTCCTGAACGCCAACAAGCTTGGTTGGTGCGTTTGGCCGAGAGTCAGATTTCAGTGGTGAGATTGGTCGCTCGACTGATCCTGACGGTCGTAAAGCCGGCTCACTTTGCACACAAGCGGGTGCAAGAACAGGTTCGATTCCCATCGGACCGGTTGGATAATGTAGAGCCATCCAGTCGGCCCGATATACCCAAAGACCGGGTGTTTTGTGGGTTGGAGCGGGACACGGAAGTTCGGTGCCAGGTTGCAGTCATCGGCTCTGGTGCGGGTGGGGGCGTGATTGCCGCAGAGTTGGCGGAACGCGGAATCGATGTGGTTATCATCGAGGCTGGACGATGGTTTGAGCCAGAAGAGTTGGGACGTGAACCCTGTGATGTACTTCGAAAAGTCTATGAAGATGGGGGCACGACGCTCGCTTGGGGAAGACCATCCATCCCGATTCCTCTGGGCAAATCAGTAGGTGGATCCACAACCATCAATTCAGGTACNTGTTTTCGGACGCCAGACCCTGTGCTGGATCGGTGGGCCAATGATGGNTTGCACATNGATCGGGACCATTTGAATGCGTGCTATTCGAAAGTGGAAGAGCGCATCAATGTACAGCCGGTACCCGATGAACTGTTGGGTGGGTCGAGTCGTGTGGTTGCGCGAGGTGCAGAAGCAATGGGCCTTGAGCATGGCCCCTTGCCNAGAAATATTCGTGGATGTACACAAAGCGCCGTTTGTGCCTTTGGGTGTCCACGCAANGCCAAACAGTCGACCAANATTACTTACGTTCCTTGGGCATTAAAGGCGGGNGCGAGNCTGTTTTCTGAGGTGCGGGCCACCGAATTGTTGCGTTGTGGTGGGCGTGCTGCAGGGGTGCATGGGCGGGATCGCCATGGAAGACGANTGACGGTTCGAGCGGATGTGGTTGTGAGCAGTTGTGGAACCATTACCGGNGTTCCTTTGCTTCAAAAGATGGGCGTGACNTCATCCCATTTNGGAAGGAATCTTACCATTCATCCTTGTGCAAAAATCGTTGCACAGATGCCCGAAGTCGTAAACGGATGGGATGACACACCGCAGGGCTACGGTTTGTCTGGGTTTCAGGATGAAGGCTTGATGTTTGAAGGTGCTTTTGTACCGCCTGAATACACATCCATTGCCATGCCTTTTGTCGGTCGCGCTTTCACTGACGTCATGGAGGCCTACCCGCATTTGGCCATGTTTGGATTTATGGTGGCAGANCAACCTTCCGGACGCGTATTTACTGGACCCCACGGACGCCCTNTGATTCGGTACATGCTGCATAAGAAGGACCAAGAACTGATTCGACGAGGGTTACAGATCTTGGCTGAATTGTTCTTTGTTGCGGGTGCTGAACGTATTTTTCTACCCATTGCAGGCATGGAAGAGCAGCAAAGCCTTACGGCCGCTTTGGATGTATTGAGTGAACCCTTCAATCCCATGGCACTTGAACTGGCGGCGTTTCATCCACTGGGGACGGCCAGAATGAGTTCAACACGGCGAAAAGGGGTTGTGGACCCAGACCTTGAAAGTTGGGATGTGCCCAACTTGTATGTCGTGGATGGAAGCGTCGTACCGACAGCGATTGGGGTCAACCCACAGGTCACGATTATGGCTTTAGCAACACGGGCTGCAGAGACGATTGCGGCACGATTGAGCTAGCGACCTTTCCATTCTGGAGATCGTTTTTGTAGAAACGCCATGATGCCTTCCTGTGCATCTTCAGTTTCCAAGCACGCGAACAATTGTGTTTGAAGNAANGGCAGTGCGGCCTCAAAGTCCATTTCTTCTTGTGCATGGTAAGCAGAAAGACCCAGCCGGATGGCTGCAGGCGGCTTGTTGGCGAGGGTTTGGGCCAATGCGTCGACGGCTGTATCCAGCTGGTCTGACGGTACAGCCTCGGAAATCAACCCCATGCGAACGGCACTGTCAGCATCGAATTTACGGCCGGTCAGCACCAAGTTGAGACCATCGCGTTTTGACACGGTGCGAAACAGACTGGCAAGGACCATCATGGGGAAGATGCCCCTGTCGATTTCGGGGGCGGAGAAGGTGGCGTTGTCTTCGGCCACCACAAACGTGCTTCCGCAGATAAGCGCCAAGCCCCCGGCCATTGCATAGCGTTCTACNCGGGCGATGATNGGTGTACCGATTTGCCGCATCGTCATGTTCAGTTCGGGGAAGCCACCACGGTGCGGGATATCNGGNTCTTCGTCTCCNCTTCCGCTCATGAGTGAGAGATCAGCGCCNGCACAGAAAGCACCACCGGCACCAGTGAGAACGATCACGCGGATGTTTGTGTCNGCATCTGCAGTTTCCAGACCCACAATCAGTTCATTTACCAACTGCGCTGTCAGCGCATTTCGCTTTTCTGGGCGATTCATGGTCAGTGTGCAAATGTGGCCGTTGATTTCGTATTTCAGGACCTTGAACGGTGGANTGGTCATANTGTTCCTTGNCGGTGATGTTGTGGGCGAATCAATGCGGACGCTCTGTAATGGGTCGGTTGTTGAATCGTCACGGCTGATTTTNCTGCTTTCATCCTAGTTCTTGTTCACTGAGCCTGCGGGGTTAGGCTGAAAAGGTTCCATAGGAGGCATNCGTGCGGGTATACATTTCAACCATTGCAGTAATNGGCTTGTTGGCTTGTACTGCAAAATCATTCGACACTGCTTTGATTGATGATGTGAACCCCTGTGGAGATGGCGAAGTTGTGAATCCGCAAGGNGAGTGNGATGAGGTNGGATCCGATGCAGATCTGGATCAAGACNTTGATCTTGATGGNGACGATACGGGCGAGTCGGATGCGGATGCGGATGCGGATGCGGATGCGGATGCGGATGCGGATGCGGATGACACGGGTTCTGGAGCAGACGATACTGGCGCCGAATAAATCAGATTTACCGTCATTTTTAGGGTTTTCGCTCAATGGTATTCTGAACGGGTGAATTGGAGAGGAACCCGATGATGCGCGTGGTGTGCGGATTTTTAATTTTCGTGTGTGGATGCAAGCTGGATCACAGTTTTGGTCGAGCAGATACGCGTTCTCAACCNGGTGTTCCCGATGTTGATTTNTCGGTCGACATCGCACTACAGCGCGCTCAATGGGGAGACATGGTGGGACGATGCCACCTGCAGATGGCGCTTCGAACNTTTGAGCCGCGTGATGGTGACATGGTTCCGTATACAGAGGACAATGACAATGTGATTGTCACGCCTGAAGAGGCAGATACTTGTGCCTACAGTGCCTTGGATTCTCAGGTAGACCCGGTAGAGGTTGGTGGCCAGGCAGACAATTGGAAAATTGCTGGNGAGATGGTGGCTGCTGATCACATCCGGCTGGAGTCGAGTGAGCAGACCATCATNTTGGATCGTGTAGAGGTTGCCGAAGGCCAAGTTCGGTATGAGTGGNCTGACTGTACAGAGTCGGAATTTCCGTTTGGCCAGGTCTTTGATTTCGAACTTCCTGACGACAGNGAAATGTTGGTGCCCGGTTTTGTGGTNGAAGATGCTTTTGTCGTCGGAACAGATGTACAGATCCTAGAACCTCACAGTCCAGGTCAGGAAGTGCTTCATTCTGCGGCAGATGTGTTGTCAGCGGTCTGGNAGGATGGNGGGNTCGTTCCAGANGTGGGAGGAGANGCGGCTTCTGTCGAGCGATTTATCTGGGCTCGCAATCGTCGGGTCGAGGAGCAGATGCCTTTTGAGGCTCTGGCTTGCAGTCCCTCCGGTATGAATATGGACCTNAATCAAGATGATTTGGCACAACTGCAACCCAACTTTGATGGTGAAGAAGAGGTGAATGTCTTGAGTTTTCAGCTCGATACTGTNGTGACCAGTCCTGCATTTGAGGCCCCGTGGGGACAGACCATTCACGTTCGTTCNACGGTGAGCGATGGCGGAGACATACTTCTNTACGCAGAAGAGTGAACTATAAGCAGGTTGCTTCNTCCAATACGAACACGTTGTTNGATTCATCGCATTCGCGAACGGATTCGACACCTTCATCATCGTCGACGACGATCACCAAACCATCGGGTCCCACCAAGTCAGCAGCGATCTCCAGCAAGAACGGTGTTGAAGCATCACCTGGATAGATGGGCGGACTGACAGCCAANACTTCTACGGTCGTCCATTCNGGTTCGGCTACGGCATAGACCGTGATCACCATGTCGCTTCGCAGTGTGGCTGTGCCTTGGTTGGCCAAGCGAACTCCCACCCGAATGATGCCACTTTCACATTCAAGNGTGCAGGCTTCTGCCACAGGAATCGCATCCGGTGCGTCTTCTCCGTAGACGGTATTTAAGTCACCGGAACGNAAGTTGTTGTGAAGCGGCCAGTTTGATTCCGGCGTTGTGGGAATCGACAAGTCATCATTGATGTTCACGATATTGAACGCGTGTTGATTCCACACCTTTGGTCCTCCGAGCCATGACTCATCGGAGCTTCCCAACACATACAGCCCTGTGTTGCGGAGTCCGTGATGACCACCACCATTGGGCACAATGATTTCTGGGTATCCATCACCGTCTACATCGACGACGAGCGGAAATTCATGGAGTGTCCGAGAGGTATGATTGGAATCTTGGAATCGGACTTCGCCGGTGGGACCATCGAAAATGAATAGGTTTTCTTCGTCGGCGTAGACCACTTCGGGTCGACCATCGCCTTCAAAATCGAACACTGTTGAACCGGTCGCGTGGGATGATGCATCGGTCACCGGGTGTCGCCACAATTCGGTGCCATTTGGGTCGTACACCGTGTAGTGCGTGGCGGTGGCGATTCCGATTTCGGGTTCTCCGTCTGCATCGAAATCGGCAATGGTGGGGGGACCCCCAGTCCCGGTACCTGGAAGGGTCCAGTTGGCTGTTTCGTTGCAATTCATGTCCATGACTGTGGCTTCATTGTTGCCAACCACAACGACGTCTCCATCGCCATCCATATCGAAGTCAGCGGACGCTGTGAATCCATCTTTGCTGGGATCACTGCGCATGCAATGAATGGAACCGTCTGGCATGTAAATGGTGCTTCCTGCCAATATTTCTTGGGTTCCGTCGCCATCAAGATCGCTAACGGCTGCGATGGACCCCATTTCTTCGTACACCATCGAGGCGCCTACGCCCTCTGCTCCGATGCCTTGGACCGTACCGTCTGCTCCGTTGAGAATGCCGGCACCAATAATGATTTCTACGTCTCCATCGCCTTCAAGGTCTGCCAGTGCAGGCGCGTGTCCTCCGCAATCCATGGAGTACAAACTCACCCAAAGAACCGTCCCATCTGCCTCTAGGGCGATGGGATGGCAGCTCAGACCCGGATCGGTGGGTGGTGGCGGAGGACCCACAGGATCGTCTTCAGGGGGTAGCCCACCTTCGTCAGGAGGGCCGTCCTCTGGTGGGCCTGGAATCCGTTCGACCAAGGTGACAATGTTGGTTGCACCATCTCCATTGATGTCCCCCAATGCAACGCCGGCGTATCGGTAGGGGTAGTACTGATTTTCGTCATCAAAGTAATTTTCGAGCAACGCCTCACTCTCGCGCCCATCTCCGTCGATTCTGCGAAGAATGCCGTGAGAGTTTCCTTCCTCTCCGCCATCATCAAATGTGGCCACGATGTCGGGTGTGTCGAGGTGATCAATGACGCCATCCCCGTTGTCATCGGTGAGTTGTCCAACGACCGGTGCGCTTAGAATTTCGTCGTATTCAAACATCGGGAAGAAGGAGTCCATCTCCCACTCGACACGAACATCCATCGTTCCCGTCACGGGTTCAGATCGACAACTCTCGTCAATGACAATGTCTGCAGGAACTTCCAATTCGTCGCATGACTCTTCGGGCTCAGGGTCTGAGTCCACATCTTCGATGGGGCCATCTCCGCCTGTATCGATGTCTGTTTCGCCAGTGTCAGCGTCTGTGGGCCAGATCGCAGTATCACCCGGATCGTCTTCCCCGGGTCCTTCGTCAGCCATGGGTTTACCAATGTCGTATTCGACACAACCAGCAAAAAATACGGCGATGGCGATAAAGCGACGCATGAAAACCCTCAGTCGCCATTATGCCAGGTTTTTGCTTTTACCAAAGGGCATAAATCTTCATTCGTCCATCTGATGAAATTGGTTTCAGCGATCCTTTCAGTTGATCAGCCAATGGTTTGTCTGTGCTGGTTCGCAGTTCTCCACCAGAAAATACGATGACGAACCGAACACCGATGGCTTGGGCTTCTTGTAGCGTTTTTGGCCAATTCGTTGAATCGATTTGGCTGGCCCATTGAGTTGCTTTCATGCTCCGTCGTTGATTGATATTTCCTGTGACTGGGTGTTTGTGGATGGTTTGTCGCCAAAGATCTTGGTGTTGGTGGCTGCTGGGAATGGTGAGTACGGCACCCTTGGGAGCGTCTTGAAGAATTTGTAGGGCTGCTGTTTGTGAAGTGTCCGTTGCTGCAACCCCATTGGCGAGCGGTGAAAGAAACCTTGCTTCGGCCAAGGTCAGCACACATATGGTCAAAACGACAGCTTTATGGCCGCGGGTTGCGGATGCGGCCAGTAGTGCCAAGGCCAGTGATGCTCCCATGCCGAGTCGCCACAGCAAACTCAGGCCGCTGAATCCGGGGAGGGTCTCAACCACACGATACAGACCCCAAGATGTGATGATGTTTCCGTTCCAATGGATGTTGGGTCCAAGAGCAAGCAGTCCGCAAATCAGGCCCGCTATCCCCAAGGTTTTGGCGCCTGAAGTTCGGCGAACCAGCGATACAACAGAGGATACGATCAACACCCAGCCCAGGTACCCGGTGTGCAGATACCCCTCTCCACGTTCCTGTGGGCCAAGGGTTGCGATGTTTGCGGTGTCGGTTCCCAAAAACAGCCCTTGCAGATCTGCGGCCCCAAAGCTTTCACGGATGTTCTGTAGGATTTCCAAGGAACGGGTGCCAAGATGCCCAACATCGCTATGGGTTGACTGCGTGAAGAGCGCGTATGGGACCACAAGCAACAAACCCAAGGCCACGGGCCACAGTCTTTGATGCCAACCGACTCTTCTGCCGGAGAACGCAAGCATTCCAGCAAAAACAAATGCGACCACGGCGCCATACCAACTGGAAATGGCCGCAAGAAACAGGGCGAGTGCTGCTCGAATTGAAGAATGAACACCCAGTCCATTTGCTGCGCGCCAGACCATCCATGCGGCGAGTGCGGGCCATGCACCCCCCACAGCTTCTGTGGTTCCACATTGCGCTCCAGCGAGGAGTACGGGCGCAGATAGGAAGCCCACTCCGGCCACCCATCCAGCCCGGTGGGCTTCTTCTGGTTGCAGGCCAGTTGTCGTGAGCCAGTCTGCAGCGAAACGGTGGGCAATGAAGCCGGAAAGTGCCAANTGAAAAACCAACCATGCTGTATACGAACCACTTGGACCGATAAGCGGAATGGCTGCAGCCCCAAACAGGGCGCCCAATGGATCTGGAAGCAGGACGGAACCACCGGTTGGGTGGTTTAGGAGAAGTGTTGTCCAGGGCAGCTCACCTGAGGAGATGGCACCGTGGGCGAACCACATGGACCAAATGCTGTTCCATACATCGGTCCGGGCGCCACCGGGAACCAGTCCGGAACCAGGCTGCGTTGCAGGCCACAGCAGGGCCATGGCCAAGCCCAGATAGACAAGAAGCGTCATCCACGTTTGGAGCGTGGTCTTGTGGGACCGAAAAAGCGAAGCCATGCGGGATTGTATCCATAGTGGATGGGCTGTGTTCAAAACAGATGCGTTGATCGTGTCAGTCTTGACTTATTTCGGCGAGCAACCTGTGGTACCGTTCGTCTTCAGTCATTGGACACGGGGTATGTCATGGGTGTTTCGCGGTTTATAGGTCCGTCATTTTGTTTGGT
>PALY01000003.1 GCA_002707085.1 Deltaproteobacteria bacterium
TAAGCAGTGGCTCTGGCAGCCTTCATAGCTGCGCCATTTCTGGAGAAGAAGGAGCGCTCGGAGAGGCGATATGCTGGGGTTTGGGCGCAGAAGGACAATTGTTTCCAGTTGAATGAAACTTTGCTGAAGGGCCACCCTTGATTTGTTGGTGAACAGACAAGGAGAAGGGATGTCCGGCGCTCTTGCCATTTACAGTATGCTTGGAACAACCAACCATGGTGGTCACAAGCAAACAATGAATCCAACGGACACGCTGCCATTTTTGGTGCGCTCTTTCGTCAACGACAATGAGTGTGCTGCAGAGTTGCTTTCTGAGTTCATGCGGCATGTCGCAAAAGTCGCTCGTCCGTACCCTGCTGCCTATTTTGCTCTCGGCCAAAAGAATGACGAGTCTGTCGATGACTTGGGCAACCGCGCTTTCACGAGTTGCAGTGCGGTAGAGAAGGGCCGATTCCCATTTTCAGGAAGAACACCATTTTTCAGCTACACCGAAGAAGACTTTGATGGGCGGACCATTCGCTACCATAGTTTCTACGCCAAGCTGTCGATCACCCGGGAAATTCTCCGGGACGACTACGCATTCAACTTGCGCAGAGATCCAGTGCTGCGCTGGCGCGCAGAACTGTATGGCGACATTGGTTCTGTATTGAAGGAACACTGCTCTCCCATGGAACAAGGCCGCGGTGTTCCACCCAAGTGGCAGTTGGAAGGTCCAGGTTTACGGATGCTTCAGCCGCTGGCTGTGGCAGAGGCCAAACTGCACCGTGAAACGGATCGGTCGGTGGAAAACTTGGTTCGCAAGGCCCTCACTTTTGCCGGCCCGCTGAGTCAATCTCGGTTGACCAATATGTTGGAGGCCGTCATTGGGGCGCCCGCATCCGAAGACCCAGACCATGGCTATGCCGAAGACCATACGCCTGATCGAATGGGTATCCGTGAGGCAGTAGCGGGTGCATGGGCAGAGTTGGAAGACAACGACAAAGGACTCATCATTGCGCTTGCAAAAGGTGCTTCCTACGACGAACTTACGGCCGTCAACCCGGCACTCAAGAACAAGGTCGCGGTAAGCCGCGCAGTGTCTCGAGTGGGACAGATATTTATGGACTGTGTTGTCTCCGCTGTGGGCAGTGATGCAGCACCGGATGCCACACCCCGATCATTGATGGAGCCCATCATGGCGATGCTCCACGAACTTTTCCCCGCTGACTTTTCTTGAGGTGAATCATGAGCGCAGACCTGTACAACTCTTTGTTTGATAAAGATTCATCCTTTTCTGGGACCGATTCCTTGGTGGCTGCTTTCGCCCGCGAAGGCCGGTTGCGTCAGGCGGCATTTGCTCTGGCAAACGACGAAATGATGGAAGGCATTTGGGTGGAAGAAGAACAAATGGCGGATGAGTCCATGCGCTATGCCGCAGATGATCGCAGCAGCAGTTCGGCCGTGTTTAAGGGCGGGGACTATGTGGTTCAGATCTCTCGAGCGGACAATGAATGGACTGCGCTACAAATGGCAGGACCCCCTGGGGCGAGCCTCAAGTTGGGTGACCGCTGGATTGTTTTGACTCGGGATGTTCCAACCATCATGAACCTGGAAGAACTTCCAGCGACCATCACATTGGTCGATATGTCCGGTCGAGAGATCACCCTCACTCGATAGCCATCAGCTCGACTTCTACAATGCGTCCGCCCAGTTCGATTTCGGCCACATCGCCGACTTCAGAGTCTCTAAGTTGACGAGCGATGGGTGATCGCGCGCTGAGTATTTGGATGCTCTGGCCATCGACATCGATGCGGCTGGCGTCGCCGCCGGGAAAGATTGCGAGTAGGGATTCTGGTCCGTCATCGAGCCGAAGTGTGATGATGGCGCCCACCACGACTTGGTCTCTGTGGCCAACGCCCATGTCGTCCAATTGGTCGAGTTGTTCTTGGGTGTCCACCGCCCTTTGTCCCAACCCATGGGCCAAGTACCCCTGACTGGTCACGGCAGCGCGTTCTCCACGATTCGATGGTCGGTGTTCTCCGTCTACCCGTGTCCCCGATCGTGCATCTGCTGTGCTGGATTGTAGCGATTCCAAACGAAGGTTCAGAATCGAGCGCCATGCGTCTATGGCCTGGCGCTTGATGCTCATGGACGCGCGTCCGGTGGATAGAGGCTTGGGAACCGGATGGCTCGATAGACCGTGTAGCCGTTCAGTTCAGTTTGGCCGGGGTTCCCAACGGTGAGCTCCCATGCAACTTCGGGTGTGTCGGTCGTGGTGATTTCACGAATTCTTCCACTGAAGTGGGCGATGGTGATGCCGTCTACGGTGTTGGAACCGTTGGCGATGGCACCGTCGGTGATGATCATGTTGTCGTTTTCAAGCACGTTTACATCGCCAACGATGGGACAGAAATATCGCTCTCCTCCATCCCAGGACCATACTTCTGTGACAGTGTTGGTTTCGTGATCCAGTGCGTATTCTACGACCCGTGACCATGGCTGTTCACCCTCTTCGGCNTCGGCACGAGCATTGCCATTGTCGTACAGCAGGATGTTTCCATTGGCTTGAACTTCGGGTGCGTGTTGTCGAGAGAACCAGCGACCGCCACTTGCGAGTTCAAAGTCNCCTTCCGGNCCCAAAATCCATTCGATTTCGTCGGTGCTTGGATCCACTTGTACGAGCCAATCGAGATTTCTGTAGGACCCCAGCCAGCTATCGCCATTGGCGACCATGGCATTTCCGTGGGACCAGTCTTTTGGCGCTTCCACATCTTCGTAAGGCGGGCGCATCCAAAACGTGCCGTGTAAGTCGACTGTGTGATGTTCAAGGGGATCGATATGGTCAAGCATGGACCATTCCCAAGTCTTTTCTCCACTCGCGTCAAAGGTGAGCAGGAGATCGCCCACGACATCGAAGTCCAATTCGATGCCTGTGGTTTCGTCCACCCAGCCTTCTACTGTACGCAGTTCACTGCTCATGATGGCCATGCCATCGTCGGGCAGCCCCAATACTTCGTGATGGGCCGTATCGTAGCCCAGATCTGCCATGTTCCATTCGGTGCTGGTTTGACCAAAGGGATCGATGCGGAGGGCTGTCAGGGCTGTTTCTGTTGAATAGATGCGGCTTTGTTCATCGACATGCAGTCCAATGCCCAAGCCTTCAAGAAAACGGTACCAGACGACCTTTCCTTGTGCATCAACTGCCACCAGGTAGTTCCAGTCGTCTTCGGCAATGGGCGTCCATCGTGCCACCACAAAAATGGTGAGTCCGGGTTGGGTTGCGAGGTCTTCGTTTGTGACCAATTCCATGGGTGGAAGGTCGTCGGGAAGTGCGCCTGTGGTCAATGCAATCGGATCGGTGTCAAAGGGTGTGTCGGTCCCGTCGTCGATGCGTGCGATGAGTTCATAGGTTGAGTCTGCATGAAGCTGCAATACGGGGATTTGGTGGGCGGANGCGGAAGCGGTTTGGACCCAAGGGGTTGGTGCTTCACCGTTTTTGCCTACCAGCAGCGTCACCGATGCGGCTTTGTCCATTTCGACGGTGGCCGTCCCACANACTGAACANTCCGGGTTGATTTCAGCGGTGAATGCAGTGACTTTGATGTCGGCCGCTGGTTCGGCCGTGTCGTTCGAANCTGGNTCTGCAGCAGTATCATTTGAGTTTGATTTTCCGTCTGTACATGAGACGAGTAGAAGCAGAGATAGGGTGGTCAGAATTTTCATGGGCAGGCTCGTATGCAGTCTTTGGTGATTTGCACAGCTTGATTGTGCTGAAATCGATAGCGCAAAAAGCAAAACCGAGGCCACAANGGGCCTCGGTCGAATCACCAATCCGTGTGTTGGTCTGCTTATGGAACCGACACTTCATCCGTGGATGTNGCTTCGTTCGCNTTTCCACCGACTGCCAGCGAGAAGTTCCCGCTTGCTGTGTTGTCTTGTCCGCCAATCACGATGCCGTGTTGTGCTGATGCTGAGTTGTTGAAGCCAGCAAAGATGGCCGCGTATTGAGCATCGGTTTCATTGTCTTTACCGCCGACGAGAACGACGTAGTTNCCATCACCGTCATTTTGTTGGCCACCAAGAGAGGCACTATCGTTACCGCTCATGACGATTTCACTACCGCCAGCGACCACCGAACTGGTACCCGCGGCTTCGTTCTCTGAACCACCGATGGCGACAGCCTTGTCCGCGGATGCANTATTGGCCTCTCCACCCACAACGACTGCGTTGTTGGCTTCTACGACGTTGTTGGAGCCACCGACCACCGTTGCATAGGTCCCTTCGGTTTCGCCATTCTGTCCACCGAAGATGGCCGAGGCCACTCCGGATGTCGTTCCCTGTTTACCACCCGAAATGGTGGCGTAATCACCATCGCTTACGGTATTGAACTGACCGCCAAACNCCGCGCCGCCCTTTCCTTCGACNNCTTGGTTGTTGTNTCCACCNACGATGGCGGAGTGGTCATCACCCGAAGAGTTCTTCTGACCACCAATGGCGATCGAGTACTTCCCGTGGATGTCGTTTTGAGAACCCGCCACAATGGAACTGTGGGAACTGTAGGAGTGCTTTTCACCCACAATCAGGTTGTGNGANCCACTGCGATAATCTGTGGTCTCTTTCTCGTTGTACCCGATGATCAGGTTGCCCAATTCGTTGACGGTAGCACCAGTGCTTCCCGCACCACTTTGGACGAACACATTGGCTCCGACGAAGGCAACCGCNTTGGTTGANGTGTCGATTTCGATGTAGTCCATCATGTCTGAAACACCGGAGATATCGGTGACGATGTCACTGATGTTCGAACTGTTGGTGTCGACACTTGANTCCAANCTGTCGATGTTGGTNTGGTTGGTCACGATNTCGGCNGCATTGGTTGTAATGTTCGCCGTGTTGGAAGCGATGTCCGAATCGTTCGACGAGATGTCATCTGCGTTCGATGCAATGGCGGCGATATTCGTGTCGATGTCGTCCGCATTTGTATCGATGTCGTCTGCGTTGTTTGAAATGTTGGACTGATTGGTCTCTATCGCTGTGTCTAAAGTGGCGATATCGGTCACGTTGTCCGCGATGTCATCCGAGTTGTCGGCAATGGAATCACTGTTGTCCGAGATGGTCGACGTGTTGGTCGAGACATCGCTTTCCAGCGAAGTGATGTCATCCTCGTTTGCAGTAATCGATGATGTGTTCGAAGAAATACTCGATGAGTTTTCACCGATGTCATCGGCGTTCTCTTCGATGGCGGATGTATTGATTTCAATGTCGGTCGCATTGTCCGCAATGTCGTCTACATTTTCCGCGATACCATCAATGTTGGTCGTAATATCGGACGCATTGGTCGAGATGTCTGTAGCGTTTGTTGTGATATCCGATGCATTGGTTGTGATGTCCGATGCGTTGGTCGAGATGTCACTGGCATTGCTCGCAATATCTGAATCGTTTGAAGTAATGTCATCCGCATTTTCAGCGATGGCTGTTTCGTTCGATGCAATGTCCGAGTCATTGTCCGCAATGTCGTCTGCATTGTTGGAAATACCAACCGTGTTGGTTGCCACATCGGTTGAAAGATCCGAAATGGTGGAGTCGAACGTACTGAACGAGGCAGTATTTGCCGCGATTTCAAGGACGTTTTCGGCGATGGCAGCCGCATTGTCTGCGATGCTTGAGGTCAGGGCTGTGACGGCAGCATCTGTTGTCGCCAGGTTGTCTTCAACCGCTGTAATCAGTAGCTCTGTTGCTGTGATGGCGTCGGTGACAAAGGTNTCNGTGGCATAGCCAGCACTTTCGATGGTTGTGACCCGGTCACTCAACTCTGACAAGTCGATAGAGCCTGTAATGGCCGCGATTTCAACCGCATTTTCAGCGACACCTGTTGTGTTCGTTGCAATCGCCAAGGTGTTGGCAGCGATTTCTGTAGCGTTGGCNGCGATGGCTGTGGTGTTGGCATCNAGGTCATCTGCATCCGCGAAGCCTTGGGTGGTCACCCAGTGTTCGCTGGCTACGCCCATATCGTCGTATTCGTCGATTCGTTCGCTGTTGGCGGTGATGGCCGCGGTATTGGCGCTGACTTGATCTGGAACTGCAGAGACGGCTTCGACCAGCACTGAAAAATCATCCAGGTCGGTCGCATTGGCGCTGGCCAATTCTTCCACTGCTGTTGTTCGTTCGTCCAAGCTGGCCAACAGTGCGGCGTGATCTGCCTGGAGTGCTGCGAGTTCGCTGGATGTTGTGTCCAGGTCTGTTTCCAGCGCTTCAATGCGTTCTTCTAGGGCTTTGGAAAATCCAAGAGAGGTGTAATCNCCTNCCTGTTCTTCTTGTTCTGGTTGACATCCGACAATGGTTGCGAGAATNAGCAACCGCCAAGTATGCGCCATGTGTGCCTCCTTCTGGGCTTCTGATCAGGGCCACAGCATACAATCGTTTCTGCNTTTGTTGTGGACTTTGTTCCTTCAACTTTAAATATACAGCTAATAAATGGCCGTTTCGTACCGATAAAACAGTGCTTTTTCTGGATTAGAAGTCGGTGGATGTGGGTCGAAATTCGCGTTCAGGCTGTGGTGTTTTGGTGCTGTTGGATGGCGATGAGGCTTCAAAGATGATTGTTTTTTGTTTGAAGCGGTCCTGTTTGCCGCGAGTGGGGCTTGTGTTCGCTATGGTTGAGGGGTGGAGGGACTCTCATGCGAAGTTGGATTTTCTGTGTGGCATTGCTTGGTACCATTGGATGTGCTGAAGACAACGGTAAGGCAACGGTCTCCGAGAATGAGGATACTGGCGAGTCCATGGGGGAACCCATCGATGTGCCAGGAGACACTTTTTGCGAACCGCTTTCTGAAGGTGCATGCATGTTGCCATGGCCTTCTGACCGATGGTTGATTGCAGGAGACACCGTCACGGGAATGAAGCTCGCATACGAACCCGATGCGGCACCCGTGAATGGGGTGGGAACTCCGCTGGATGTATCCACATTTAGTCGGGATGACGGATTTAGTCCCAGTTCCCAGTTGTTGACCATTTTTTCAGAGCCAGCGGACCTCTCCGGTGCTGCGTTTCACGACTCCGTAGATGATTCTTTGGCTGCCGATCATCCCACTGTATTGATCGATCTGGAAACGGGGGAACGGTTGCCCCATTGGGTCGAAAACGATGTTCGAGCCACCGCACCCAATGAAACCATTTTGTTCATTCGTCCGGTCACCCGCTTGGAGCCGAACCGCCGGTATGGTGTAGCGATTCGCAACCTTTCCGGCATGAGCGGGGATTTGCTGGAAGCCTCGCCAGCGTTCGTGGCATTCAGAGACAACCGTCCGACGGATCGCGATGACATCGAGTCTCGTCGGGCAGACCAAGAAGTCTTGTTTTCTGCTTTGGAAGATGTGGGCGTGGCCCGTGCTGAACTGCAGCAGGCGTGGTGGTTTCATACAGCGAGTGAAGAGAGTACCCGTGGGTCATTGCTTTCCATGCGTGCGGATGCGATTGAACGTGTCGGGGAATCAGGTCTTGGGTGTACTGTAAACTCTCTTGAAGATGTGGGTACGATCGGTCGATTGATGCATGGAACCGTCACGGTGCCGTGGTATCTCGATGCACCATTGGCACCCGCATCCATCGTTCGCGATGACGACGGAAACCCGGTGTATCAAGGGACCGAAGAGGTGGAGTTTGCTGCTTACGTGCCGCGCACGGTCATCGAAAGTGACGACCCCGGAACCGTCATGCTGTGGGGACACGGCTTGTTTGGCAGCGGCGCTCCACTGGTAGAAGCGACTGAAATCATGTTGCTTGCGGAGACCACAGGTCGGGTCATGGTGGCCACAGACTGGCATGGCATGAGTACCAAGGATCTTGAGTTCCTTGTGGGTGCTTTATGGGACGTCTCTGATTTCTATATGGTGGGTGAAAACCTCCAGCAGGGCATGGTGATTCAGAACACCCTGACCCGCACCATCATGCATGGTTGCGCGGGCAATGAAGGCTTTCTGAATGACGCTGGTGAACTGGCTGTCAGCAGTGATCCTGGAGAGTTTGTGGGCATTTCTCAGGGTTCTGTTCTTGGGGGTGGGTTTTTGACCCAGTCTCCAGACATTGACCGGGGCGCCTTGATTGTGGGAGGTGCCAACTTCAGCTTCATGATTGAGCGAAGCATTCACTTCAATACATACGAAACCTTTTTGATGCCATCGTACGGAAGCCGATTGGTCACTGGACAGTTGATGGCCCTCTCACAGCATATTTGGGACAACGTAGAGACTGCGGCATGGATTGGTGCTGCCAAAGAAGGACTCGCAGATGCTGGACCCAAGCGGTTCTTGTACCTGGTGGCTCAAAACGATTCGCAGGTGCCGAACCTTGCGAGTGACATCACCGTCCGAATGACGGACATGCCGGTGTTGGAAGATTCGTCGTACATTCCATGGGGAAGCGAAGTCATTTCCGGTCCGACCACAGATTCGGCCTTTGTTTCATTCGATATGGGTGACAGAGATACGCCGCGAGGAAACGCATCTCCGGACGTAGATGACGGTGGCCACAACAGTGCGGGACTGACGACCGAAGCCCTCGATATGATCGTTCACTTCTTGGACACCGGAGTCATCGAGAGTACCTGTGGTGGTCCCTGCGTTTTCTGATTCAGTCCACTGTTTTTAGGGCAGCGTAAGGGTGATCGGAAGACTGAGGTCGGTGATTTCCTGAGTGATTACCGTTCCCGCTGCATTGGTTGCAGTGATGGTGGCCGGAAGGGCATCTGTCGACACTTTCAGTGGAAAGGAACCTGCGACTTTGGCCCGCACGCTGGCGATGGTTCTGCCCTGAGAACGGACCTCTACCTGAAAAGGGCCTGAGTCGGCGGTGGCCTGTAGTTCTACGCGAACCGGGCCGGAAGCAGGTGTGTGTTCTCGATCGGGTGCGGCGGTTTCTGAATCGATCATGAACATGGTTTTAAGCGGGGATTGGTCTCCGGGTAGGCGTCCCACGCGTCGGCTCATGGGAGTGGTGTCGACCACGCCGTCCACATCGATGGCTGTGGTGGCGGTACTGATCAACCGCTGTTCTGGCCAGCCGGCATCGGTCAAGGCGGTAGCAATGATGTTTGCCATCATTGTGTGGCCTTTGACGGTTGGATGCATATCGTCCAGAAACAGTGCGGCGGCCTTGGGGCTTGGTTCCGCTTGGTGGTCGCTCAAAAAGTAGGGTGTGGCATCCACATGGGGAATGCCGTTGTACTTCGCCGTTTCCTTTTGGCGGGTTCGGTAGACGTCCCATTGGTGCGGTGGGTCGGTCAGGTTTTCCACTTCTACTTTTGCAGGCGGTGTGATGAGCAGTACACCCACGTTGCGTTTCGCTGCAGACTGAATGATGCCGTCCAGGTTTGTCATGTAGTCGGGCAGTTCGACCCGCCGGTGTTCGGCCTTGGGGAGTTCTCCACCCCGCACCCAGGTCACAATGCGTCCTTTGTCGTTGGGTCGAAGTCCACTCAAGGATGTGGCCAGCCAGCGAATGAACACCGATTGAACAAGGATGGCCGATGTTTGAATCTCGCGTGTCGCGAACAGGTCTTTGTCTCGGTACGATTCAAAGTTGTTGTCGCTCCAAAAGGAACCCATGACCAACAGTGTGGGGTCGAGGTCCCAGATGGTGTCATCCAGCAAGCGCTTGGTTTGTTCCGTGGAATAGCCGGGAATGCCGGCATTGATCACTGTGGTGTTGGGCAGTGTGCGTTCCAACACCTGAGCCATGGTGTCTGTATCGCTCACGCCGTGACCAAAAAACGAGGAGTCACCCAAGATCACAATCCGTTCTTCCCCTTGAGGCCGAGGGAGTGTGGGTACGGGGCCGCGCAGACCGAGTTTGTTGATGGTCGCTGTGGTTTCTACGTTTTTGCGGGTGCCGGGCGAGAGGCCCCACAGTCGAGTGGGGTGGGCGGTCATGATGACCGACTTTGTGTCTGGCAAACCCCATCTGGGAAAGACGGGGTTTATCGAACGGGCAATCAATTCTGCTGCACCAAAGAACGCCACGGTGGTGACGATCGATAAAAGGATGCGGCGCGTGTTGGATGAACCCATGGGTGGCAGTCTACTGGATCTGAGGGAAATGAGCAGCGTGGGCGTCACCGAAAAGGGGACCCAAGTGCTTTATGCCTTGCGAAGCCCGATTTCGATGGACTCGCCACCTGCTTTGGTTTGCACATGGTCGGCGTCGATGGAACTCAACTCGCTTGCCAGGACTTCTCCGGCAATCAAGTCACCGTGGGCATCGATGGCGGATTGTACGTCGGCCGAATCGGAACGCAGGCTCAAGACGATGCGGTCTTCGACTTCAAGGCCAGCGTCTTTGCGGGCGCTTTGTACTTTCGAGATGATTTCGCGGGCCAAGCCTTCCAGCTTAAGTTCGTGGGTGATGGTGGTGTCGAGTTCGACAGTCACATCTCCACTGGACTCCACCGCACCTTCGCCACGGCTTTCTTGGACGATCATCACGTGTTCGAGTGCGATGCTTTCGCCTTCGATGGTGAGTGTTTCGCCTGCCTGAAGGGCAGTGATATCGGAAGCGCCCAGCTGTCCGATGGCGTTGGCCACAGGCTTCATCTTGGGGCCGAGCATGCGGCCAAGCACCTTGAAGTTCGCTTTGACGCTCAGGTTTACAAGCTCGCCTGGATCAGCGACCCAGGTGACCGTTTTTACGTTCAGCTCTTCCTGCACCACAGATGTCAGTGCGTGGCGGATGCCATCGCTACCGGCTGTGGCGGCGACTTTGATTCCAGGAAGTGGTTGTTTGACGGGGATGCGGTTTTGTTCCCGGAGGTTGCGACCCAAGGTCACCACATCGCGCATGACGGCCATGGCGGCTTCCAAGTCGGCATCGACCAAGGATTCGTCGGCTTCTGGAAAGGCTTCCAAGTGGACGGAATCTTCGGCACCGGTGCGCTTGCCTGCTTCCAGTCGTTGGTAGAGGATCTCTGCCATGAAGGGAAGGATGGGGGCGAGCAGGCGGCTGAAGATGCACAGCACTTCGTACAGGGTTTCAAACGCGTGTTGTTTGTCGGCTGAGTTTTCGTTGTGCCAGAAGCGACGACGGCTTCTGCGGATGTACCAGTTGGTCAGGTGGTCGATGAACCCGAGAACGGCGGGGATGACGTTGTACAGTCGGTATGCTTCCATCTCGACGTTCACATCACGAACCAAGCTTTGGGCCATCGAGATGATCCACTTGTCCATGAGCGACCGTTCGCTCACAGGCGTGGGCGTTTCGGGCGGTGTCCATTTGTCGACGGACGCGTAGGTGGCGAAGAAGCTGTAGGCATTCCAAAGAGGAAGCACGACGGACCGGACCACATCGCGCACGCCTTTCTCTGAAAAGCGCATGGGTTCTGCGCGGACCAGTGGGGAGTTGATGAGGTATGCGCGCAGGGCGTCAGCACCGTGTTCGTTGATGACGTCATTGGGGTCGGGGTAGTTCTTGAGCGACTTCGACATCTTGCGGCCGTCTTCGGCCAAGATGAGTCCGTTCACGATGACGTTTTTGAATGCGGGTCGGTCGAACAGGGCGGTGGAGAGAACCAGCAGGGTGTAGAACCAGCCACGGGTTTGGTCGAGTCCTTCGGCGATGAAGTCTGCCGGAAGGTTGTTTTCGACCAGGTCTTTGTTCTCAAAAGGGTAGTGGTTCTGCGCGTAGGGCATCGAGCCGGACTCAAACCAGCAGTCCAAGACTTCTGGGACCCGGGTCATGGGGCCGGCACAGGCTTCGCAGGTCCAGGTGTGGTTGTCGACAAAGTGCTTGTGCAGGTCTGTGACCTTCTCGCCGCACTTGGCTTCCAGTTGTTCGATGGAGCCGATGACTTCTGTGGTGCCGCATTCGTCGCAGCGCCAGATGGGCAGGGGTGTTCCCCAAAAGCGGTTTCTACTGATGGCCCAGTCGCGGGCATCGCCCAGCCAGTTGTGGAAGCGGCGTTCGCCCACGTAGTCGGGAACCCAGTTGGTTTGTTCGTTGTTGGCGACCATCTGTTCGCGGATTTTGGTGACGTTCACAAACCAAGTGGAGATGGCTTTGTAGATAAGCGGTGTGCCGGAACGCCAGCAGAATGGGTAGTCGTGGTCGATGGTGGCTTGTTTGAACAGCCGGCCCGAGTCTTTGAGGTTTCGGATGATGGTTTTGTCGGCATCTTTGACGAACTGACCTTCGGTGAGTGCGAAGACATCGGTAAAGCGGCCTTCCATGTCGGTGGCATCCCGCATCGGGACGCCTTCGCGTTGGCAGACCCGGGCGTCGTCTTCACCGAATGCGGGTGCTTGATGAACAATACCGGTACCTGAGTCGGTGCTGACATAGTCGTCTGCGACCACCCGGAAGGCGCCTTCTTCTTTGGCGTCTGCGAAGTGGTCCCACAGGGGCAGGTATTCAAGGCCCACCAAGTCGGCGCCGGTACAGGTGGAGAGTACGGTGGCGTCTTCTCCGAGTACGGTGTCTTTTAGGGCTTCTGCCACCACGTAGACAGGTCCGCCTTCTTCGAGCTGGGCTTTGACGTAGGTGATGGAGGCTCCGACACACAGCGCCATGTTGGACGGTAGGGTCCAAGGGGTTGTCGTCCAAGCGAGGAGTATGGTGTTTTCGTCGCCCAAAACNGGCAGGCCCACGGTGACTGCGGGGTCTTGGACTTTTCGGTAGTCCATGTTGGATTCAAAGTTGCTGAGTGGGGTTCCGAGCCGCCAGCTGTACGGCATGACCTTGTAGCCTTCGTAGATGAGGCCTTTGTCCCACAGTTCTTTGAAGACCCACCAGACGGACTCCATAAANGATGGGTCCATGGTTTTGTAGTCGTTGTCGAAGTCGACCCAGCGGCCGAGTCGGGTGACGGTTTTGCGCCATAAATCGGTGTAGCGGAGGACGATGGACCGGCAGGCTTCGTTGTAGTTGTCGATGCCGTATTCACGGACGTCGTCGGGGCCGTTGAGTTCGAGTTTTTTCTCGATTTCCATTTCGACGGGAAGGCCGTGGGTGTCCCAACCAAAACGCCGTTNGACTTTGTAGCCGCGCATCGCCCAGTAGCGGGGAACCACATCTTTGAGGGTTCCGGCGAGCAGGTGACCGTAGTGCGGGGTGCCGGTGGCGAAGGGAGGGCCGTCGTAAAAGACGAAATCTTTGTCGCCGCGGACCGAGCGCTTGAAAATGTCTCCGTCTTCCCACAGCTTGAGGATGTCCTCTTCTAAGGCAGGGAAGTTGGGTCGGCTTTCAGGCTTGTCGAACATGGTTTCGCTCCGTGCGCGTGCGCGCGAGGAGCCTTGCTAACCCGTGGTGGCACGAATTGTCTCTTTGCTTCTCAACGGACCCACATCAGTTCGCGGATGGAGTAGGAACTGGCAGAAGGTTCCGACGATGTTCCACAAGCGTATACACCCCAACCTTGCCCACGAATGTCGCCGGCACCATACATGTGCGAGTTTACTCGGTTGCCCCATCGAGCGCCGCCGTTCCAGTCGCAGTAGCCCCCGGATGCCGAAATCATGCCGCAGCCAAAGCTCTCATACATATTGAAACCGTACCGATTGTATGTTGTGCAGCCCCACGCCTTGTACACGTCTGGAGCTCGAGTGTTGAAGTAACCAACGTAGGTGGAGGCAAGGATCATGGCTCCGCCGCCAAAAAGCGAAAGGCCGCTCTCTTCGCCTCCGGACATGCTTTGGCTGTAGTTGACATTGAAGTCATCAGGGTCAGTCGTGAGCAGTTCGTCGAATGGGACTTCGTTGAAGCTTTGGTATTTGGCACGGCCGCTTTCTGTGATGCTTAGGTCTGTTTCATTGACGAGGGCTTCGCTGGTCCATGCTCCATCGGCATAGTCGAAGTTGCTGTCGATGGCTTTCATCACGAGGGTCCATCCGCCGCCGTCCGTCTCCATGTTGCAGTACACCTGGTAGGCATCGCTTATGGGGCGAATCCAGTACACACCTGTTTCAGCCAATGGTCGTTCGGTCAAGATGTCGTTGCAGTCGAGTCCTGGATACGATGCTGCATCCCCAAGCTCCAGAGGTTCACTCTCCGTTGTATATGAACCCATGACCAAGTCAGCATCGTCTGTACCATCGGTGGCAGTGACTTCACAGGTCCATGTTTCCTCGTAGCCCAAGGCATCTTCAGGAACTGTGTCGTCCGTGTATGTGGTGGTCTCTGTGCCTGTGAACGGAGTGCCGTCGACGTCCCATTCGAAGGTGTAGCTGATGGGGTCGCCGTCCGCATCGGTCGACTCTTCGTCGATGGAGCAGGATAAATCGCCGGCTGGAACCGGTGTCTCGACGATGCACTCTGGATTCCAACTTGCGACACCTGAAATGCTCCCATCATGGCCATTTCCGGAGCTATCGGTCACGGTGTCGCCCGAACCATCGTCAAAGAACCACAATCCGATGGTGTCGTCATCGGGTTCAAATTCGACGGGTGGGGTGAATGAGTCGGTGTATCGAGCTGTACTGGATAGACGGATCAGATCAAAATCGCCATTAAAGGCGTAGTCGGTCGGACAGGAACCACACGAAGTCACGCTACCGAAGTTGAGAGCCTCAGAACTTTTGTCACCCGGAGGAGAATCAGACCACGAACCCCTAAAAACACCGTCCAAATAAATTGACCATGAACCATCGTAGACCATGGCTACGTGCTGCCATTCATTCACAGTCATCGTGGCTGCCGCGATGCCTGTTGAGGGGCTTCTTGGCTCTAAACTGCCGGTATCTTTGATGTGCAGACGGTAGGCAACGCCTGTTGACCAACCATGATTGATGGGAATCTGCCACTCTCCACCACTCGATGTTGAACCTTTCCACCTTAGCCAGGCTTCGATGGTCATACCGCCCGAACCATAGTCGAAGTCTGATGACGCTGGAACTGTCACTGCCCCGTTGAACCCTCCAGTTCGCAGACTCTCGCATACCGATGTNTCGATGAGATCATCCACAACACTGATTTCTGGGGCAGTCGGAGGCGAGTTCAGCACGGTGATTGTGTCTGAAGNCCGTGTATCCATNCCTTCNCCATCATCGGCTGTGACAATGACGGACACGGTGTCNCNTTTGTCGAAAAAGTCTGCGCCCGACAAGGTGTCGCTTTCNCCNTCNTGCACCACATCTCCACTCACAGTGAATGCNTAGGTGACGNTGAGTTCATCACCATCGGCATCGGAGACTGTGGGTACAGCGGTGAGCGAGTCGTTTGTGTACAACTCGCTGGGAGTGAGCAGAATGGCAGAGACATTGGGCCGTGTGTTTCCAATGGTGACACTGGCAGACGCCGTGTCCGTGGCATCGCTTTCATCGCTGACGGTCACCGAACAGGTGACGATATCACCCTTGTCGTAGCCAGAAGAAAGCGTTGTGCTGGTGGATGCTGCGGGTGTGCCNTCGACTTCCCAGCTGTACGAAACNGTGAGTGATTCACCGTCTGGGTCTACCGAGCCAGCGACTGAACAAGTGAGTTCATCGGAAAACCGTGGCGATTCCGGTGTGATGCTGACNGTTCCANACATCCGGTGACCGGTTGTCGATGGTCATGCTGGCATCACCAGAATCAGTGGCCAAGCTTGTATCTGTGGCAGTGGCTGTACAGGTGATGACATCACCAGGATGTGTGTCGGTGGTCAATGTAAGCGTGGCCCCTGTGTCCCCAGTCGACCATTCGTATGTGATGGTGGGTGAATCACCATCTGCATCTGTGGCCGTGGCTAAACAGGTGAGGGTGTCATCGTTGTAGGCGGGGTCTGGAGAGATTGTGACCGAACCCATCACAGGGCCTGTGTTTTCGACTGTTGCTGAGTCCGTGGCGGAAGCAGAACCACCATCGGTGTCCGTCGCAGTGGCAGTACAGGTGATGGTATCGCCTGGGTCATCATCAGAAGTCACAGCATGAATGTCGCCCACAGTTCCGGTGGACCACTCGTATGTGATGGTGGGTGTTCCACCGTCTGCATCTGTGGCTGTGGCAGAACAGGTCAGGATGTCTCCCACGGCTGCGGAGTCTGGAGACACCGTGACGGTTCCCATCACAGGAACCGTGTTTTCGACTGTGGCTGTGGCCACACGGGAGTCTGTCTCCCCTCGTTCGTCAGACGCTGTGGCGGTACAGGTGATGGTGTCACCTGGGTTGTCGGTATCGGCAATGGTGTACGAACTGCCGGTGCTACCATCGGTCCATTCGTATGCGATGGTGGGTGTTTCACCGTCGGCATCAGAAGCTGTGGCAGAACAAGTAAGAACATCGCCCACTTTGCCTGTGGTTGGACTCACTGTGACTGTATCCATCACAGGGCCGGTGTTGGTGACGGTGGCAGAAGCAGAGGCTGAGACCACACCACCATCTGCATCATCGGCTGTGGCGGTACAGGTGATGGGGGAATCAACGGCATCATCGACACTGACCACGTACGTGTCACCGGTGGTGCCATCCGACCATGCATAGGTGAGACTTACGGTGTCTTCTGGGTCTATGTCTGAGGCTGTGGCAGAACAGGTGAGGGTGTCACCAGAACGGGCAGTGGCAGCAGAAAGAGTCGGCCCAGAAAGGACCGGATCACTGTTCGTTACAGTGA
>PALY01000004.1 GCA_002707085.1 Deltaproteobacteria bacterium
AACGCAGGCATAAGGACTTTTCCAAATTTCGACGGCTCCTCACCAAAAGACGAGCGACTGCTCCTTCCCCTGCTTTCTGTTGATTTCTTTCTACTTCTCCGATTCACATCATCCAACCGCCTTTCTTCCTCCGAGAATAATTCAGTGAAACCGCCCGGTTCTCCGACGACACAGAGTGGATGCCCAGCATGGTCATGATGGCCAAGCAAAGCTTCGTCTGGCTCGATCAACTCAGCCGCGCCTACGGCCGTTCCATCACAAGACTGGACCAAATCCCCGATGAAGAACTCGATGCGCTTGCTGCACGCGGCTTCCGAGGATTGTGGCTCATCGGATTGTGGGAGCGAAGCGATGCCAGCAGGGACATCAAGGTACGTCGAGGCAACCCAGAAGCTGCGTCTTCTGCCTATTCATTGCGGGATTACACCATCGCGCAAAGCTTGGGTGGACCGGAAGCATTGGACAACCTCAAGCAAAGAGCCTCTGCACGCGGACTGCGACTTGCAGCCGACATGGTCCCCAACCACATGGGTATGGATAGCCGATGGCTTGTGGAACACCCCGAACGCTTCTTGCAACTGCCCCACCCCCCGTACCCAGGCTACACGTTCAACGGTCCCAACCTTTCCGGTGACGACCGCATCGAGGTCTTTTTAGAAGACGGCTACTGGGAAGAACGGGATGCCGCTGTGGTCTTTAAGTGCGTCCACCGGGATGCCGGAGAGGTTCGGTACATCTACCATGGCAACGACGGCACGCAGATGCCATGGAACGATACCGCCCAACTCGACTACCTGCAGCCCGCTGTACGGGAAGCCGTCATCCAAACCATTCTGGATGTGGCCCGTCAATTCCCGATTATTCGTTTTGATGCCGCAATGACCCTGGCCCGCAAGCACATCGCAAGACTGTGGTATCCACCACCCGGTGGCGGGGGTGCCATCCCATCACGTGCGGAAAATACTGTCGCTCCCGAAGTTTTAGACAAACTGCTTCCAGGCGAATTTTGGCGTGAAGTGGTCGAGCGTGTGCGCATAGAAGTCCCCGACACCCTCCTGCTGGCCGAAGCTTTCTGGATGATGGAAGGCTACTTTGTTCGAACCTTGGGCATGCACAGGGTCTACAACAGTGCATTCATGCACATGCTGCGAGATGAAGACAACGCGGGCTACCGAAACGCCATCAAGCAAGTTCTGGAATACAGCCCCGCCATTCTTGAGCGGTACGTAAACTTCATGAACAACCCAGACGAAGACACCGCTGTGGAACAGTTTGGAAAAGGCGACAAGTACTTTGGCATCGCGACCATGATGTCCACTCTTCCAGGCCTTCCCATGTATGGCCACGGCCAAATCGAAGGCTTCTCTGAAAAATACGGCATGGAATTCACCCGTGCATATGTAGACGAAGACCCGGACCAAGGACTGATCGACTACCACGAGCAAGTCATCTTCCCGATCCTTCGGGAACGTCACAAATTCTGCGGTGTTGACCATTTTTCATTGATGGACTTTTGGCAAGATGGCAGCGTAAACGAAAACGTCTTTGCCTATGCGAACCGTTCTGGCCGCACCGGCGAACCCAGTTTGGTGATCTACAACAATGCGCACCAAACCACTGCCGGGTGGGTCCGCTCATCTTCCGCAATCAACACTGGCGAACCCGACCAACCCAATCTTGTACACCGCAATCTGGGTGAAGCCTTGGGTGTCCTGAACGACGAAAACATCTTTTACGGGTTCTGGGAATTGCGCCAACGCGCCTGGCTTCTCCGCTCCGGTGCGGAGTTGTGGAAGGAAGGTTTGTTTGCTGATCTCGGCGGCTACGGCGCACTGGTTTTCCTTGATATTCGACGATTCGACGATCCCGATGGTCGGATCAGAAGTTTTGTAGAAGACTCTGGCCGAGGGTGGATTGCTGACCCTTTCAGCATTGGAAAGGCACCACCGGAAACCTCAAGCTCCAGCATCCCTGTGGCCACCATGGCTGAGGTCGACGAAGAAGAGGAAATCTGCCACGATGACGGCTGCTCTGAAGAGTCCAAAGGACGGGGGGAAGAGTAGACATGAGAGAGATCTGTATTCACGGGCATTTTTACCAACCAACCCGTGTAGATCCTTGGACGGACATCGTAGACGCCCAACCTTCCGCAGCACCCTTCACGGACTGGAATCACCGCATTGCAGCCGAGTGCTACGCACCCAATGCAGCGGCACGCTTGCTGGATGGCGAAGGTCGTACCCGGGCCACAAAGAACACCTACACGGCCATGAACTTTGACTTTGGCCCCACCTTATTGAGCTGGCTCGAAAAAGAACGGCCTGTGCTGCTAAACGCACTGCGTGCTGCCGATCGGGACAGCGTTGCTGTGTTTGGTCGAGGCTCCGCCATCGCACAGCCATTCCATCATCCCATTCTTCCTCTCTGCGATGACCAAGACCGAAAAACTGAAATTCAATGGGGACTGACCTACTTCGAACGCATCTTCGATAGGCCTGCTGAAGGCATCTGGCTCTCGGAAACAGCAGTCGACACTCCCACCCTGGAAACATTGGTGGACCACGGCGTGGAGTTCGTGATTCTCGCCCCGCATCAAATCGAAGCCATTGAAGATGCTCAAACAGGAACATGGAGAGACGTCTCACAACATGAGACCGCAAACCGCGGATTCCGAATCCCTCTGCCTTCCGGTCGACACATTGTTGTGGTGGCCTACGATTCAGCACTCTCGCATGCGGTCGCCTTCGATGGGCTGCTGCACAGCGGCGACAAGTTTGCCAACCGACTGGCAGAGGCCAGCAAAGACACAGGCTTTGTGCTGATCGGGACCGACGGCGAAAGCTACGGCCATCACCACCCCTTCGGTGAAATGGCATTGGCATATGCACAAGAACAACTTGAAGCCCGGTCCGACTGTAGGCTCACCAATGTGGCTTCTTGGCTTCAACGAAACCCACCCCAAACCAACGCCCGCATCCGAGAGGAAAGCAGCTGGAGTTGCGCCCATGGTGTGGGTCGCTGGTCAAAGGACTGCGGCTGTAAAGTCGACTCACAGCGGGGCTGGCACCAAAAATGGCGTGGACCATTTCGGGAAGCCTTGGAAGGGCTTCGCGATGCCGCCCGCAGTGCCTTGGCAAATGACGGTTCCTTGCTGTTTGCCGATCCTGACACTGCACGAAATGACTATGCGGAAGTCATCGGACGGCCCCTGAAGTTTGCTGCATGGTACGAAAAGCATGCCGGCCCCCAAGCGGATGCCAAAAAAGCCCGCCAGTGGCTTGAAATACACCGTCGATTGCTGGCCATGTTCACCAGTTGTGCCTGGTTCTTTGATGAAGTGACCGGACTGGAGCCACTCCAAAACATTCGACTCGCAGCCGCAGCGATTGGTCAATTGAAGACCCTTTGTGGCGTCGATTTATCCGAAGACTTTGAGAAAGCACTTGCAGCGATTCCCGGGAATCTCGGTACAGACAAATTGGTCCAAACCCTCCATGACAACCTGACCCCCAGCGTGAAGGAAGCGAAGAACCAAAGCGGGATTTCGGTCGATGATCGCCGCGCAGGAGTTCTACAACCCATCAGCGCATTGGGTGGACCTGGACCCATCGGCGATTTGGACGGTGCAATCGCTTTTGTAGACTGGCTGGTCGATGCAGGCGTGGGGTTGTGGCAAGTTCTGCCGCTGGTGCCAACCGATGCACATGGCAGTCCATACAGTTCATGGTCCACAATGTCCGGCAACCCAGACCTCGTCGGACTCAGTTGGTGTATCCGGGCAGGTCTGCTGCCTTCGCACGCTCGCCTTCCTCGGTATGAACGGGTCGATTACGATGCAACATTGCAGACGAAACGGCCATTGGTGCTTCAGGCTGCCCAATCCCTGCTCGATCAGCCAGGACACCCATGGTCGGCCGATCTACAACGGTTCATATCGACCAAGAAGTGGGCCAAAGACGCCGCCCTTTTCTATGCTCTCAAACAATCAAACAACGGCACGGCGTGGTGGACGTGGCCAGAAGCGTACAGACTGCGAGATGCAGACACGCTGGCCAACGCCGAATCCACGCTGAAAGATGACATTCAAGTCTGGTGTGCAGCCCTTTTCTTGTTTGAACGCCAATGGGCAGAAGTGCGGTCCTATGCGGCGTCCCGAGGGATTCGCCTTGTGGGCGATGCACCCATCTATGTGGGACAAGACAGTGTCGATGTATGGGCCAACCAATCGCTCTTTTTACTCGATGAAAAAGGCCTGCCAGAACGGGTAGCGGGTGTACCACCTGACGCCTATTCAGACACCGGACAACGGTGGGGAAATCCGCTGTTCAACTGGGATGTCATGGCCCAAAACAAACACCAGTGGTGGACGGAACGAATCGAACGATTGCTGGAACACTGCGATGCCATGCGAGTGGACCACTTTATCGGTTTTTCTCGCTACTGGACGGTCGATGCATCGGAGGAAACCGCCCTCAACGGAGAATGGACCAAAGGGCCAGGACGCCGACTCTTTGACGATGTCGAAGAAGCTTTAGGACCACTGCCGTTGATTGCCGAAGACCTTGGAAGTGTAGACGAAGGCACAGTGGAACTCCGCGATGCGCTTGGCCTACCCGGAATGCGCGTACTGCAGTTTGGGCTCGATTCAAACCCAGAAAACCAACACCATCCGGACAACCATCCTGAGTTGTGTGTGGCCTACACAAGCACCCACGACAGCACGCCCTGTCGCGGGTGGTGGCAACACCAAAGCGAAGACGAGAAACAAAGAATCGGGCTGGGCCAAAACCCGGACGAAGCCGTTCGGAACATGGTGGACATGACCCTTCAGTCCCCCGCCTTCTGGGCCATCATCCCCCTACAGGATCTCTTGGGGCTCGGTGACGAGGCACGGATGAATCAACCGGGCACTGTGGGCGGAAATTGGTCCTGGCGACAACCGGCACGAGATCTGGATCCTGAAATTGCCCGTGACCTGCGCCTTCGCGTTCGTCGTTCCGGACGCTTGGTCCCGCAAGCCTTTCGTTCAGACTCTGCCCCCACAATCGGCGGGGGCGCTCGTTCGGGTCTGAATGGTGAACGTGTCGCCTACTTCTGTATGGAGTACGGCCTTAGCCATGACCTTCCCATCTATTCGGGAGGACTCGGGGTACTCGCAGGCGACATCGTAAAAGCAGCGTCCGACCAGCACCGGGATTTCATTGCCATCGGCATCCTTTGGGACGAAGGCTATTTCGTACAAGACATCGATGAAAATGGCCTTCAGTCGGCCCGGTATGTCGCAACGCCTCGCCACCGCATGCGTCCAACCGGCGTGCGCGTCCATGTAGACATCGGAGGAGAATCTGTTGCCGTCACCGCCTGGCGTGTGCTTCATCTGGGCAGTGTAGAACTGTTGCTTCTTGAACCGGTGGCCGAAGAACACCGATGGATCACCCAACGCCTGTATGGCGGCTCTGGATACGACCGGGTGGCCCAAGAAGTGCTGCTGGGCGTAGGCGGCGTGCGCGTACTTCGTGAGTTGGGAATTCCCATCGACGTCTACCACTTCAATGAAGGCCACGCTTTGTTCGCTGGTTTTGAACTTTTGCGAGAGAACATGACCGACGGAACATCATTTGAAGATGCCGTCACAAAGGTCCGCGCCGACACCGTGTTCACCACGCACACACCCGTTCCCGCAGGCAACGAGGTTCATTCTCTTGATCGTTTGATCGAAGTGGGTGCGAATGTGGCCGAACTAAGCCGTGAACAACTCATACAGATTGGTGGCGACCCTTTCCAAATGACACCGGCCGCGCTTCGACTCAGTCGAAAAGCCAATGCGGTCGCAGAACTACACGGCGAAACCGCTCGAGAGATGTGGGCTGATGTCGAGGGAGCGGCACCGATTGTGGCGATCACCAACGGTGTTCACATGGGAACATGGCAAGATGCTGTCCTCGCCGATCACGCCCGAAGAAGCGATTGGGAATCCATGTGGGACCGACACCAACAGCACAAACGAGATCTGCTGGTCGAAATCCGCGACCGGGTGGGAAGCCATTTTAGAGAAGATGGTCTGTTGATTGGCTTTGCCCGACGTGCGGCCACCTACAAACGAGCCACCCTGTTGATTCGTGATCGAGACTGGCTGGAATCCAGATTCAACAATGACGGCCTACAGTTCGTGTTTGCGGGCAAAGCGCATCCACACGACAAGTATGGCCAAGCGTTCATTAAAGAATTGGTTGAAGCTTCCCGTGACTATCCAAACAACCTTGTGTTCTTGCCCAACTACGACATGCATCTTGGCGCCCTGCTCACACGGGGAACCGATGTTTGGTTGAACAACCCCATTCGGCCCAAAGAGGCATCAGGAACTTCCGGAATGAAGGCTGCTGCCAATGGGGTGTTGAATCTCAGCATACTCGATGGATGGTGGGCTGAAGGCTGCTCTCATGGAGTCAATGGCTGGGGCGTGGATGCGCCGCCCGCAGGTGTCGATGTCGACCAACACGACCGAGAAGCACTGCAAAACCTCGTCGTAGATGATGTACTCGCCGCCTATCAAGATCGGGACCGTTGGCTGAAAATGATGCAGGCGTCCATTGGTTCCGCATCCAAGAACTTCTCCGCTGATCGCTGTGTACAACGGTACTTTGAAGAGTTGTATGGGTCGCAACTGACAGCCAAGTAAGCCACGCTCACTAATTTGGTTTTTCAACATCGACTCGATGGTCACCCAGGGTGATCAACGGGCAGGAGTGTGGGCGTTCAAAACCAACACTATGAAGCGGTTTCACCCCACATATTGTGTCGCCATTTCCATGCGACAAACCCAAAAAACACCATGAACAACAAGTCACCAATCCCGTAGATGGAAAAGAACATTCCGGTGAGTGGATCCTGTTCGATCATGGTGGGGAGTTCTCCACTGTGAGCCGACATCCACATCAACCAATGAACGCCATAAAAACCCTTCTCCACGCAGAATACAGCCGACACTGCGGGCGCGACATCATACCGGCGTCCAAGCGCGAAATACGCGGCACCCCACAGCAAAACAGCCACACATCCGGCCGAACCAAACAACGGGTCTACAGCACCTAAATCACCACCAAAACCTTTGCTGAACAGCACAATGAAGCTGTTGTACAAAGCAGCGATCCAAAACCCCAACGTAATTCGGTTCATCTGCCATCCTGAAACGGTGCGATCTTAGTCTACCCATTGCGGGATGTGGTTGTTCTGTGCGGCATCTTGGTTTGGCAACCAAATGGCCACCGAACTCGGATCATCACCCGCTGCAGCCTTTCGAGGATCGAAACTCGACATCCAAATTTGCGGGTTTCCACCGGTAATGCTGCCGTAGATTCTACGGGACGCAAATGCGAACCACCATACGTCGTCCCCAGCGGTCGCTGGCGCCCACCGAGGAAGCGAGTTGCCCATCGATGCCGTGATGTTCGCTTTGCCCAACTCGATGGGCGTGCCACCGTCTATTGGGACGACAAACATTGTGGCATCCGGATCGTCGTAGCTATCTCCTGTAGAAGCATTGAAGATCACCCATTTGCTATCGGGAGAAACGGCTGGGTAATACAGGTTGTTGAATCCATAAGAAGGATCCATGTCAGCCAAACTCATGATGGTTTCTGCGGGACCAAACACACCGCCACCCAAATGCTCTGCACGCTTGATGATTCCACCCGAGAAGTTCAGATCACCACTGGCTGTCACCGAATCGATGAACACCAAATAGCTATCGTCGGGCGCCCAATCCATATTGTTGACCCAACCCCCACCATCGATGGTGGGGTTTCCAAGGAAGGCCCCTGTGATGCCATCGTACAAACTCAACACACCATTCAGATTGGTGAGCAAGAGTCCACCATCTGGAGAGAATGTCTTGTAGTTGGTGTTGCCGGCACTTCCATAGGGAATCACATCGGCCAAATCATCGATGGATTTCATTCCCAAGGGAGCTGAAGACCCGTTGTATACGAATGCCACCATCCCGGCCGAAGACACGGAGTGGCAACCAATACAGTGACCGGTTTCACTCACAGTCAAAAAGCTTCGAGCCGGCTCTCCATACGGGATTTCCATCAATCCTTGGGCCGTTGGCGTCCAATAAATCACGGAACCAGTCGCTTCCAAATCCTGCACTACCATTCCTTGGGAATCTCGGACCTGAACGAAGTCTCCGACCCGCGCTGACAAGGTGCTGAGAATGATGGAACCCGCATTGGATTCGCCAATCACAGGCCACAAATCTTCATCGGAAAGCCAATCCAAACTGGTCGAATAAATGGTCAACTCAGTCACATCGGATTCAAACACCAAGCGATACGCACTGGCGCCCATGTTTTCCCATTGAAAATGCATCGATGGCTGATTCTTGGGAATCACAATTCCATCCGGTGGGTAGGTCATACCCGTGCCTCCAGAGGAAGTCTCTGGCACATCGAACACAGAAACATCAAAGCCTTCGGGAATCAGTTCCCCACGATATTTGACGATGATGGCTGCCATCGCGACATGGTCTTCATATCGAGCAATGACATCGACCCGACCACCTTGTTCTGTGCTGGTGGTGAACCGTCCAGTTTCATCGATTGTGCCCACCTGCGCATCATTTAAAATCCATTCCACACCTTCAATGACGCGTTCTGAAGTCCCATCAGCATAGTTGAGAATAAACTTAAAACGGTGGCTTTGAGTGGCATCCGGTGTGGTCAATAGCTCCAACTCGGTCACATCCAAGGAAGCGGTTTCAAAAGCCATGGCGGTATCGGAACCAATGCCAGAATCACCACCGGGATCGTCCCCAGGATCAGTCAGCCCAGTCTCATCATCCGCCACGGGCGAACGATCGGTTTCTTCCATATTATTTGCTTGTGAACCGTCTCCTTTCGGACCCGAACCACAGGCTACAAACAAAATCCAAAACATGAACCGCATACGAAAACCACCATACTGAAGACCCACTATATTAAATTCGGTGCTGATATTGAAAGCGCTAAACAGATCTAAACACTGAAAACGACTACACAAATACCCCACACCACATTCAATTTCGGCTCTCTGCAGTCAAAGACCAAGATGAAACCATCGGATACAAACACCGAATTCAAGCCACTTCAAACCACTGGAATTCGGTTCGCACCCATCATTGATTTACCGGAAGACTATGAGGTGTATGACTTTAGCGGAGGGTACGACCCCAACCGCACATTGGCCTCAGCGTACGGCATTGGGCGCTACAACGAAGTCCGTCCAGGCATGTACGAAGGAGAACAGTTCGAAGGGATCCGAAACATTCATGTGGGCATCGATATTGCAGCCCCCACCCACGAACCGGTTCATGCATTCTATGGTGGAAGCATCTTTAAGCTTGGCGACAACAACCTGGCCTACGACTACGGACCCACCATCATCACCAGACACGAATGGTTGGGCCAAATCGTGTACGCGCTCCATGGACACTTGTCCCGAAGCAGCCTGCTGTCTTGGAAAGAAGGAGATTGTTTCAATGGTGGGGATGTCCTGGCCCATGTTGGAACGGAACAAGAAAATGGTGGATGGAACCCCCATCTGCATTTTCAATTGAGCCTCATCAAACCCGACACACACGATCTTCCAGGTGCTGTGGCTGCCACAGATCTTGATTGGGCATTGGGCGCATTTCCGGATCCAAGGCTTGTCTTGGGTCCTTTGTACTAAGGCGAACCCTTTACAGATATGCCCAATTCCTGCTGTTGGGCAGGAACGATGTAGGCATCAAAATACCAGCCGGAAAGTTGTTCCAAAGTCAGAAAGAAGCCCACACCCAACACAGCAATCAGTACACCCAACAACATCAAGTTCTTTTGTCTTCGTTTTGGATCCATCGAACACTGATTCTGCTTTTGTCGGTACATCCACAATCCACCCATGCCCACCAGCGCAGCGATTCCACGAAGAATCCATGCACCCGTTCCCGTAGATCCATCTTCTGCGTAGAAAAAGTCCGCAAAGGAAATCGCGTATACGCCACTCATGATGCCCATCATGAACAAGACCATGGGGGCGACACAGCAAATCATTCCGGTCAATCCCACCGAAGCTGCCAGACCAAGCGCCCATTTTAGCAGGCTCGGGTCGCTCTCTTGATGCTCATCGGCCATCCGGTTTACTCCTGTGTACCCAAACCCATTCTATCTCAATGGCCACAGTACCTGCCCGGGTTGTTGTGGCGGTACGGATGTGCAAGGTGCGACACCTTCTGCCCAATGGCAATGGCCAGAAGGGCCAGGCAAAATGGGGCATCGGTTAGGCCCACGTTAACGGCCATGCACCCCCTTATGAGACATCCCATGACTGATTCTCGCTTGCCTTTGATTCTGAGTCTCGTTCTTTCCGTGTCTTGCAACACCGAAAAGGAAAGCGACAAAGCCACAACTTCAGCCACAGTGGGGCAATCAACCAAGTCATGGATGTTTAGCGTCCACGCGGAACAGACCACATTGTCTGATGGACAGCTCTCCTTCACAGGGGTGTCGCCATCTGTCATCGCTTTCACCGACCGTCCACAGCGAGGGTTTGACCCCACCACAATGGAGGGGCTTGTGAACAAGTGGTCCGAACACAACGACGCCTTCGCGGACGACCCGCCCAACGCCATCTTTGCTGGCACCTACACACACGAAGACGGCACCACATCTCAATGCTCCATCGAGGTGGAGTTGATGGCCGCACCCAAGCCAGGCGCAGACAAACAATGGACATGGCAAGCCACCGAACTGACCCGCTGGGAAGGGTGTCCGGATGCCAAACAAACCACGGTCGCGCTGTCTCCATCCACGCTTTTGGCCGTTGGTTCTTCCGCCGACCAATCCACGTGTCCCGATGGATTTACTGAATATGTCTGCGATGACGGAAGCCAGGTCTGTTCGGACGGGCTGTTGCTATTGGGGCTGGTCAGACCATTGGGGCAAGCCTTGGCCTATCCCCGCTGTCGCCTTGCAGGTGACAAGGCGACGCCCCCGACCGACTAAAGGGGTGCAGAGTCTGCCACCCCAACCGGGCAACTGACACCGGTACCACCAAGGCCACAGTACCCTCCCGGGTTCTTGTGCAAATACTGCTGGTGGTACGTCTCAGCATAGTAAAACTCGGTTGCGTCCACGACCTCTGTGGTGATGGATGGGTGTCCGGCTTCACTCAAAACCCGTCCATACGCCAACCGACTCGCCAAAGCCTTGGTTCTCTGTTCGTCCGAATGGGTATAAATCCCCGACCGATATTGGGTTCCCACATCGTTTCCTTGTCGCATTCCTTGCGTAGGATTGTGGCTTTCCCAAAACACCTTCAAGACCATTTCAAACGAGACTTTTGTTGGGTCGAACACCACACGCACGACTTCGTTGTGACCCGTCCGTCCACTACAGACTTCTTCGTACGTGGGGTTCTTGGTGTGACCCGCAGCGTACCCAACTTGGGTGCTAACCACGCCATCAAGCTGCCAAAACTTTCGTTCCGCACCCCAAAAACACCCAAGCCCCACCGTGACCACTTCCATACCCGGCCACGGTCCATGGGTGGAAGAGTCCAACACCACATGGGTGTCCGGTACAACAATGGCGGCATCGCGACCCGCAAGGGCCTCATCCGGGCTGGGAATCCTTGTCTTGTTCGGATTGTTGAAGCCAAAAAACATGAGCCACCTCTGATTGAACAGATGGTGACTCAGTTCTGACTGACTGTAAAGCGATCAATCGCCGCAATCGATACCGACCTGGGTTCTGCAGTCATCATAGGATGAGTTCCCACTGTTGCGATTGGTGGGTGCCAGCTCGAAAGACACCTCTTGTCCATCGACTTCTCCGTCCACAATGATGCGTCCAGAGGGTTGAACGGTCACTTCAATATCCAAATCGTAAAACCGTTCATTGTCCACCAACACAGATGCGTCCAGAACAGACCATGCGTCTTGATTATCATACGGGTAGTTCAATTCACCGACTGCCAATGTGCCACTGCCATCCATTTCGACGTTTTCAAAATGGGCGCCATCCAGATCTACGGACGCTGAATACATCGTTGAAGAAGATTCCCGATCCGCTTCCCAATGACGAACAGTAATCGCCGAAGACCCATAAAAGCCGCAGCCCCAGCCTTCGTCTCCAGCGTCATAGCATTCGATGTCTTCAGCTACATGCGTCATGCCGACTGCAATGTTCTCTACATCGTCAAGAACCACAGGATCTGTAACGCTGGAGTTGTGTGGTGGTTGGCATGCGCCGAGCAGTGCTGAAATCAAGAAGAAATGGATTCGATTCATGTTGTCTCCCGTGAGTACGATCTAAAGATGCTCTCAAATACAGGGGAAAACAATAGCGATTACGCACAAACTATCGCCCAAAAACACCCACATATGTGCATTTGCGCAATATTTGCCCACCCAATGGTCGATTGACACATACCCATAGGGGGTATATTATATATACCCTATGGGGGTATTATGGACTTTAATGAAACAGACAAGAAAAAGCTGATTGCACGCCTCCGTCGCGCAGAAGGACAGTTGGCAGGCATCGGCCGGATGATTGAAGATGACAAAGCCTGTGTGGACACCTTGATCCAAATATCTGCGATCCAAGGTGCTTTGGGAAAGATCGGAAAGTTGATTTTGACCGAACACATCGAATCTTGTGTTGCAGATGCACTTCAAAATGGCAATGAAGATCATAGAAGAGAAACCATTGATGATCTCATGGATGTCTTCTCTCGTTTTGGAGGACGGTAATGTCAGGCTTCTTGCTCCAAACCTGGGACATTACGCTTGAGCTTGCTCCTTGGATGCTTCTGGGCTCCCTTGTTGCCGGAGCGATGCACCTTTTTCTGCCCCATGACTTCGTCAAACGACACCTCACAGGAACAGGTGGCATTTTAAAAGCCGTCGCCCTTGGTGTTCCTCTGCCTCTATGCTCCTGTGGCGTCATCCCCACGGGTCTGGGCCTCAAGAAAGATGGGGCTTCGGATGGAGCCTCGGTTGGCTTTTTGATTTCGACACCCCAAACAGGTGTCGATTCGATCTTGGTGAGTGCAGCATTCTTAGGCTGGCCCTTCGCTCTCTTCAAGGTGGCCGCCGCAACCGTCACTGGAGTCGCCGGTGGATGGTTTACCGAACATTTTGGTGGGCCGCGCATATCCATTGGGACAGAAACTTCCGAAGACTCTGCCCATGAACACAAAGGCTGGCGTGGAGCCATAGAACACGCAGACGACATCATTCAAAGCATTTGGGTCTGGTTGGTTGTGGGTGTGCTTGTCAGTGCCGCCATCAACATGTGGATTCCTCCGGATGCATTTGGAACCGTGACCACTTGGGGTGGAGTCATCACCATGTTCGTGGTCTTGGGCATCAGTTTACCCATGTACATCTGTGCCACAGCCTCTGTACCCATCGCAGCAGCACTCGTTGCGGGTGGCATGCCCACAGGTGCCGCCCTCGTATTCCTGATGGCCGGCCCTGCGACAAATATTGCAACCATCGGAGCCATTCATAGGGGCTTCGGGTTCCGTATTCTCAACATCTATTTGCTCACCATCATCGCAGGTTCCGTGGGACTCGGAATCGCATTCGATGAACTGATCGACACCACAGCACAAACCGACACCATGATGATGTCTCACGACGCTTGGTGGGCAACCGGAAGTGCCATCCTTCTTTCGCTATTGATCCTCCGATATGCAGCAAGCGATCTGAAACGGTACATTTCGCAACGGCGCATGGCCACAGCCGATCTTAGCAATCACGTGGTCGTACACGTAGAAGGCATGACCTGCGGAGGCTGTGTGTCTCGACTTGAAGGGGTCCTGAATGACACAAAAGGAGTGACGTCAGCCGTCGTCACACTCAAGCCTGGAAAAGCCATCGTAGAGGGTTCCATCAACCAAGAAGAAGTCACAGCCATCGTCGATGGAGCAGGCTTCAAAGTGGTGGGTGAATAGCCATCACCCTTGAGTCTGCTGCAGACGCCAACGGACCAAAGCGCCCACAATCGTTCCAGCAATCAAGCCAATACCAATGCCTGAACCCATGAAGCCAATCATCAACTCTTTGGCCGCAGCATCGGTATACGCCCACGGGTTGTTCAGTTTGAACTGTTCCATAAACAGTACTTTCATGGTGGCACAAAGCAGGCCTGACAAGGTGCCGGCAAACATCATGTTTCGAACAGGACTCTCCCGCTTCACACGCACACCATAGACCACCCACAACAGGTAGAAGATCAGCCAAAGAATGGTCTCAACCATGAGTGGCAAACCCACAAACACACTCAATCCGCCAACAATGAGACCTGTGCTACCAAGAATAAGTGTGTGTTTCACATGCGCTCCAAAGTTCGGTAAACAGCAGCCTCGGTCTCTCGGCGAGACGTCTCTGACCAAGAGGACCAATCAACGACTGGAAAAAACGTATCGCCTTTGCAGTCCTTTTGTACTTCCGTCAGAATCAGCTTCGTCGCTATGGGCAAGGCCAATGCATAGATGGTCCCTCCACCGATGATGCGAGGCTCGTCATCGCCTCCTGCACGCGCCAAGGCGATCGCATCTTCTAAGCTGTGAACGACATCACACCCATCGAAAGATGCGTCTGAACTCCGGGTAATCACGATGTTCTGACGCCCCGGTAAAGCGCGACCAATCGACTCGTGGGTTTTCCTACCCATGATGATGGAATGACCCATCGTGACCCGCCGAAAGTGCCGTAAATCCTCAGGGATGTGCCACGGCATGTCCCCATCCAGACCGATGACTCGGTCGGATGTCATCGCAACCACCACAGCCAGCGCCTCTTTCATACGCTCACTCTCGCTTTGATGTGCGGGTGGGGGTCGTATTCTGACAAACGGAAGTCCTCGAACTTGAACTTGAAGAGGTCGGTGACTTCCGGATTCAAGGTCATGACTGGACGAGGGCGCGGCTCTCGGGTCAACTGCAAACGCGCCTGTTCCAGATGATCAGAATACAAATGCGCATCGCCCATGGTGTGAACAAACTCGCCAGGCTTTAGGCCCGTGACCTGAGCAATCATCATCATGAGCAAACTGTAGCTTGCAATATTGAACGGTACGCCCAAAAAGATATCGGCACTCCGTTGGTACAACTGGCAGCTTAAACGACCGTCTTGAACATAAAACTGAAAGAGTGTGTGGCATGGCGGAAGGGCCACCTGATCCGACTCCTTGGGGTTCCACCCCGTAATCAAGATCCGCCGCGAATTCGGGTTGTCACGAATGGTGTCCAGCACCCGTTGGATTTGATCTACGCCATCGTTGGCATAGCTCCCATCTTCCAAAACCGTTGCACCGAAATTTCGCCACTGATGACCATACACAGGCCCCAAATCACCCGCTTTTCGGCCAAATCGAGCCGTTTGTTCCTCTGTGGCCCAATCATTCCAAATGCGAACGCCCGCATCTTGAAGGGGCTTCACATGCGTTTCACCAGAAATAAACCACAACAACTCATGAATGATGGATCGTAAATGCAGTTTCTTTGTTGTGAGCAATGGAAAGCCATCATCCAAATCGAAACGCATCTGATGACCAAAAATGCCCACCGTTCCTGTGCCCGTCCGATCCGAACGCACTTTTCCATGGGTCAACACCTGGTTGAGCAGGTTTAGATAAGGCTCCACGGTGTTCACCTCCGTGTGGTTGGCGTAACCGTCCCGACTGTCATGCACACCCGCTGGTTACACAGCTTTCATGAACATGTTTTTACTTTGGATGTTTGCGTGTATGCCAAAAACTCCAACCACCGTGGAGTCTGGCTTGACCAACACCCAACAAAACGTCGATAGCAAAGCACTGCACAGCTTGTTGGAAGACCACTGGGAAGCCACGATGAAACGATGGCCCATCTGGGCCACAGAGTTGGGCGACCGACGATATGACGATCAACTTCCAGAAACGAGTCCCGAATCATGGGAGAAAAGTCGTCAAGGTATTCAGCTTTGGCGAGACCGAATCGCCAAAATCGACGCATCACAACTCACCGATTCCGATCGCATCACCCTGGAATTCCTGGATTCCGTTTTTGCCGATGCCCAAACACAATCTGTGTGTTTGGATGAACAATGGAAGCTCTCTCCTCGTTCCAATGCTTTCGGCAGCCTCTCTAGGCTCGCTGAAATCGCCGATCTGAAAACCCCGGAAGGGGGAAGCAACCTGTTGTCCCGATACGGAAACATCGGCACCTATATCGACGGACAAATCGCCAATCTTCGTTTGGGAATGCAAGCTGGACGAACCCCCAATGCTGAAAGCTTACGTCGAACCATAGAAATGTTGGACACAGAGTTGGCCAAGCCATCTCAAGAATGGAGATTTCTCAAACCCATTCAAGCCACACGCACCGACTGGGCGCCAGATGAAAAAGAACGTTTTGAAATCGCGATTCGTACTGTAAACCAACAGATCATCAGACCCGCGTTTGTCCGATATCGAAGTTTTCTAAACGACGAACTCTTGCCGGTTTCCCGACCTACAGAAAAGGCTGGAGTCCTTCACCTACCGAATGGAAAGGCCTGCTATGAAGCCGCCATTTCACACCACACAACCATGGAAAAAACAGCGGCAGAGCTACACCAGACCGGACTCGATGCCTTGGCAGGAATTCACGACGAGTTTCGCGCCCTGGGTGAGTCGGTTTGGAATGAAAGCGACCTGAAACAGATCTTTCACCGGCTTCGCACAGACCAAGACTTGTTTTTCTCGGATTCCGATGCGGTGGTCCAAAAAGCAGAATCAAGCCTCCGGCGTGCCGAATCGGTGGTCGAAAAGTACTTTGGAATCCTGCCCAAAGCTGCATGCATCGTCACACCAATTCCAGATTTCGAAGCACCATACTCAACCATCGCCTATTACCGTCCGCCACGGCCTGATGGCAGTGTCCCTGGGCAATACTTCATCAACAAATACAAGCCTGAAACACGCCCCATCCACGAAGCGGAAGTTCTCGCTTTCCACGAATCTGTACCCGGACATCACCTCCAGTTGGCCATCGCCCAAGAACAGGCGTCATTGCCCGAGTTTCGAAAACACTTCAGGGCCACCGCATATACAGAAGGATGGGCCCTCTATACAGAGCGGCTCGCCGACGAAATGGGACTGTACTCGAGCGATATCGACAGGCTGGGAATGCTCTCATTCGATGCATGGCGTGCAGCACGACTGGTGGTCGATACCGGCCTCCATGCCGAAGGCTGGAGTCGCGCCCAAGCCATCGACTTCATGCTTGAAAACACCCCACTCGCACCCAACAACATCGAAAACGAAGTCGACCGATACCTCAGTTGGCCGGGCCAGGCTTTAGCATACAAAACCGGCCAAATCGAAGTACTCAGACTGCGTTCAAAGGCCCAAGAAGAACTGGGTTCCGCTTTCAACATCAAGGACTGGCATGATGCCGTACTTCAGGTGGGAGCCGTACCCTTGCCTGTATTGGAAGGACACCTTGATCGTTGGATAAAACAACGCAAACAGTGACTTACTGAGCTTCGACCGTCACATCCATATTGCCAGCCAACCATTCGCTTGCCGTAAACGCCTGGTCACGCTCATCGCCTTTCATCCATCCACGAATGTGGGCCAAGACAATGGTCCGACTCAACCGTTGTATCTCCGCCACATCCGACCAGCCGCCTTCCACACCATCACACTCACTGGTAAAAAATGGCGCGAGATCACACATATTGGAAAACGCATAATGCCCAGTGTCATGAAAATTCACGAGTACTTTGGGTGAACTCATGTACTCAAAGGATGGATAGATTTCCTGGTTGTAGTCCAACACTCCATCCGCATCACCACCAAGCACCAAAGGATGACGCACCGACTGTAATCCAGGAGCAGAAATCCCATCGGAACCAAAGGCGTACCACATTCCGGGTGCCATCGGCACAGTGACCACCGCACGCGGATCCGTCATTCGATGATCGGCCAACATCTCGTTGGTGAGAACATCAAGGCTTCCGCACAATCGTCCACCACCGTATGAACAGCGCATCACGAGGCCCTCGACATCCAGGACCCCTCCACCCACCATCATCGAAGTCAGGGCGCCAAAAGAATGACCGACCATGGCGTATTCATCGCCATCGACCAAACCATAGGTCAATTCTTCTTCATCCCCTACACGTCGCAACAGTTCATCTACAGATTCGATGACATCTGCGGGTCGTTGAACAGTAATGTCCAACAAACGATCATCGTTCAAATCCAAAAAAGTGTTGTATCGATGCTGAGAACTCACAACCACGAACCCATGGCTCGCTAAAAATTCCGTCAGGTAAATTGACTGGAAACGAATGCCTCCGTACCCATGGGAAAAGGCCACAAGCGGGTATGGACCAAAGTTCAAATCTGGTTCAGCGTACCGAACCGCATCACCCGCAAGACCCAAAGGCGGGTACGGGTCGCGCTCGTCCTCTTCAGAAACCAACGCTGGGTACCAGACTTCCGCCACCATTTCCTTGCCCCGACTATCCACCCATTCCATGGTGAGCGCACCCACTCCCAATGGACCCCACTCTTCTGGTGAAGACCACTCCAGTTCCGCCGGCTCCGACACAGCCGGCGCTGGCTGTTCAGGACTTTTGGAAGAACACCCAAAGCAAAACCAGGAAAGGATGAGGAATGAATATTTCAGTGGTGCCTCTCTTTTCACACATCGCCCAAGGTGTTGATCACCCGACCTTGATTGAGTTCATACACAGAGTGTACCAAGGCATCGATATCTGAGCGTTGGTGACTGACCAACACCAAGGGAAGATCCCATCGTTCTTGCACACCTTGCAACATCCCAACCAAACGCGTCCGACGTTCGCGATCAAGCGCTGAAAACGGCTCATCACAGAGCAGCACAGCGGGTTCAGACAATATGGCCATACCCAATGCGACCCGCTGTCGTTCACCGCCCGACAAATTCCGCACACGTCTATCCAACAGATGATCAATCTCCAGCATGGCCGCAACTTCGTCGATGCCCATTCTCCCTTGTGCGCGTTTCACTCCGAACAACAGGTTCTCGCGGGCATTCAACAGCGGAAACAACAAACCATCTTGCATCACCAAACCTGTCCGACGGTCTGATGGCAACATCCATTGAGCGTCTTTTTGAAAGGTGCGGCCGGCCACCTGAATGTGCGCCTCTTCCGGGCGAACCAAACCGGCCATGATGCGCAACAGCGTTGTTTTGCCACAGCCCGAAGGCCCGAACAGAGCCAATGAACGCGACTCAGTGGAAATATCCACATCAATCGAAAACGATTCACTGACCGTATGTTTGACCTGGATCTGGAAGAAAGGATTCATGACACTTCCTCCCTCAACCTGCGTTGTCTCCACACCAAACGCTCAAACACAAACAACGCACAAAGGCTGATCCCCAAAGACAGCCACACCAAAGTCGTGATGCCATCTTCGCTGCCAGGCCGTTCCGCCAGCGCATACACTGCAAGCGCTATCGTTCTTGTCTCTTCCGGCTGGTCTCCTGCAACCATCGCCGTGGCACCAAATTCTCCCATGGCCCGAGCAAAAGCCAACACACACCCCGCAGCGATACCGGGCAAGGCCATAGGCAACGTGACCCGAAGAAATGCTTGCCAGGGGGTCAAACCCAATGTCTGGGCCAATTGTTCATACCGAACATCCACAGATTCTATGGCCTGACGGACGAGAATAAGAAGAAGAGGGAAACCCACCACGGCGGCCGCAACAACCGCCGCCCACTGGGTGAACACAAGTTGAATGCCAANCGAATCCANGTANGGCCCCANCACGCCNGACCGGCCAAATAGACGCAGCAACAACACACCTGTCACGACGGGTGGCAACACNAGNGGNGACAAACACANGGTACTNAGCAAGGCCTTGCCCATGAAATTTCTGCGGGCCAAAAGCCAGCCCAAACCTATGGCTGGCACAATGCTCACGAACAGACTGATCANCGCTATCCACAAGGACAACTGCAACGGTGGACCCACAGACAANNNGTCNGNACCCNCGTGTCTGATGCGACTCTCAGAAGGCGGCGAAAGGNAATCAAANTCGCCTTTAGNGAAGCCATACTGTTCAAACAATGCCTGAGCAGACGGACTCATNAGGTACTCAAAAAAAGCACGCGCCTCAGGCGATGACATNCCCTGATNCGTCAACGCAAACGGGTANTGGATGGGGCTGTGTGCGGACGCATCCATTGGGAAAAGAAGGCGCAGACGAGGCTCGGCTACCACATCGGTCCGATACACAAAGACTGCATCCACCTCGTTCATGATTCCCAACTCTACGGTGGCTTGAGCGCTGGCAGCCACAATGAATTTGCTNTGCAAAGAATCAAATACACCCGAATGTTCCAAGACTTCGCGCGCATACATTCCAGCCGGAACCCATTCGTTGGCAATGCCCAACCGCTCAAACCCAGCCCCTTGTAAATCAGACAGAGAAGCCGCGGTAAGGGTCGATGAGTCCNATGCCGCCACCACCATCTCATTGTGCAGCAGTTCTTGAGTCGCCCAAGAAGCCACTGCACCTTCTTCGATGAGGTAGTCCATCCAGTCCGNGTGGGCTGTGGCGACAATATCGGCTGGANCNCCTTCTACTACCTGACGGGCAAGTCGCTGGGANCTGGCGAAACCAAGAACCGGCAAACTGGAACCTGTATCCGTCCGATATTGTTCAGCGACCCTTTCCAATGCATCCGTCAGACTCGATGCAGCCAGCACTTTTGGAGCAGATGCATCCGCAGTGGGCCACACACACAGCAACAACACACACAGTGTCGGCAATAAAGAAGAAAGAGGCATNCATCGTTCGTTAGCCTGAAGAACACACCACCGCAGCACGACNCCACAATTGATCATTTCATTCATCCAACGGATTGCAGGATAGAGGGATGTCCNGGAGGNAAAATGAGAAACATCGTGCTGCTGGCCCTGCTCAGTATGGTTGCCTGTGANAAGTCATCATCCAATGACTCATCGAGTACCGACACGGGNACTGAACCTGTTGAATCAACCCACGTTCAAGCAACATTTACNGCCCTCGATCCATNTACGGGTTCAGGGATTGGTGGACTCAGTGTGACTGCGGGCGAAGACGCTCTTGTCACAGATGCCACAGGCCANGCCACTGTGGAGCTGGAAGCAGACAGCACATTTGAGGTTCGCATCGAAGGCGAAGGCTTTCTCAATCACCTCATGGTGGGACCCGCAGGAACAAACGACTTCAACTACATCTCTTTTGTGTCCTCAGAAAGCCTATATGAATCCGTTTTGTCCATGATGAGCTTGGTGGAGCAGCCCGACACAGGCATTGTGGTCGTGGGTGTGGACTATGACGACCTGAGNCCCGTCGTGGGTGCAAAAGTGTCGATNGGAAACGAACACGACCCCGCATTCACCCTCAGTGGTGGTGGACCACAAGTCGGTGACATCATCCCTGAAGGTTCCATGGGAATGGTGAGTTTCCCGAACGTCAAACTCGGGGAAAGTTCTGTTCTTGTAGAACCGCCAGATGGGGTTCTTTGTACCGCATTCCCCGGTGGGGGACAGATGCCATACTTCCCCGTCATGCAGAAGTTCGTGACCGTCGTACAATTCCGCTGCCGCTAAAGAACGAAGGGAATCACCGCTTTTCTTTCGGACGGATAGTCAGCGAACTTCTCCCGATACCAACGGTGGTGACTCAACGCTCTGGGCAAAAGGTTCGCCACCGTCCAGACTGCGAAACTCGCCCCTGCCAATGAGTTGACCGCTATCGCCCAGCCCACCCACTGAATCATCTCACCGAAGTAATTGGGGCATGAAATAAAGCGGTACAAGAAGCCTTTGGGGATGTGGTACCCAGCACCATGTACNGTCCGTAAATTGCGCAAAATAGCGTCTGCTTTCACGTGAATAATGAATCCCGTGATCATGNCAGACACACCAAAAACAAAGTGNAAATCACTCCACTGAGACTGTTCTGAGAGCGGNNCNTGAACGTACAACCAACCCCCATTTATGGTGCCATTGACCAGATTGAAAACAACCGCCATCAACATGACACTGATGGGCATTCGTTTTGCACCCGCGGGAACAAGCAAGGGGTAAACCAAAGATCGGTACGCGTAATGTCCAACGTACAAAGCCATAAAAACATAGGCTTCGATATTGGTACGACTGCCGACAAGAAAGCAGCCCACAAAGGCCAGAGGAGACACGACCTCCATCAAAAACCAGCCGAAACGAGCACTGATTTGAGGCCCCCACCCATCACGAGCGTGTCGCCCATACGGTGCTGAAATGCGGGTGAGCACAAACAGTGTCACCAATGCCAAAGCAATCCAAGCGTAGATAAATTCGGATCTACAAAGGAATTGTACGAGCATCTTCAACACCGTCTGGAAGGATTCTACCTCTTACCAGCAGCGATCGTTTTCTTCACCTGGAGTCCCTGCATCACCGAAGGACATCGAGGAATACTGTTCACACCAATTGGAAGAACGATCATTGGCGGATGCGCTGATGTGGTCCCGATTGAGGCCCATAGATTCACCTTCAGAAGTGAAACCTTCGCTGTATCGAACCTCATCAATGATCGTCCCCCAGCGATTCAGCAACTGAACTTCATCACTGGTATTGGACAGAGCAAAGCCATCGCCCATGGTCCAATAGCGAACCGTGCCATCACAATGCACACCACCATTGTCCCAAAAATCAGATTCCGCACAAATCACTACATAGGCGTCGGGAGCAATCACCAAAGAACCGGGTGAAATGGATGCGATCTCAACATCGTCTACACCCCGATCCGCCAGACGGTAATCCGTCAAATCCAGCCAATCGCCACTTACATTCTTGAACTCAACCCACTCACCCTGCGCGTCATCAACACTTCGGGGGTAGATCATGATCTCATTGATGACCAACTCACCTGTATAGACAGAACGAGGAGCAGAAGAGCTACTTCCAGGGGCTTCACTCGGCGTTCCGCCGCCTGAACCTGAACCTGAACCTGAACTGCCGCTGTCAGAACTGCCGCTGCCTGAACCGCCGCTGCCTGAACTGCCGCTGCCTGAACTCGAGTCATCCCCAGAAGCATCATCATCGGCTTCATCAGACCCGTCTTCGTCTGATTCGTCTTCGCTTTCCCAATCGGGTACGTCCGGCTGGTCTTCTGTTTCTGGATCTTCAAATCCAGTATCGAGCCAATCTCCGGTATCGAAGTCATCTTCCGACGCTTGGTCCTCGTCATCCCAACGCTCAGAAGCATTGTCGAACCAAGAGCCGTCCTCCGTTTTCATCTGGCTCACACCATACTCTGAACACGCAGTGATCAGCAGGAGACAGGAAGTGGAAAGAATGTGTTTCATTTGGATGGGGGGGTCCTTTGACTCCACTTGTACACGTGTCGCCGGTATTGACCAAGCAACAATCTAGTGACAGCCCAATTGTCGCGCTTGACCCCCATGTGGGTGTATACAAAGACATGCACTGGATTCTGACTTTATTTATTCTCTTCAGCGGACCTGCATTTGCTGGAAGCTGCGAAACACCGGAAAACTGTGGTGTTGAATCTACAGTCATTCCCGATTTCACATTGACGGACCTGAATCCAGCATCTCCAACCTATGGCCAAGACCGAAGCCGAGACGAGTTCCTTGGTTCTGTTTTGGTGATCTACTTTGCCCAAGCCACCTGACCGCATTGTCATGCGCAGGTTGCGCAGCTCCAAGATCTCGTCGACAACCACACAGCCTCTCTGGGTGGCGCACAAATTCTAATCATCAACCTGGCTGGATTTGAAGAAGGCCTTCCCGACCTCACATCCGGAACCAGTCTGCCCATCCTTCAGGACACCGATGCCGAAGGGGTCGCAAAATGCTTCGGTGCATCCAAATGGTATCTCTACGTCATCGATCGATCCGGCGTACCTCGTTTCATTCACTACCAAATCGACCTGTCTGGAGAACGAGAACGGCTGTTTCTTGAAATTGCGACGTTGGCTGGACCGGGATCAAAATGATGCGACACCTCCCATGGATTCTGCCGGCCCTCATCGCCTGTGGCGAAAAGAAAGATGGAAGTATCCAAGACGATACTTTCGCAACAAACGGCACTACAGACGATAGTTCCACGTGGAACGACTCTGGCGACACCGGACCACCGATCCCAAGCGGATGCGTGGCAGTGGCCAATCCGCAGCCACTCGACAACAAAACCTGTGTTCTTTCAGCCCCATGTCAGTGGGATGGCACTCAACTGTATGGCAACCTTGGATTTTCCATCGATGCGGGCGGTGATGTGGATGGCGATGGGGTGGTAGACATGGTTGTCGGGGCCCCACTAGAAGATCAATACAGAGATGACAGCGCAACCCTGCTGGATGTGGGTCGTGTACACATTTACTTGGGCGCTCACCGCACAACTCAAATCGAATCCAGCACCGTACTGTTTGGCGACACAGAGGGTACATACTTGGGTGGTGCCATTTCGATCGTCCCCGACGCCAATGGAGACGGTTTTGATGAAGTCATCGCCGGGGGTCGAAACGCAGGCCATGAAGACATGGATGCAACCGGTGTAGTCCACCTTGTCATGGGTCAGGCCGATGGCTGGGGTCAGCCCACCATCACAGCAACCCAACGCTGGTATGGAGAACAAGCGTATGCCAAGGCGGGTTCTCAACTCCTCGGTACTGGGGACATCAATGGAGACGGACTCGGCGAAATCATGGTCACCACCAATTTAAAACAGGTGAACAGTGAGTCTGGCTACGAGTCCTATGCTGCTGGGCGTGTCGCCCTCTTGATGGGACAAGAAGACTTTGCCAATATCGATGGGCTTCATCAAGCCAACGCCACCATTGATGGAACTGGACCAACCGATGGTGCTGGAATGTCCTTGGCTGCAGCAGATGTCAATGGCGATGGACACAGAGATCTTCTCATCGCAGCCCCATACGGACACAGCAATCGTGGTGAAGTCGTCGTTTTTTCTGGAGGACCCACCCCGCCCTCGGGAGCCCTGACTTTAGACGACGCCGATCTTTCCATCACCGGCACCGAATACGGCACGGTCATGGGCTTCACCCTATCGGCAGGCGATATTGATGGGGATGGAAAAGCAGAAATCGCCATTGGGCTTCCATTATCGGACACCGGAACACCCGATGCTGGCGCTGTTCATATCTACAGTGGAAGCGAAACACTCTTTGATGGCACACCCGAACTCGCCCACCAATTTGTTGGAGAATTTGACGACCATCAACTGGGTACAGGCACCCTGATTGGCCCCGATCTGAACGGTGATGGTGTGGGCGACCTGGTCATCGGTGCCATCAATACTTGGCGAGGGCTAGTGACAAAAGGTGGACGAACTTATGTCTTCCATGGCCCCCACACCGATTGGCCCTCTACGATTTCCGCTTCCTTGGCACCCATACAGCTAAATGGGGGGGCGACCAAAGATTACTTGGGGCGATCGACAGCCACCGCAGACATCAACAACGATGGTCGACAAGATCTCTTGATTTCCAGTGGCTACACCAATGTCTCGAACCGACACGACACAGGTTCTATCTACCTATTTTTTGGCGAATAGCCCCTTATTCTTCCAACTCGCTCCGAAGCCGGATGGGTACCATCAACTCCGGGTTCCGACCCCGAATATGGGTGTAGATCTTTCGAATCTTGTCCATATCCGCACCGATGTCTCCAGAAGGGTGAACTGCGTCAATCAAGCACCCGACCCGACGACCAAAATCCATGCTGCCCAGCACCAAAGGAACATCGGACGCTGCGGCCATATGATAAAAACCACTCCGCAAGTGTTCGGCATGTCCTCGCGTTCCCGAAGGCGCAAGCCCTATGCTCAACTCATCATGGTCCTCAAATAACTGCGCGACCTGTTTCACCATGTCTTTGCCACCCGTTCGATCGACCGGTAGGCCGCCAAGCGCCGTAAACAGCCATCCAAAAGGACCAACGAAGAGGGATTTTTTTCCAAGGAACTTCATGGGAATTCCCATGCTCCAAATCGTTAGTACAAACAAAGGGAAATCCCAAGTACTCGTATGCGGGTAGCCAACCACGATGTACTTCTTGGGCAAATCCACTGTGATTTCGGCTTGCCAGCCAAACACCCACAATAAACTCTTGCCCACAACTTTCTTCACCGCTGTCATAGATGAACGCTATCATCTCACCCATGATTCTACGTACGGTATTCGTGAAACTGCATGATGAATGGTCTTCAGATCGAGGACGATCTTCAATCATTACTCACTCTGAAAAAGCCCTACAAGCCATCGATGGCGCGACTGATGTCGTCGTGGGTTCCCCTGCAGATGGCCACAGTACTGCAGCTTGGGACCTGTGCATTCAACTTCAGTTCGATACCATCGAATCTGCAAACGAATACACGAAGCATCCGGCGCACAGGTCCTATATCGATGATTTTTTGAAGCCCAAGATGGTGGTGATGAAAGCCTGGAATTTTACGGTTTAATCTGGCAAAGACCAGTCGATAGGATCCGTTCCCATTGATTCCAGGTGTTCATTGATCCGGGAAAAGTGTCCACACCCCATGAAACCTCTGTGGGCAGATAAGGGTGAAGGATGAGGGGCTCGTAAAACAAGATGGCGACTCTCGTCGATCATTTCAGCCTTTCTCCCAGCCGCACTTCCCCACAACACAAAGACCAAACCCTGCCTTTGGGTNTTGAGGGTTTCAATCACTTTGTCCGTAAACGTTTCCCATCCACGTTTTCGGTGGGAATTTGCTTGGTGAGCCCGCACCGTAAGAACCGTGTTGAGGAGCAACACACCTTGTTCACACCAATGGGTCAATTCACCGTGACTGGGTCGTGGCACCCCCAAGTCAGCGTGAAGTTCCTTNAATATGTTCTGTAGAGATGGCGGTGGCCGAACACCCCGACGGACAGAAAAGCACAAACCATGCGCTTGGCCCTCTCCATGGTACGGGTCTTGACCCAACACCACTACACGGGTCTGATCAAAAGGAGTGTAGGTAAAGGCATTGAAGATTTGTTTCCCNGGAGGAAATACTCGGTGCTGTTTCTTCTCTTCCACCAAAAAGGCACGCAGTTGCNCCATATANGGNTCGGAAAATTCAGCTTCGAGTCGTTGAAGCCAGGAAGACTCAAGCTGTATCGTTCGGGTTTCACTCATGGACATGCCATAACCAGCCCGATAGTTCGGCCACCTCGGGAGGACACCATGGAACCAGGTCAAGGCCTTACCGCACTTAGCACCGACGAACTCAAACGATTGCTNAGCTACCTGCATAAGGGTCAACTNGTGTGTCCAGTTGATGCGCACCGCATCGCCTGCGCNGGATTCCAGCACAAACACGCGGAACTNATGTACGCACTGAGAAACCTGGATGAGGATGCAGTCCGTGCCGTGCTTGTCTGTGTGTTGGCAGAACGCAGACACAACGAGGCGATTGGAGAGTGAGCCGGTTCGCTCGATATGCCTGGGGNGTNCTTGGATACAACCTTCTCGTCGTCCTCTGGGGCGCATATGTGAGGGCGTCGGGGAGCGGTGCAGGCTGCGGANAACACTGGCCCACCTGCAANGGAGAAGTTGTACCTCGGGCCGCCAGTGTCGAAACNATGATTGAGTTTACTCACAGACTCACTTCGGGCTTGGCGTTGTTGCTTACCGTCGGTCTTGTGGTCGCAGCTGTCCGNNTGTACCCCTTGGGATCTCGTGTCAGAAANGCNGCATGGACCACGCTTGCTTTTATGATTGCNGAAGCACTGCTCGGTGCNGGTCTGGTAATTTTTGGATTGGTCGCCAATGACGACTCCGTTGCNCGGGCCATCGTGATCTGCGCTCACCTCGTCAACACACTCGCCCTCTTGGGCTTTATGGCGTTGACCGCTTGGTGGGCAGACCGGCCCGGACGACTCGATCTAAACAAGCCCGAAGCNCGATGGTTTTCCATGAGCATTTCAGGTGTGTTCTTGATTGGCGTTACCGGTGCCATTGCNGCATTGGGGGACACNCTGTTTCCTGCCACTTCGCTGGCGGAAGGCCTCGCAGCCGACATGGAGCCTGGGGCACACTTTCTATTGAAACTTCGNGGTTTTCATCCCGTACTCGCCGTCCTCATCGGGACCGGNCTNTTTTACCTGGGAAAACACCTGCGCAGCCATGCTGTTTCATCTCGTGCCGCCGGTCTTCTTATGGTCCTGGTGTGCGTCCAAATCGTTGTCGGTTTTACCAACCTCGCCATGCTGGCGCCCATCTATTTGCAGTTGATCCATTTGTTGTTGGCAGATGCCGTCTGGATCGTGCTGATCATCCTCAGCGCANCCACACTGGAAACCGCAACCACTGAATAAGAACGAAGAAGGCCGAAAGCTTTCGCTTCCGGCCTTGTTCCTGTTGGAGTCTTACAACTCCGTGCTGGGTTCAAATTACTTGAACCAAACTGTAAAGCCTGCGCTTCCGATCAGACCGCCACCCAGGTAAATGTCTGTTCCTGCGTAGTCATTGTCATCATCGTATTCGGCATCACCATACGAGTCAGTGTTGTTGTCGTATGGGTTGATGGCAAGACCGACCTTGGAGTGCAAGGAGAACTTCTTGGCGAGGAATACTTCACCTTGAAGACCCAAACCGAACACCATGTCAGTGGTCTTGAGACCGGATCCTTCATCATCCTCGGTGTACGCACCCGCTTTTGAGCTGTGGTAATCGAGACTTGCCAATCCACTCAAGGATGCTGTCTTGGCCTTAATGATCTTGTACGTTCCACCAAAACCAAAGCCCAGTGTGCTGGCTGTTTCGCCACTATCACCATCATCAATAGAGTGGTTTGTGCTTGCGTAGCCGAGTGTCGCCTGGAGACCCAATACTGGGCTGGCGCCGTAGCGAACCTGGAGTCCTTGGGTACCACCGAGTGTCGCGTCGGCTCCAAGACCCACAACGCCATCCTTGTTGGCTGCGTTGTCATTGGCCATTGCGGTACCCGAAAAAAGTAGAGTGCTTGCGAGAATCGCTTTTGAAATATTGTTCATTTTTTTGTTTCCCTTTGAGTAGGTTTGCGAAAATGCAAGCAGACTCTACACTAGTCCCTCACCGTGTCCAGTAGCCCCACACAAAAGGAAAATTAAATGTCCGGCAAACCTGTTGTTTTGCCCCTTAACTATTGACACGTAAACACCCGTAAAAGTAGGAGATAGCTCCACTTTTTAAACCGAGACGCCCACCCACAAAAGCTTCTTTCCTTCACCGGAAAAAAAATTCATTCCACCTTAGAAACATGTGGATAAAAGCGGTGCAGGGACACTCTTGTTAGGTGCGGCCAAACCTGGAGTTCTTACGTGGCTGATTTCATCTACCAAATGCAAGGTGTGGACAAAATACTTCCTGATGGTCGAACCATTTTGAAGCCCACACACCTAAGCTTTTTTCCAGATGCCAAAATTGGTGTCATTGGGCACAACGGTGCAGGAAAATCCACCGTCCTAAGAATCATGGCGGGACTGGATGAAGCAACCAATGGAACCACTTGGCTAAAATCAGGGGCCCGCGTTGGATATCTGCCGCAAGAACCGAACCTAGACCCCGATCTTACGGTACGAGAAAACATCGAAAAAGGTGTGGGCGAGATTCGGGATCTCCTAAAACGCTTTGAAGAGGTATCGGAAGCATTTGGTGATCCCGATGCTGACTTCGACAAACTGTGTACCGAACAAGCCGCACTTCAAGACAAGATCGATGCCGCCAATGCCTGGGATCTCGATAGAACCCTGGAAATCGCCATGGATGCGCTCCGCGTCCCCCCCGGTGACCAAGCAGTGACCCATCTCTCCGGTGGTGAAAAGCGCCGAGTCGCACTCTGCCAACTCTTGCTATCCAAACCCGAAATGCTGCTGTTGGACAAGCCCACCAACCACCTCGATGCAGAAACTGTATCTTGGTTGGAACGACACTTGGCCGAATACCCAGGCTGTGTCATCGCAGTCACTCACGACAGGTATTTTCTGGACAATGTCGCCAGTTGGATTCTGGAATTGGACCACGGCCAAGCCTACCCATTCGAAGGCAACTACTCGGGTTGGCTGGAACAAAAGACAGAACGCATGCGCAAAGAAAAGAAAGAAGAAAGCAAGCGCAACCGTACACTGACACAAGAACTAGAATGGATTCGCTCCTCTCCCAAAGCCCGCCAATCCAAATCTAAAGCCAGAATCACTGCCTACGATGAATTGGTGGCAAGTGCCGCAGAAAAGCGCCGCCAAACAGGGGCGCGCATCCACATCCCCATGACCAAACGACTGGGTACGGTCGTCGTCCAATCTGAAAAACTCACCAAAGCATTCGGGGAAAAACTCCTTATCGACAATCTCGATTTCGAGTTGCCACCCGGTGGAATCGTCGGCGTCATCGGCGCCAACGGTGCAGGAAAAACAACACTCTTCAAAATGATCACCGATACAGAAGAGCCAGACTCCGGGAGTCTTCGAATCGGAGAAACTGTCGATTTGGCCTATGTAGACCAAAGCCGCGACGCCTTGGACTCCAACAAAAGTGTGTGGGAAGAAATCTCTGGTGGTCACGACCTGATCACCATCGATGGTCAAGAAATGAACTCGCGGGCCTATGTCTCGGCATTCAACTTCTCGGGCACCAACCAACAACAAAAGGTTGGAACACTGTCCGGTGGTGAACGAAACCGGGTCCACTTGGCCAAACTTCTCAAAACCGGTGGAAACCTGGTCCTTCTCGATGAGCCAACCAATGATTTGGATGTAGAAACCCTACGAAACCTAGAAGACGCATTGCTCCGATTCACGGGTTGTGCCGTGGTCATCAGCCACGATCGCTTCTTCTTGGACAAGATTGCGACCCATATTCTGGCTTTCGAAGGAAACTCCGAAGTGGTCTGGTTCGAAGGCAACTACCACGAATATGAACGTGATCTCAGGCTAAGAAAGGGCGAAGACGCCAACCAGCCCAAGCCCATCAAGTACCGCAAACTGACCCGCTAAACGAGTTTCTTCAACAGTGGAATGTCAGCCGGCGCCCAGTCAAGTTGGCTCAGTTTGTCTGGCGTAATCCACGCGATTTCATCGTGGTCTGACAACACAGGTCGTCCTTCCATAATGGTCGCGCGGTAGGCCACCAGACAAAAAGGGCCGCGCTCCTCTGTGTGAATGTTTTCACCCACACATTCACCCACCTCGACTCGTATCTGTAGCTCTTCCCACAATTCACGGGCCAGTGCAGTGTGGTCATCTTCGCCATCCTCAACCTTGCCTCCGGGAAATTCCCAAAGTCCAGCAAGCCGAACATGGGGTCCGCGACGAGTAACCATCACACGCCCCTCCTCCATCACAACACCCGCTACAACTCGAACCATACAAATCCCACCAAGAAAGCACCTAAGTTTCAGCACCTACGCAACTTTGTCCATATCTATGCAACGCTATCCCAATGAAACGTTACTTCGCTTGGGTTTTACGCAACCGCATCACCATGATGGCCGTCATTGCGGTGTTGACCATTCTCAGCGCATGGAGCGTATCCAGAGGGGTGTTGGCCAATTCGCTGGGAGATCTATTCTTTGGAAACTCCCCTGCCTATGCCCGGTATATCGAACTCATTCAAAAGTTCGGGTCCGACGAGATGTTCGCCGTCGCGTACAAAGAAAGTGATCCGCTTTCTCCCAAAGCACTGGACCGACTTGAGCAAATCGTCGATACCCTTGAGCAACACCCTGATGTCCAAAAGGCCACAAGCCTGCTGACTCTTGAACGAATTCATTCTGCCGACGGAATCCTACAGGTTGAGTCGTATGCAGAGGCTGCGCGTGCTTTCCCAGAACAACGGTTGGAGTTGATCCGAGAGATTCAGGAAGACCCTCTCCTAAAACGGACCATTTTAAATGACTCCGCAAGTCATGCAGTTGTATTGATCGAGTTGAAGGTCAACCCGAAACGATCGGGAGAAGTCGTCAGTGAAGTGGTCCATATGACCATGGATGCCTTTGCTGAAAATGGCTACCCAGCTGACAAAATACACCGGGCAGGCTTCGCGGTTGTCCTCGATGAAATGCTGTACCAGTCATTGCATGCCTTGCAAACATTGTTTCCTTTTGTCTGCCTGGTCATGCTCACCACTGTGATTGTGCTGTTCCGCACGCCTCTGCCCGTCATCTTGTCCATGGGAGTGAGCCTATTGAGTGGACTTTGGTCACTGGGCCTCGCATGCGCCGCAAGCGATGGAAAACTCAATATTTTCCATGCCATTGTCCCCAGCATCATCACCGTGGTCGCAGTCAGCGACGTGATCCACCTTTGGAGTGCATACCTTACAGAACTACAGCAGGGCCGAAATAAGGACGAAGCCATCCTCGCAAGCGCCACAGATGTGGGAAGAGCTTGTTTGCTCACCAGCGCCACCACCTTCGTAGGCTTCTTATCGATCAGCCTGATTCCCACCCCTGTGTTCCAGCAACTTGGCTGGGTTCTCGGTTTCGGTGTGGGCGTCGCACTGCTGCTTGCAATGACCTTGGTGCCGATTGCGGCCAGCTACGGAAAAGTGCCTCCCAAGAGCGCCCAAAACATGAACAACCCTGTGGGGCTGTTGGTAAAAAAGATCGTAAACCTCTGTGTCTTGGCATCGACCAAATACCCTCGCGCCATCATCGCGCTTTTTACAGCGCTGATCATTGGGTGCTTGTTGCTCATCCCAAACATGAGAATCGAAACAAATGCCTTTGACAGAATCGACGAAGACAACCGGGTCCGCACCGATACCGCATACTTCGAACAAGAATTTGGTGGCTCGCTGAACCTCGATGTATTCATTACCTCCGACACACCAGGACGAATGTTTGACGCCGACGTCTTCGCTCAAATTGCTGAATTTGAGGAACAGGTCGAGGGACTCCCGTCCGTATTTCCATCCAATAGTTTTGTGGATTTAATCCGCAGAACACACGCAACATTGGGTGGGGAAGGCCCATTGCCAACCACCCGGGAAGCCATCGCTCAAGAGATGCTGCTGTTCGAAATGGGCGGGGGTTCCAACATCGATGGGATTCTGGATTTTGACAGGTCATCGACCCATATGACCCTCCGAATTGATGAACATCGCATGCGGGCAACACACCTATTGGCCAAACAAGTGGAACAAATGGGTACCGAGATTCTGCCTGACGATTTGAAAGTCGAGGTATCCGGAGTGGGTCCGCTTTCGGGCGCTTNGCTCGACAACATCGTCACTGGCCAACGAATTGGTGTCCTCGCTTCGATCGTCGCCATCAGCATCCTAATGATCATTGGCCTGCGCAGCGTATCTGTGGGACTCATATCAATGATTCCCAACTTATTGCCCCTGATCGTTGTCACTGCGGTCACAGGACTCGTTTGGGGCGATATCGATAGCGACACCTTGGTGGTATTGATGATGGCCATTGGAATTGGCGTCGATGACACCATTCATTTCCTCATGCGCTTCCGTACCGAATCTGCACGACACAGCACCACGAAAGAGGCCATACAAAACACCTTCGACTTTGCCGGACGCGCCATTGTCATGACAACTGTGATTCTCTCTGCTGGGTACTTTCCGCTGTTCTTTAGTGAGTACTACTCCATGTCCATTATGGGTTCGTTGCTGCCTCTCGCACTCGTGGTAGCCATGGTTGCAGACCTACTGCTCGTACCCGCGCTTGCCCAGGTAGGCTGGCTACAATTCAAGCCGGCCAACACCGACAGCAATCGCCAGCAGTTCGGTTGAAGCGAACGTCATCCGGAAGGCAGAGGGCCGCTTATCGAGCCACTGCAGCCAAACTGGAAACTCTCACTTCAAACCAAGAACGCCAGCGTTTCGCTTCCCGCCTGACCAGTGGATCCGAGGACTTTTCTAGACGCACAAATGCGGAAAAGACTGCGTCTTTCTCTCGCTTGGTCAGCTTATTCTCAGCGTGTGCCAGCGGTGTCCACCCTTCAGATGTACACCACATTCTCATGATGCTGACCAATTCCTTTTCCGACCAATTCCGGCCCAAAAAGCCCGCCACTTGACCCGGCCGCTGGTCCTGTTCAAACGTCCACCGCAACAACCTACGGGTATCTGGAAGTCGTTCAATCGCGTATTCCTGTAGTGCCGTCAGGTCATGCCGATTTAAGCGACCTTCCATATGCGGACGACCACTCTGTCCCCACTGGTTTACCCAACCCACAACTTGTTCTACATATTGCCCATCCAGCAAATCGCTCATCTGGCCCGCTTCAAACCCCTCAAGTCGCGCCCAAACGTGATGCGATTTCGCGACTGCCCGAAGTGGTTGGTAGTCCGCATTCATGTCTCGTTTGCTGGTTTCTGTGAGCGCTACCAGATCAACGGCCATCCAACGATCATTGCCCGATCTCAACCGCTCCCTCTGGCTCTCCAGTTTCCGATAAATCACGTACCGCAGCTTCTCGTCCTGCTGTCCATCCAAGAAGGGACCAAGCTCTCCGGGTCGCAATGTCTTCACATCATTTCTGACTTTGCGCGCCCGAACCTTGAACGAATCGGCGTTTGTCTTGGCGACCACATCGCCACAGCCCGACAGGGTTGTGGGTGTCCCCACAAATACCGCAAGCAAAAGCATGATCCGAGAATTAGCGAAGAATCTCCGCATATAAATCTGTCCCCAATGGCCACATGGAGCCGCGCGCCCAAAGTCCATTGTGCCAAAAACAACNAAGATCGATCAAGCCCACCAAGACAGATTTTCAAGCAAACTCAATAGAAAAACGAATTCCAATATTTAGACCTACGTTCTTCTAAACGTGAGTCCTGCACACCCAATCATGGATTTGGTCTATTGAATGGGGTCAGCAATGATCTTTGTGCCGGCATTTCCGGAAAATGCAGCCACCAAATCAGATGGCTGGCAAATCACCGCCTCTTGCCCACCATGCACGACAAAGCGAATGGCTGCTTCTACTTTGGGGCCCATCGAACCGGGTGGAAACTGCCCACTATCCGCCATTTCACGAACTTCATCTATCGTCATACACGATAGTTTCTCTTCGTTATCGGTCGCGAAATTTCGATAAACGGCATCGGTTCCTGTGGTCAAAAATAGTCGGCTCACATTCAAACGAACGCCCAACAAAGCGCTCACTCTATCTTTGTCAATCACGGCTTCCATACCTCGAATACTTCCATCTTGCTCCCGTACAACAGGGATGCCTCCACCGCCACAGCACACCACAGTTACACCTTGATCAAGCAACCGTANGATGGTGGGGAGCTGTACAATTTTGACCGGTGCTGGACTCGGGACGACTCGGCGCCACCCACGATGTTGGACCAAAACCATGTCCCAACCTCGCTCCATTGCCAACACATCGGCTTCCTCTTCTGTATAGAAGCGACCGATTGGTTTGGTGGGGTGACCAAAAGCATCATCATCGGGATCCACTTCCACTTCAGTGACGATACTCACCACCTCATGTTTGAACTTCCGACGCCGAAACTCTTCACCGAGGGCCCGTTGAATCATGTACCCCAAACTTCCTTGCGTATTGGCCACGATAGAATCAAGGGGTACTTCGTGAATTTGCTCCTTCGATAGCTCAGAACGAAGCGCCATAAAACCCACTTGAGGGCCATTTCCGTGGGTAATCACAAGGCGGTGGCCCGCCTCAATCAGATCCGCAATGGGCTTCACAGCAATGGCGGCCAAATGGAATTGATTTTCCACAGTTGGCGACATCTTGGGGTCAATCAAAGAGTTGCCACCCATAGCCACGATGGTCACATCCGAATTGGACATTTGCTTGCCACTCCAGAAAACGACCGACTGGCCGCCTATGTCATGATTCGCACGCTATCCCCAAATCAGCAAGAGGCCGGCAGAAAATAGAACGGCCATTGTGAGCTTTTCAAAGAGTGTTCGACTCATACGCATGGCCATTGCAGCCCCTACGGGTAGAGCAATAATACAGATTGGAACTGTAATTATATAGATATTGACCACTTCTTGGGTCCACATGTCTGCCCACCAATGAGAAGTCAAAATGAAAACGCTGTTGGGGAAGAAAAAACCCTGCATCGTCGCGCGACTCTCTTCAGGAGTCCACCCTTGTGTGGCGCTATACAAGACGATGGGCGGTCCCGTCGCCGTGACCGCTCCGCCCATGACACCCGCACCAAAACCAAATGGCCACGCCCATAATGGCGAACGCAACTGAACGGTTTTCCGGCCAAACAGACTCCAGCCACAAAATGCCACCAGCATGATGCCCAAGGCCAAACTAATCGTGGCTTCAGGCAGCCATTTGAGCAACCACACACCCAACGGAACACCCACAAATGAAGCCATCAATAGATATCGAACAGGCCGCCAATGAACCGCCTTCCGTTCCCGGATGAGAATAAGAAAAGCATTGGTCGCACCCACCAAACCCATCAAAGGAACAACCATTTTCGGGCTGACGAACAATGATAAAATGGGCACACTGACCAAGACGTCGCCAAAGCCAAACGCTGCACGAACGATCACTGCACACAAAATGACAGCCAAGATCAAAAATGTCGTTGGATCCGAAGCTGTGATGAGAAATGCATCCATGTGCAAATCGGCCTAACCGAGCGCGTATGTCTTTACCCGAACCGGCTTACCTGGCTCCAACCGCAACCCGACATAACTGTGATTTGAACGCCCAATGACGCTTCTCGGCAAATCAGCTCGATCCGCCACACCCTCATCCGATATCAACGCATTTACAGCCTCTGGGGCCACGTCATGCACATCAATTTTTACACCTGGAACCAACTCACCATTGGAAAACCCGATGGAAAGAAAGGCGGTACGTCCAACCAAATGCTCACGAATACCCGCAATGGGCGCCCATTCAGCATCTGACAACCCACAAAGCCTTACCGCCGTGTGAATCCGATCCCATGATTCCGGTGTATCCGGCTGTGAAAAGTAGATTTTCTCCTGCAAGTGGCCCGCACGTGTGGCGGCCGACCCAACAAAATGTACTGTACGTTTTTCCAATACTTCGGCCACCGCCTCCATCAACCCCACGCCATCTGTATCCACACCACCATCCGCCAGAATGGCATGGGCGACCTCAAGGGATGGACGCCGGCGAAAATACGTCGAGAACTCCTGGAGTCCACGACCATCGGCTTCGATTTTGAAGAAGATATTGCGGTACTCAAAATACCGGGCGCGAACGAGGAATTTCCGGAGTATTTCCTCTGAAATACCGTTGTCTTCCATGAAGCGAGTGACGCGGTACGCGTAGGGCTTTCCTTCACCCTTGGTCATCACACCAATCGCATGAATTGCTGGATCNACCGAAAGCTCAAAATACCCCTTCAGCCGTTCAGAAAAAACACCCACGTATTCTGCAACGCTCTTCCAAGGAACATCGAGAACACCACACAACAATCCCAACCGAGCGGCACCTGAAAATAAGCCTTCATACGAAGCGACATCTTGTGCCGATGGTTTCATTTACGACGACCCGGCTGAAAAATGGGCGGCGACTCAAAAAACGCCCGCCGAATCTCGCCACTCGTTTCGAAGGCCGATGCGGAACACTGGGTACATCGCATGCCGATTGCAAACTCACCCAACACGGTTCCGGTGGTTCCGTCCCATCCGTTCTTGGCTCCACAACGATAACAGCGATCCGTAAAGATGAAATCCAGCTCTTCTGGGCGGGCAGGGCCCTTATCTGCGGGTATGGCGGCTTCTAACTCCACCCAACCAGAACCCGCGTCACCAAGACGCACCTCAGTCACTGTCCATTGAATTCCATTGGCGTCTATCTCACTGCCCGCACCCACACGTACTTTTGAGTCGTCCTTAAACACCAACAACATGGTGGGACNTTCCACCATTTTTCCACCTGGCAAAGCGTAGTCATCTACCCAGCCATTGGCTGCTGCAACCCACGTACCGCCCAGAGATCCAACCGTCGTCTCGGAGATTCTCTCTTTCTTCCGGTGTTCAGACATCCTACAAAACCCCCGGACTCGTCAGTTGAGCCATGGTCTGTGGTTCCACAGATAGGGCATGAAGAACTTTTCCCGAGAGATCGCTAACCATCACTGAACACCACCACCAACGTTCGTTTGCTTGGGTTGCGTACCGATATCGAGTCGGCTGTAGTATTTCTTAAAGTCGGCAATCGAAATGTCCGTCGGATGACTACTGCCCCACGGGTTTTGTAGGCTTACGGTACCCGCATCTACATTGACACTTTCCACCGAATAGGCGTGATTGGCATAAATATTCAGACTTTCAGCCGCCGAACGCATCGATTTATCATCATTGAAATTGTGGGTACCTGCGGCGATGGGTTCGCGGCTATCCAGCGATTGTTTCATCCGCATAAGCAATCGCTCATCCGACAATGAATCGGTCTTTACGTACCGGGTTTTATTTCCCGTAAGAAGTTCGTGAACACCACCAAAACTAACCTTTTTATTGATGTTTCCACCGCTAATCAGATCGTAGCTTCCTGTTTCTTGAGCCAAAGCTTTTTCAATAAGCGGCATCCACATCTCATCATCGCCATCAACAGATCGGCCCACCTTTGCGTAAATTGGATTGCCTCCGCGAGCAGGAAACCGTGAGTCCACAGTGAATACTTTGGGCTTGGCATTGTCGTACCAAGAAGCCCGCATATACAACGTGACATCAAAGGTTCCATCGCCATTGTCCTTGATCAAACTGCGAATGCCTTCTGGATTTGCACGCGCTTCTGCGGCACAGCCCGCCAACAAATAGCAATCACCCAGCGCGCCTTGTTTTGCAGAGTGCGGATCAATTTTTCCATCTGCCAGAAACGCCTTGCTGTTGTCGAAGTTTTTGTACTCGACACCACCAGTTTCATGCTCTGGACGCAATTTGGGCAAAGGATCGTCCTGAAGCTTCGGCTCAGGGGTGGCTTTCTTTGTGCCAAAAAACGGCATGTCCGCATGATGAACCGGCCCATCGATCCCATCTGCTATCTGTGCAGTCGCCTTCGGTGCCGCATTCACATTCGACAACAGTTTGGTATCAAGCAACTGGGTCATGCCTGGATGCTCCGCTTCCAGCTTCTTCAGCACCTCACCCAAGTCATCCGACAAGTTCGCGAGCCTGACGTCAAACGCAAAAGGTTCTTCCGCCCCCTTTTTGACGTTGCCCGCTTCAGCCATCAGTTGGTCGTATCTGGGTTTGACTTCCGTCAACCCAATGCGGCTGCGAAGCCCATCATCCAGGCCATGCTGATTGCGAATGTTGGGGTCATCCAGTTTGTCCAGAACATCGTACATGACCACGTGAAAGTTCGGTTCCGCATGGAGCCGTACACCCGGCGGCAACGGAACCTTTACGTCTTCAATAAAGGTCGTGAGCGCCTTGGTTCCAACCTGCCACTCATGCCACACGCTGGTCTGGGGATCCCGCACCAAAATGTGCCAGCGAACATACACATCGCCGTCTTTGGGTTCCTTTACTTTTACGTTGTCCGCTCCATAGGACTTACTGAATCGATCCTTGAGGTCCGTGGCGACAGACCTTGCTTGGTCCACGTCGTCGCAGTCAAACCGCCCACGACTCATGTCCCGCATCGCACCGATCTCTTCTGGGTCTCCCCATCGTCGGGTCTTCTCCAACACTTTGCCGATGAACTCGTCTTGATTCAGTTCATCCGCCTGCGCACCAAATTTGTTTCCCTTCAGTCCGACCTTGGTGGGTTCCATGCCATGGGCAGCCGTGATGTCATCCGCCGCTACCTGCATTCGTTGGTTTGTTTCGTGAGCAGCCATCAGCAGACGACGCTGATCCGTCGTACTTCCTTCGAGGTCATCCGGCATTTTCGCCATAATATCGTCGACTGAACCCGTACCCGGCGTGGCACCATCAACAGAATTTCCAAAGTTACGCCGGAATGAAGGTCCTACAGTTTCCCCAATGCTGCGAAACATCGAACCACCAGCAAAACCCATGGACCCACCCAGCGCTGTATGCAACATGGTCGTGGCACCCACATTGGAGAACACCTCCCCAAGTCCCCCTGACCAAGCCCTGTCGGAAGCAAGGCCCTGAAACAGGCCTTCCCCCAAACCACCGATGGTCCCATCAATTGCACCTTCAAATCCACCGGCCAAAATTCGTTTTCCGGCGGTACCAAAAGTCTTTTCGACCGATGGTGCAATTCCTTGTACGAATTTGGTTTTACTGACACCCCTCATGATGTTCGCAGCACCCACATTGCCAACAACAAATAGTCCTGCCTCAACCGCAGCACCGACGCCATCAACCAAGGTATCTAGGCTATTCAAATCGTAACCTTCGCCCTCAATGGCTTTGGTTACACCCACCTTGAGCGCAGCCGCTGCCACCATGGATGTGCAAATGGTTCCCATGTTGGAACTCAAGGCCAACAGAAATGGACCCGCTGCAGCGCCAGCAGTCATCACGGTTGCAACAATACCTACGATGGTCACCGCAATCTGAGATGCCCATTGGGCCACCGTCGCTTTGGCCTCCCTGTATTGTTCCGTCGTGTAGTTGGAATATTCTTCAGCATCAGACAAGCGCGCCTGTTCTTCTTCCGAAACTTTTCCATCTTCATAGGCCTGGTTGTACACCACTTGGTAATCACGCCAAGACTCATCCGCGTGTTGTCCGTCACCCGACACCATGTCCATCAAGGCGACACTCACCCCAGAGCCTCTTTCCCGCTCCAAAAGCTCCTTGGCCCGCTCCAGCTTGTCTTGCTCACCCTGCGGAGGACCACGGATCAAATCGATGGCTCGCCAGTAGTCCCTTGTGGACAATTCGCTCAATAAAATGCGGTCCACTTCCGGGCTGATTTCGCCACCGGTATACCACTCGCTGCGGTAGTTTCCACAAACATCCCAGACGAGATCTTCATCAGTCCCATAGCGAGCAGTGGCCCACTTCAAACGCATCATGGCCGTAAATGTTCCGGTCGTCAGCGCCTCACGGAAGACCTGGTACATGCGAGCATCAATATCATTTCGAACCTGCGACATGATCGATGCGTCATGAAGGACTTCTTCAGCCACCCCTTCCGCCAAAATACTCTCCAGCGAATCATACAGCTGTTGTTCATTGGTACCCAAACCCTCAACCGCTGCACGAAGAACTTGGATTCGGCCGATTGCGCCGCCCCCAAGCGCCCGGCGTACGTCGATGTATTCATCGGTACTCAGTGACCCCTTCAGCGCATTGAGTACTCCATCCGGATTGTTGCGTAAGATCCACTGACCTTGGCCAGAAGGGATTGAAGCACACACGTCCCAAATGCTCTCCTCATCGGTCGTCCAACCCCTACAAGCCATTTTCAGACGAGAAACGGCACTCATAGATTGACCGTCAGAAGCGATCAGCGCCGCTGACCCCTCTTCGCTCATTGCAGATTCACCCAGTTTCTCAGCCTGCTCTGCACGATACTCAGCCGCATATTCGGTGTCGTAGGCAAGGCGCTTTTGATGCAAGCTTTCAAGAACTTGAAACTCTGTGTCTCCACTCAACTCACTGGTGAATTGAGCAATCAAAGATGGGATACCTGAGACACGAGAAGTCCCACGGGCCAACTTCTGAAATTCCGATTCGTTCAGGGCGGCCACAGCAGCGATCAACTGCGCCTCATCTGTACCCCAACCCGCCATCGATACTTCGATCTTGTCTGCGTTGTCCCATGTTCCCGCCAACATGCGAGAGGCGCGGAGGTAGTCCGCATCATTCAAATCAGAGCGCAAAGCCTTCATGAGGGCGGGTTTGGTCAGAATAAATTGTTTCTCTTCATCGGACGCCTTTGTGATGGAGCGCCAGATTTGTTCTTCGTCTGTACCCCAACCCCCAACCGCACGGCGAAGTCGTGCCGCCAAGACGCCTTTGCCATTTAGGTAGGCAAGCGCCAAATCGTAATCGTCGTCGTTGAGTTCGTCTTTCAGACGCTTCTTCAAACTTGCGTTGTCTCGAACCTCCTGTAGTTCCGCCGACGTTGCGGTTTCCAGGGCCCGAAAGATCTTCTGAGAATCGACACCCCAGCCATCCGCTGCTTGGTTGAGCTTTTGGGCCAACGTAAAGTCACCCCTCCCAAGCAACTGAAGGGCTTTGGTTAGATCTCCCCCGCTAAGCTCCTTGTACAACCATGATCGCAATGAGCGCGAATACATGCGATTGAATGAAGACTCGATTGCTCGAGTCAGGTCTTGGCGCCCCGTCCGCAACACATCGAGGACCGTACGCTCATCGGTTCCCCAACAATCCATCGCTTCATGAAGTTGCTTGGCTTTGGACACAGGATTGAAGCCCGGTGGATAGACTGGCGCCGCCACTCGTTGACCACCACCCTCTGGAGCTGGCTGCTGGTCCTGCGGTTTGAAGCTTTTCGCCATGAACTATCTCTATCTGGAAGCCCACCCATATGAGCTGTCCCATGCTACCTGTCGCGCCCTGCGCGCGCGCGGAAAAGATCGTAAGCACCCTTCCTATGAAGTAAAGTAGCGGTATCCACGCGGGCACCTTGCTATGCTTTGTATATGAGTCCAGTAGGTACAGGTGTTCCCCGCGCAGATGGTCCCGCCAAAGTAACGGGTGATGCGCTTTATGTAGATGATATTCGACCCACGGGGTGTCTGTACGGCGCAACGGTCCGAAGCCCGCGTGCGCACGGGAAAATTTTAGGGTTGGAACGGGATCCCAACTTTGATTGGAATGGAATCACTGTGGTGACCGCAGAAGATATTCCCCACCAAAATGTCGTCTTCTTGATGACAGAAGACCAGCCAGCCCTTGCCGACGGGTTGGTGCGACATGTAGAAGAACCGGTGGCACTGGTCGCTGCCGAAACTCGAGACCGCGCACTGGCTGCCGCCAAGCACATTCGTGTCATCCTAGAAGACCTACCCGCCCTGTTGGATGCCGAAATCGCGGAAAACCATGAAATCAAAATTTATGGTGACGACAATGTCTTCAAGCGAATCACCATCGACAAAGGGGGCCAAGTAGAAAACGGAATTGTCATTGAAGGGGAATACAGAGTCCAACATCAAGAGCAGTTGTACATCGAACCCCAAGGCATGATTTCAGTACCCAGAGAAGACGGTGGGCTGACGCTCTTGGGTTCAATGCAATGTCCCTTTTACATCGTAAAAGCCTTGGCACCCATGCTGGGACACAAACGCATGAATGTCGTACAGGCGACCACAGGCGGTGGCTTTGGTGGAAAGGAAGAGTATCCATCTATGCTGGCCGCCCACGCCGCCTTACTGACCCTCAAAACGGGCAAGCCCGTCAAAATGATTTACCGACGAGACGAAGATCTTCGGGCGACCACCAAACGCCACCCTTCCGTCATCAAGATTCGCTCTGTCGTTGGTGAAGACGGAACTCTACTTCAGTGGGATGCCTCCATTATTATGGATGGTGGTGCGTACAACACACTGACCCCGGTGGTCCTTTCCAGAGCCATACTGCATCTGACCGGACCCTATCGGTGTGCAAACCAGCATTTGTCCGGAGTCGCAGTCGCTACCCACACACCACCCAACGGTGCCTTCCGCGGATTCGGCGCCCCACAAGCCATGTTTGCCGTCGAAAGACACATGGACCGAATCGCACGGCATTTGGACATGGATCCGGTCGCCATTCGACAACACAATCTCGTGGTTGACGGGGACATTTCCGTCACAGGTCAAGTGTTGACCGATACGGGCGCCCAAGTGGTTCTCGACCAAGCTTTAGAGGCTGCCGAAGCCGCCGTCCGCACACCCCACAAACATCCGGGCGGTGGAATTGGCAGATACGCGAGAGGGCGCGGTGTCGCTCTGGTTTTTCATGGCTGTGGATTCACGGGCAACGGCGAAGCCGCCATCAAAGGCAAAGTAGGGCTTGAATTAGAAGGTCGCTGTGTGCGCATCCTCACAGCATCGACAGACATCGGACAAGGAGTGGAAACCACATTCCCACAAATCGCAGCCGCAGAACTCGGTATTTCCGTCGACAGAGTGTCCAATGCCCCACACGACACCGCAAATGTGCCAGATTCTGGCCCCACTGTGGCAAGCCGTACGTGCATGGTCGTTGGCGGTGTCCTCCAAGAAGCCGCGAAGAAACTTCGATCCGCCCTTCAGGCAGAAACTGGACTCGACACCAACGATTTCGACGATTTACTGATGGCCCGAACCAACACCATTCCCTTGCGTGTACAGGCTGAGTATGTCGACAGCGGAAAGTTCATTTGGGACAACGACACCTACCAAGGCGATGCCTATCCCGCGTATGGATGGAGTTGTTCTATCGTCGACTTGGATGTCGACCTGGACACAGGTGAAGTTCTGTACCGCCGTTTTGTCAGCGCAACCGATGTGGGAAAAGCCATCAATCCAGTCATCGTCGAAGGGCAAATCGAGGGAGGTTCGATTCAAGCCTTGGGATACGCCACATACGAAGAGGTCGTACTCGACGATCAAGGACGAATGATCAACGACAGGCTCACAAACTACATCATCCCCACCACACTTGATTCTCCGGAGATGATCACCCGCATTGTGGAAATCCCCTACACAGGTGGTCCTTTCGGCGCCAAAGGCATCGGTGAAATTCCCATGGATGGACCCGCTCCCGCCGTAGCACAAGCCATCGAGCAAGCGACCGGTGTGGTTCTGGATATTCTACCCATGACACCCGAACGTGTATTGGCCGGCTTGGAGATAAGCACATGATTCAATTTACGGTAAATGGCCAACCGATCTCTGTAGAAGCCCGTCCGATGACCCGCCTCATCGACGTTTTGCGGGAAGAACTCAGGCTGACCGGCACCAAAGAAGGGTGTGGAGAAGGTGAATGTGGGGCCTGTACGGTCATCATTGATGGAATCCCAGTGAACAGTTGTTTGATTCCCATCGTCCAGGCTCAAAATACAGTCATCACCACCGTCGAAGGCATCGCCGTAGACGATAACCTTGACCCCATTCAAAAAGCGTTCGTGGACTTTGGAGCGGCCCAATGTGGCATCTGCACACCCGGGTTCATCGTCACCGCCAAAGCCCTATTGGACAACAACCCCAAGCCCACGCGACGAGAGATTCGTGAAGCCCTTGCAGGGAATCTATGTCGTTGTACTGGATACCAAAAAATCGTGGACGCAGTCGTTCAGGGAATGGGGTCTGACTGATGCATACATCCAATGCCCCCGTGTGGACAGCCAACACAATCGATGAAGCACTGCGGCTTCGTGCCGAACACCCAGATGCAACCATCATTGCAGGAGGCACTGACCTCATGGTGTTTGTTGAAGGTGGAGCCGTGCAACTGATCGAAGTCCTCAACATCTGGGGCTGTGAAGGCATGTCAGGCATCGAAGCAAACGAGAAAGGTATTCGTATTGGTGCATTGACGACTTGGGCTGAAATCGCTCGACACCCATCCATGCCAGACGCGCTTCGGGAATGTGCAAACACCGTTGGTGCCGCACAAATTCAAAACCGTGGCACGGTTGGTGGAAACATCGTCAACGCCTCTCCAGCGGGTGACTCACTTCCTTTATGGCTCGCTCTTGATGCGGAAATGGAAGTCGCAAGCATTCGCGGATCTCGCCGAATTAAGGCGTCTGATTTCTGGGTTGGATACCGGAAAACAGCACTGGAAGCCGACGAGCTATTGCTGGCCATCCACATCCAAACAGATGTTCGAGATCGGCTGTACTATCGCAAAGTGGGCACGCGCATGGCACAGGCCATCTCTAAGGTCATGTTGGGTGGAAGGCTTCGAATCGAAAATGGGATTGTTACCGAAGCCAGGGTCGCACTGGGTTCAGTCGCCGCAACCCCCATACGGCTGATGACGGTAGAGTCATCTTTGATCGGAAAGGCCATCGACAGTGCAGCTGCAGATCTTGTGGCTCAAGAAATCACACCCATCGACGACATCCGCTCTACAGCCGAATACCGAACAAGCGTCGCTACTCGAATCATCCGCAGCTGGCTCGAAAGCGAAGCCGGGCAGCAATGACCGGAATGCCGCCTCAAACCTTCGTCCCATTGGTTGAGGAGTCTGTTCGCTTCGAAACGTCCAAACACCGACTGATCGAAGGAGACAATCTACCGGTCATGAATCAGCTTGTGAAAACATTGGCTGGGACCGTCAAGCTGATCTACATCGATCCCCCCTACAACACGGGAAGCACATTTACCTACGAGGACAAGCGCGGTGAAGCCTGGGTCGAAATGATGCAGCCTCGTCTGCAGTTGGCACACGACCTGCTTCGCAGCGATGGGGCGATAGTNNTCCANATCGANGAACATGAACTCGCNCGNCTNACCNTNNTNCTCGATNCNATGNTTTGGNCGNGAANATCGNCTTGGANCCATCGTNTGGGACAAGAAAAACCCCAAAGGTGATGCAACCGGTATCGCTGTTCAGCACGAAACCATCGTCTGTTATGCCCGCAATCGAAAAGCGTTTCACACCTTAGAACGAGCCAAACCAAACGTCGAAACCATGATCGCCAAAGCCGCCGATCTAATGAAGACCCTAGGACAAGTCAGGCTGCCTCCCGACCTTGCTGAAACCGCAACGCGCTATCGCCTTCCCGAGCCGGCATTGGCACCCCACCGAAGACCACAAACACTCTCCGACATCAACAAGACGTTCAACTATTGGCTCAAGAAACAAACCATGTTCCAGCCTGGAGAACGTGCATATTCCAAAATTGATGCAGAAGGACGTGTCTTTCAAGCCGTATCTATGGCGTGGCCCAACAAGAAAAAGGCACCAGACAACTACTTTATCCCCTTGGTACACCCCAAAACGCACCGCCCATGTCCCGTTCCGGCACGAGGATGGAGAAACCCTCCCAAAACCATGGAACGTCTGCTCGCGGAAGAACGAATCGTGTTCGGTGCAGACGAAAGTACTCAGCCACGACGAAAGTACTTTCTCGACGAAGTTCGAACAGAAGGTGTTCCATCCATCCTTCGTGACGGTACTTCCGACGACAAACGTCTGGCCAAGTTGGGCGTACCATTCGATCACGCAAAGCCCCTGAGTGTGGCACAGCGCATTGTCCGATGGTTTACAAACCAACCAAANGACCTCGTGCTGGACTTCTTTGCAGGCTCGGGTACAACTGGACATGCCGTGTTGGCTGAAAATCGGGAACGAAACGCGGGTCTTCAGTTTCTGCTGATTCAAAAAGCGGAACCCGTAAAAGACAAAACCGCAGCCAAACGAGCGGGTTTTGTGACCGTGGCCGAAATGACACGAATGCGGCTCCAACAAGCAATCCTACTCATGGATAACGATGCCTTGCCTGGACCGTATGAAGACCGCGGATTCAAAGCAGAACGACTCGAGCCATGCGACGAAAACTGATCCTTGCCCTCAGCTTCATTGTGGGAGGTGGACTTTCATACCTCTGGTGGCAAGCACATGGACCCACAATTCAAGGACTCAAGAAACCACAACTTTTGTGGGTACTGCTTGGCTTGCTGGGCTTCCCCATCAGTCTGTTTCTACAATTGGTTCGAACCCAAATATTGTTTGGACTGCCATCGATCCGACCCCTCGCAAAACCTTTGTTGTACGCACATGGAATGAACGTCATATTGCCGAGCATGCTGGGCGATGTGTATGAAATCAGTGCGGTCTCCAATGCGACGAACATTCCGGCCAGGGCCGTACTGACCCGACTGCTACACCGACTATGCACAACCTTGGGCGCTCTGGTGGCACTCGCCGCACTTGCGATAGGCAGCGTCAATCCATCTATCGGTTTTGCAGTTCTGGTCTTCGCTTTTGGGTGCCCGATTATTGCAGACCTTGGCACTCGATTATGGAGTCCGTGGGTACGCATTCCAGGAACGCAGGCGATCGAAGCACTGCAACCCATCGGAATCGCCCGTACCCTGGCCTACACCTTGCTCGCCCTCTTTCAACACGCCTTGGGCGCTTGCGGGGTTTTCTTTATCGCCATCGGCATCCATCATGGAACCAGTCCAGCGATTGCGGCCATGATGCAATCCATCGCCGATTTGGTCACATATCTACCCATTCCGCTGGCAGGCGCAGGGGTACATCACTGGGGGATCACCGGTGTCACAGCCGCCATAGGCTCCATCTCCCCGACCCTCGTTGCAGTCAATCACGCTTGGGTTGTCTTGGGGGGCGGGCTGTGTATTCCACTGGCCATGAACATGATGGGACAGGACAACACAAGCGCAAACCGGCACAATGGTTAAGTCGTGCACGTTTTATTAATCCAACCCAAAGTGACCGCGGAACCCGCCTATCCCCTTGCATTGGCGGGAATGATTCCCCTAATTCAAGGGGGTGGTCATACCGTTGAAGGCATCGACCTTGTTTTTGAGGACGAAGAAAGCATTCTATCGCGGGTTCTATCGGGTGATGTACATTGGGTGGGTGCAACCGTTCTGCATCACAATGCAGAATCCGTTGGCCGATGGATGCAACAACTCCGTTCCATCCCCGGTGTCCAAACGTTTATCGCTGGAGCATTGCCAACCTTAGACCCCATGGGTGCAATCGCGCGCACGGGCGCAGATTTCGCCATCGTGGGTGAACCAGAAGAAAGTGTTTCTGACTTGATCGATGCCCAGGTTTCTGGACGAGTGCCGGGTGTCGTACGCGCCGGAAACCCCAACAAAACAGAACGCGAGCCCAGTCCCTTTGCAATATTGCCGGCCCCTGATCGATTCGTATTTCCCTTGGACCGTTACAGCTATGCGATGCGCTCCACTGCCACACCTTACGCACAAGTGGTGACCTCAAGAGGGTGTAATCGCCGTTGTCCGTATTGCCCGGTGCCCGCACTGAGGCCCAATGGTTTCGATGCTAAATTACCGGAACAAGTCGTTCGGGAGTGGACCGACCTGGTCAACAACCATGGCATCCGCAGCATTCACGTCGAAGACGATAGCTTTCTTGGAAACCCCAACCGCGTCCGTTCCATATGCGATCAAATTGAGTCGACTGGTTTGGACGTAAAGTGGGAACTCGTCAACGGCATACGACCTGATCAAGTAGACCCCACTCTGCTCCAAACAATGGCCAGCGCTGGATGCAACCGAATCGTATTTAGCTTTGAACACATCTCCACGTCTGACTCCCCTGGAATTGGTCAACCCATGGCTGAAGCTGTGGAAGCTGTCCGTGCAGCAAGGGCCGCGGGTATGAGGGTTGGGGGATACTTCATCGTGGGTCTGCCCGGAATGAACATCGAAGAAACCATACGCAGNGTATTTCATGGACTCCAACTTCGATTGGATGACGCCAACTGGGTCCCTTTCTATGAGACCCCCGGATCTGGGTACGCAAGTGCTGCAACCACCATCGATGCGACTACGCTTTCAAAGGCTGTTTCAGAACGAATTACGAAGGCAGCCCACCTGGCTTTTTTCGGAGATCCTCGAACATTTGTACGATTGACCTCGGATTTAATGGCCACACCGGGTACAATTCCATCCATAGCAGCAAAAGCAATAGAATTACTTCGGGCCGGAGGGCCGGTTCCGATGAGAGATACCCCATGAGCAATTGGTCCCCAGGTCCCGGCGTTTTTGGAAGACCCCAAGTGGTCTTTCTACGCTTTGCTCCGTGGGCCATATTCCAAAACAACCATCCACATGACCTAATGTGGCCAGTCGAAATGTTGTACGCAAAGGGAATTGCCCATGCAGCAGGCTGGAACCCCATCGTGGTTGATCTGCACGTAGATGAACGCAATCGTGATCAACTAATTCAACACTTGATCACGCTCAGCCCGGACCTGCTGTTGATCGACACAATGACCCCCACGATGGCGTACGCGCGAGAAATTGCCAGTGGAGTATTGAACCGTTTGCCCGAACTTAAGATTTGGGGCATTGGCCAACACGCGACAGAACAGTGCGAAGATCTGCTTTACCCAGGATCAGCGTTTTCCGGTGTTCTGCTCGGGGAGTACCCAGGCATCATTGCTGATCTGCTCGCCTGCCGTGGAGAACGTGCTGTGGAGAGCAGCGCTTGTTTGGGACCGGATGGGTCCATCATACGTACTGGAAAAAAACGAGAAATCACAGATTGCGACTCACTACCGCCCATCGATCCCACGGGACTCCATATGGATCGGTACCGGATGCGATCCATTCATGTTCCCCGATTTGGCGCCGTAAAATGGGGTTATCTGCTGACCAGTCGAGGGTGTCCATTCCCTTGTACATTCTGCTCGGCCACACTGCGTCAAACCTATGGACGTAAATTCCGCGCCCACTCTGCAGAACGTGTCGTCGACGACATGATTCGTCTTCACATCGACCACGGTGTGGATGCCTTTTACACCATTGATGATGTTTTCAGTTTGGACAGAGACCGGGTGGTCGACATCTGTCACGGGTTGATCAAACACAATCACCGCATTCAGTGGACCATTCAAACTCGCGGCGATTTGATCGATTTGGACATCCTGAAACTTATGAAGAAAGCCNGATGTGTTGGTGTGAAAATGGGCATCGAATCCGGTGTTGATCGCATCTTAAAAATCATCCGGAAAAACGCCACGAGAGATCAACTTCTCCAAGCCGCACGCGATTGCCAAAAGGCAGGGCTGAGCCTGACCACCTACTACATGGTGGGACACCCAACGGAAACGCGTGCAGAAATGGAAGATACTTTTCGATTTGCTCGAGAGGTTGGATCAGACATGGTTCAAATGGCATTCCATACGCCATACCCAGGCTCTGAATCCTACGAGATGGTCAAGGAAAAAGTCGCCGACTTAAGTGAGCTCAATCACTACGAAACCCAACATGTCAATTTGAGTGAAGTGGACTCAGAAACCATGGAACGACTTCAGAGAGAGTTCTACTTGAAGTATTACTTCTCTCCCCGTCAGCTCCTGAAATACCTAAGAAGACGCGCAATTTATCGACTCTCCGACCCAAGTGAATGGCAGTTGGCGGCCATGAGTCTGAAGTACCTGCTGGGCAATCGGGGTCGTGTCGGCACATCCGCGGCCAAACCAGCACCCAAAGGCCAAAATATTCCGAAAGAGAACACCCGTGTTCCGCGCCATCCCACGACATAACGTCAACCTCACTTCAAAAGAACTCCAACTTGTGTTGGCCGCTGCACTTGGGCAGGGTGAACACACGGGGGAAAGACTGCGCTTCGAAGAAAATTGCTGCCGATATTTTGGTACATCTCATGCCATTGCGGTGGAAAGCGGGCGCACAAGTCTTCACTTGGCTTTGCATGGTCTCGACCTGGCACCAGGCAGTGTGGTCGTCTTGCCTCGATACTGCTTTTTCTCACTCGTTCATGTCGTGGAAGGAATGGGCCTTGTGCCACGTTTCGCACCCATCGACCCCGACACGTATGCAATGGATCCCAGAGGTCTTGAACAACACATTCAAGATGCAGCGGCCGTCGTATTTATTCACCCTTTCGGGCAAATTGCTGATGTCATCGGGCTTCAATCCATCTGTGCCGCACGTGGCATTCCGCTCATCGAAGATGCAAGCCAAGCCACAGGAGCGAAATGGGGAGTCCATCGAGCCGGTGCCATCGGAGACATCGGTGTCTTTTCTCTGGTGAGCGGAAAAAACTTGCAGACCTTTGGTGGTGGGTTGGTCATCACTTCTCGAGACGACGTTGCTCGACGCATCCATACGAGAATGAAATCATCCAAAAATCAAACATCGAAGAAGACCCAAGCGGCGTTTCGGTCCGGTCTTCAACGGTGGTTTTTGACCACACCGGTTGGATTCAAGAGTGTCATGCACCCACTGACTTTGGGTCTTCAAACCATTGCACCCGCAAAACTAGACGCAATGTTCCACGAGGAACACTTGCCTTACGACCCTCATCGAGAGCTGTTTTTTCTGAGTGACACACAAGGAGCATTGGGATCTTTAGAACTGGAAGAACTCGACCGCCGCAATGCCATACGGCGCACAAATGCACTCAGGATGCTCGATGGCCTTCGTGGCCTTCACCGACTCGGACTCCCCTGTTTTGATGAAACAGCGGAAAACTCGTTCAATGCTGTCGCCGTCAAAACCACAGAAGCCCGATGTCTCGCTCACAACCTCCGTCAACGCGGATTTGATACACGGACGGACTACATGGAGTGGTACGGCGACCAAACCGACTTCGATGAAGACGTCATCTATTTACCGAACCATCCAGGGATGACCACCGAAGATATTGATCGACTCGTCGATGTCGTCCGCAACTATTTCGCACAACGATAGTTGCAGGAAATACCCGTTACCAAGGGGCGACCAGACTCAGTGAGTAATCATCACTATCGTACGACACTAGGCCCAGGTCTCGGGCAAAGGTCCATACACCACTGGGACCCGCATTTCCTGTACATTCAAACTGAACGACATCGTTGAAATAGCCATAGTACGTCTCGACTTCTGTTCTCCGAATGGTCTTACAAAACCACCCTGAAGATTCTAAGGCTTGCCCTTCCAAGGGTTGTTCGTTCCCCAAAGGAAGATCACCCTCACCTCTATACGGACCGAAATCCCATTCCGTCAGACTAAAGTCATTGTCGAGAAAAAAGGCCAACACGCCTGCTCGAGTGCCATCCGCCCAACGTGTGCCTCTTCGAAAATCCAACTCACCATTTCCGACATACCGAACCCGCAACAACGCACCTTCATCCGGGGGCGTCTCCAAAACATCTTCATCTCGGACAGAGAGATCAACTGTACTGTCTCTATAGGTCCACGAAGATTCATCCGAAAAGCCGTGGTAGTCTTGAATGCTGATATTTTCAGGTGCAGATGTCGAGACACTATCCTTACAGCCAATACTCAGCCCCAGCACAAGACCTGCAAAAACCCTCATTTCGACCACCATATGGCGAGATGATTGTCTGACTGACTGTCTTGCGCTGGCAACCAAAATGCGACTGAAGAAGGATCTACGCCATCCAAAGCTTTCTCAGGCTCAATCGCACTCAACCAAATTTGAGGCAGGTTTCGTTCTGAAGGATCGACTTCGTACTCTCGTGTGGTACTGAAAGCGAGCCATAAAACGTCATCGTCAGGCAACGGACCCCATCGCGGAAAGCTATTTTGTAGTTCTCCCACACTGTTGGCATTGTCGAGCTTCGTAAGGTGGTCGCCATCCCGCCCCACAAGCCACAATTCCGCAGAAGGGTTGGCGTAGGACGTCGAAGACTCATGGATCGAACCATCGGGACTTCGAATTTCTGTGCGTACAGCACGATTGAAGGCAATCCAATTCCCATCGGGCGCATAGGCTGGATAATAATTGTTGTATTCAGACGAGTGCGGCACCAACACTTCTGCAGGCCCGAAATTGCTGCCGTCGAAGCTCATTTGGATGATTTCGCCACCCTCGAAGTTCATGTCACTCATATAGGTTTCGTGAACGCGAACGAGAACAATGTCCTCACCATCAGGTGACCAATCAGGGTGGGACACTTGGTACCCTTCTGTATCAATGGTCTGCATCAACTCACCGGTACGAAGGGAGTAGAGCCGGGCCTGCCCATTGGCCACGGCCAACAAATGCTGTCCATCCGGGCTGGCGGCGTGAAATGTAGCCCTGCGCTCTTCTTCCACACCCAACATCAACTCGGGCGCATCGGGATCCGAAATATCAATGACGGAGAAATTACCGTTTACACCGGCATGGGTAACGATCATCTTGTTCTCTGACTCAACCAAAGTGTGACACCCTACACACTCACCACCTGCATCTTCAAAAGACCAGAAAGCTTCGGCTTCCGTGGAGCCAAATGGTATGCGCATGATGTCACCGGCCGCACCCGCTGAACCATCGGTACGCGCCACCCAATACAAAACACTTCCTCGAGCATCAAGGCGGTTTACCGTCAACTGAAGGGGTGGCCCCTGTACGACGCTGGTAAGGGCCGAGCCATCCCACATGCCCGATTCCACCACCACATCGACCTCACCACCGGTATTGGATGCAGAAATGGTCGCCCATAGGTCCGAGTCTGAGTACCACAACTCATCTGAGGTATACACACGCATGTCGGTAATGCCCGACTGCAGTCGAATGCGGGAAACATTGCTTCCAGGTGGTGCATCCCAGGCAAAGGCCAAACCATTCAAGTTTCGGGGTACCGTCACCCCGTCGTGGGGATAATCCAAAGCGGGTTCATCACCGGAAGTCGAAGTGGCTGCGTCGAAAGCGTCAACGATGCCTGCGGGTAAGTCTCCAGTCACCAAGTCCTTCTTGTAAACAATCGTGACAGTTGCAGAACCTTCAATCCCCACATGGGTGGCGGTCACATTGGTCACACCACCGTTGAGTGTAGAACTCAAGAAAGTTCCATTTTCATCGATGCTACCAGCAGACAGATTCGAAATGGCCCAACTGACCATACTCGTCTCTACCTCTTCGCCTTCCTTTGTCGTTGCCCAAGCAGTGAACTGCACCTCAGTCGGAGCTTCGCCTCCCGTTTCGATGGTGACTTCTGCCGGGTCAATGCGAATGGACTCGACATCGGAAGAGATGACAACTTCGCCGTCGGTACTTTCCGGAGTTCCACAAGCGATAAAAATGAGTGGGAACCAGCGAATCACAGACCTGTGTCCTCCTCGGCTTCCTCTTGAAGAGGACCGTACCATTCCGAATATGTCAACTCGATTACCGAACCTGGTGGTGGAACGGCAAACCCATCAAAACGAAGTGTGTTGTCGCCAGGGTTGTACCACCAGCCATCGCGACGACGTTCATGAATCTCTACACCATTCACAAGCAACTCAATGGTGGGAACCTGCGGCACCTTCGACAACGCAAACTCCGTCTCTAAACCAATCACGTCCAGAGCGACCCTAGCCAACATCGCACCATAGTCGAGGGTGCAAATCGACTCCCTACGGCCATCAGTCGCAGCTTGGACATCCAAATATTTTGTCCCTGCATCTGCAGCAGCAAGTGCAGAAACGCATCCTTGTGGAGGATCACCCACGACCGCGTGGGCTTTGATCTGAGCGCTGGGCCGCTGGGCTTGTATCGTCGTCAAGAATGCATCCGCATCCATTTCAGAATGATCGTCTTCATCAGAGAAGAATACAATTTCAAGATCCGCTCTTTCACGAGCAAAATCCGTATTGAACGCTGGATCGGCACCAAGAATCGCTGCATCAAAACCGCGTTCGTTTCTACTTCCAACAAACTCCAGAGCGATTTGGTCTGAAAATGTCCGCACCATATTCGTTGAATCGGGGGTCAGTACTGGACCGTGAAGGGCCCCTGCATTTTCTTCTGCATCGGTTCCAATCACACCCAAACGGAAGTCGACAGAAGAGTTGGAGACAAATCCGATGAATGCATCTGCCGAATCTATGAGAAGATCGTGTTCTTCGTACATGGTGGCCGAATCATCCACGACCCACAAAATGTCGATGCCCTCTTCCCGTGCGGGTTGATTGAAGGTTTCCGTAAAGGTCTGCTTCACCACTTGGTAATCAGAGCAGGCAGTCGCCATCGGCACTAGTATGAATAGAAAAAATCGCACGAGTACAGGGTACACGCTGCGAGGCCCGACAGCATCACTGTTTCAAACCAATGCCATCCACAGCCTCCGCCAACGCCTCTCCAAGTTTTTGGTGACCCGAAACAGAAGGGTGTACCTGATCGTAAAAATCTGCATTTGTGGCTGCCTTTTCACGAAACACACTCGAGCCATCCACCAGCACCAACCCATAACGACTGGCCAACAAACGAAGTTCCTGTCGATAGGCTGATATTGTCGAAGGAAGCGGTTCAGAATCCAAATCAGCGGGCGCAGGCAGAATCAAAACCACAGGTTTCGCACCCAATTGGCGGCTTGTTGAAACCAAAGAATCCAAAGTTTGGCGATATCGCTCAAGTCCCACCCGGGCTTCACGACCCAAGCCTGGGGCGCCTTGTTCTCCTTCAAGCCAACCCACTGTCGGTGCGGGAAGCCATGGTGCCAATGCACGGGTGGTCAATCGATACAAAGCAGATGGATGTTTGCGGCCGCCCGATCGCTCGATGGGTGCATCTGTCTGAAACAAATCACTCCACAAGGTCGCAATCACCACAATGTCCGGTTGCACAATACGGCCAACATCTTGGAGAGTCTGCAGCGCTTGAACCGATGTGTAGCCAGGCGTTCCGCCATTTACGGAGGTCACATTCATTCCCCAACTACGGGTCAATCGCGCCGATGCCACAGCCCCAAAAACCGCGTCTTCATCCACTCCAAAACCAAAAACCGAAGAATCTCCAAGGGTCATCAGACGTCGCTCATCGGTTCGTTTGGCTGCCAATTCTGGACCGCGCAAAGAGAGAGAATTCACCCGCGTCCGCACATTCGTTTCTACCATTTCAGTGTTTGCAGGAAGCGCCCACGCTCGCCGACCATGGGGCGTCATCGGAATTCCACGAGGCAAACCACGAGGCTGCTCGGGCATTGATGCTGCACCTGGGAGGCAATCCGGCATACAATCCAGATCGCCTGGTGCCGGTAATGGGCGAGCCTGTGGTGGAGGTATTTGTGCATCCACCACACGGGCGCCGACTTCCAGCAGAATTAGACCCAATGTGGTCACGGAAGCGGCAAACACCATTTTTCGAATCAAACCAGACATCGATCCCACGCTACACTGAGCCAAAGCGAACGACCAGCCCATGAAGATCCAAATGCGCACCCACCTCGCTTCCTTCTGCCTCTTGGGGTTGATCGCCGCACAGTTGTGGGTGAGCGTATTGTGGATTCAAAGCGATGGCGGCATCGGTGATGGTGTGTGCTGTAGCTTCACAGCACCGGTACTCGACATCCTTCGTGCAGATGGCACAGGACAACTGGGGTGGCCATGGGATCACTACCGTCGTTCCATGGGTCTGCTCGTATGGCCGGCCCTGCTTGCACGGAAAATCGTTGGACCCAACGTTGATTTTCTTCTTTGGCTCAATCTGATCTGTATCTTGCTGACCCAAGGCATTCTGTACAAGCTTGGTCGCCGTATGTCTGGAACCTTTGCTGGCCTTCTGGCCGCAGGGCTCTACCCCATGATTCCCGCCGTTGCCTTCATGGGTCGACGATGGGATGCCATGATTCCCCAACACCTGTTGTTGGTCGCGGCAGCTTTCTTTGCAATTCAATCAGAAGGGTTCAAGCGCTGGAAATCCACCACAATGTTCACGGCCATGGCTGCGATGGGAAGCATTCTTAGCGCCCGAGAAACGGACAACCTGCTGTTCATGGCAGCAGTGGGTGCCATCGCCGTCGGAACCACCCTCAATGGATTGGTACAAAAGCAGCGTGTGTACAGCCTGATTGGGACCGTTGTGGTCGCAGCCATCATGGCAGTGTTCATGATCGAATACGCTTTCCCGTTGGTTGATTTTGACTATTTTCGCGATGAAATGGGAAACCAAACCTATGTGGAAGGGGCACAAAAACTGAGCATTCAAGCGCTGACTGCATACCCTTTGCGCATGTACTCCGATGATTTCACACCCTGGATCATCTTTCCCTTTCTCGTCTCTTTGATCCCGTTTTTACGAAGAGGACCGGGCCGGCTAATCTTGGGAAGCTGGCTCCTCTTGCCTCTTTTGGCGCTCTCTTTGGTGGGCAAAAAGAACTATTATTACGCCGCGATTATCTACCCAGCCATTCCCCTCATCTTGGCGGTAGGACTATCGCGGATGAAGCCGCGTTTTGTTGGAATCGGTGTTGGGATGGCCACACTGCTGGTCGGTTGGGCGCAGTTCTCCGCCCGCTCTCTCCCTACATCCACATTCCCCGCCTCTCTCAGCCGAGTGAACTGGAATGGAGAAGCCGGCCCTCAAAAACACCTTTTCCAAGGCATTGTGCCCCTCAACCTCGGACCACGAGGACCCAGCGACCATGCCGAAGCCATTGAATTGTTGATTCCTCGACTGACCGAAGACTCTTGCAACTGTCCGAATCAAGTCCTTTTCATGGGACGTGGTGATCCATCGGATTTGTATATGGCCGCCGCAATGAAAGATCCTTGCCTCGCGTTGAGTCCATGGCCCCGCCTCGACCATGCAGAAAGTGTCGGATGGGTAATCGCAGAGTCTACGGGCTGTACGACCGTTCCTCCTCCAGTCTTAAAACGCGGCCGCTTCGAACTGATCGAGGCCAAAGGAAGTGGAGAGGAGTGTGTGGCCTTGTGGGGCAGGACCGCAAAAACACCAGAAAGATTTTGTGGCTCTAAAGGCGCCCCACCACGCTAGTCCAATGCGTACAAAGCACCACGATGCATCCGTGTAGAACTCAACGTTCGAGCATCCAAGCCCCGCATAAAACGGCCAAAGTGATCCATTCCTTCCTGTTGAGGCCTCTTCATTCCCCGTGGAAGCCCTGTGGATGCCTCCGGAGACCACAGTTCCACACCGTGATCGCCCAAATGAACCAGATAGGAAAACTCCTTCGCATCCAATTCAGCAGCGTAATGCTCCAATAAATTGATGTGGATCAAGCTCACAACATGTACATCAGGTCGAGCCATTTCCACGTAATACTTGAAGGTCCATGCCCAGAATTGATCTTCACAAAACAACGCCATCAAGCGTTGCTTCCCATCCTCCGGGTGAACCCTATCCAGGGTCCGAATCACTTCTTCAGCACCGTTCACAACACTTTGCCCAGCGAACATTTTGAACGGAACCAACTCTACTTCGCGCATGTTGACCACACTGCGATGAGGTCTGTCCGCCCATGTAGGTATTCCCCGCCGAACATCATCAGAGGCCAAACTGTAGAAAAACACAGAGAGTACGCCAGCCACACCGGCGGCACGGACCGCCCATAGACCGAAGCGTCCAGGCAAACCCCGCAGACCCATCACAGTCACCAGCGCCAACGCAGGCGCTACAGGAACGATGTACCAGTTCGATTTTCGTGTCATCCAGCTCAACGCTGCAAAGGGAAGCAAGAACATCAACAAAATGGCGATCTTTCTCCGTACGGGGGAGCGCACAAGAAAGGCCAAACCCAATACGACCCAAACCATCATCCACGGGCGAATCAAATCGTTCGCCATGGTGATGCAATACGCCAATTGCTTGGTCACCACATGGTACTTGGCGTCCACCCAATCAGCGACCACAGGAGCCATCGCTATGTCCCCAAAAGGATCTTCCTCTTGGAGATATTGCAGCGATGGCTCAAACCACCACCAATCAAATGTGGCGACCGGTATTCCTACGAGAAGCGCAAGGCCCACCCAACTGCGTTTGTCCATGCCACGACGGATGGCGTGCCCCACCTCAATCAACGCAGGTCCAGCGATAACCATCATTCCCAATACGGAACCATAGAAGCTTTCCCCGCTCCGAAGCATCGACCATCCCGCCAAACCAAACAAGACACACCGGCCCCACTTACGAAAGCCATCTGAAGAAAGCGCCATCCAAATCATGAATGTCGCCAAAGAAGCAATGGGAAGGGTGTCGTGAACCAATCTTCCAAAACCAAACAACACCGGAAAACCACCACCAACCGCTGCTGCCGACAGCCCAGTCCAGGGAGAATCAACCGCCTCCCCAATCCCATACAAAGACACGAGCAACAGCACGAAATAGCCGGTAAATACCAAAGGAATTGCCCAGACTGTCCAGCCCACAACCTCACCCCAAAGGGTGGCCAAGAAAAATGGGTGGGGCATTTCGACCCAATAAGTCACATCGGCATGATTTTGAAAGAGAGGCCGGAGCTTCCCAGACACCAATTCATTGACCAAAACAATGGGATTCCACCACTCAACAGGGGCAACTTCTGGGTAGAAGTGTGTCGTTCGCCCCGGATGGACCAAGGGCCAAGTCGGTGTATAGCCCTCAAAGTAGCGTCGAAGTTCAAGAATATTCTTGAAGCCAAAGTGGTTGGTGCGAGGAGGGAACCCCGTACGCCAAACCAACTGCCGAATCGCCAACCATACATGGGCTAAAAGCAGCAACGACAGCAGTCGCCGAGGCCACGGACTCGCAGATTGGCGGGCGCAGACGGACATGGTGCGATTATGCTTTGCCCAACCCTTCTCGTCGAACCATGACTGGCAAGAAGGGGACCTTTCATCGATGAACTCCCAGCCTGCCAACCCTCTTCACTCGGCTTTGCCACTGCTCCTACCCGCAGTGGGAATGGGTGTGCTTGTGGCGCTATCTGGTGGCGCAGCCGCCTTTTTTCCGCCATGGATGCCCGCCAATGCGCCCCTTGGCGCGCTTTGGCCACCCCTATTGGCCATGGGCATCGGGGTATGTGCAATCGCTGTTTCAAGATCTGCGATTTCCCTGGGCTGGGACCGATTCGCGGATCATCTCCCGGCGCGCATACGGGAATGGGTCGACCCGAACATCACACCCAAAGAACACACGCACACCATCAATACACTTGATTGGGTCTTGGCCTTTGTTCTCATGCTGGCTCAGTATTTTATTCTCGACCTGTACCGAGACTTCTACAATCCAGAAAACCAAGCCATAGGACACGACAACTACGCCTTTTTGAGTACAGCCGTCGCTGCTGCCAGTGGCAACTGGGATCTGTACATGGTGGATAAACGGCCCCTTTACGGCCTGGTCACCATCGCAGCTTCCTGGTTTCATGGCGGCGATCTGATTCACGGTGCGGTTGCAGTCAACATGTTCTGCATGAGCGCACTACAGGTCCCCACCACGCTGATCGGAAGATTGTGGGCGGGCAGAACGGCCGGGCTTGGTGCAGGCGTGATGCTGCTGGGCATTTCGCTCTTTTACCCCTATGCCCACGAAGTTGCGTCCTACCCGCTGTACAACCTGGTGCTGACATCGGTGGTGTTGGCTGTATCTTGGGCGCTGTTTCATCCTCGACCGAAAACATTCCTGTGGGCGGGTCTCACCATGGGCGTTCTCATGGTCACCCAAGTCAAGCACTTCACCTTCACCTTTCCCATGCTGGGTCTACTGGCACTATCTCTCATCTTTGATGGTCACGGAAAGCGACTCATTCGCTCCATTACTTCCCTGGGACCCATGGCGGCGGCGTTGGCTTTTCTGATGGCCTATCCGGTGGAATTCACACCCCTCAATGTGCTGATCATGCACCACCGAGAGGAAGTTCACTACGAGATCCCGTACACCTGGGAAAAGACCATCCGACCGGAGATGAAGAATCCGTCCCCGGTTTCTCATTTATTGCCGGACTTTGCCCGAGGTGGAGAACTTGAAGCCATCACAGCCGTAATGATGGCTCCCCCAAATTCGGATGTCATTGCTGCCTTTCCCCAAGATGGACCCAACCCACGGTGGTCCTATGTGCCGGGAACCACGATTCCCCCATTGGATGTGCGGCTTGAACACAACATCAAGCAAGCAGACACCCTCGCCCCTGGACTCAATGCGATCCTATTTCCAATGGCCTTGCTTGGATTTGCATTCAGCATGCTCGCGCCCGCTGTGATCACGAGGAGAAAATTTGGTATCCCCGAAGGTTGGTGGAAAGCGGGCGTATTGTTGGTTCCACTCGCCTCCTGTTTTGGTTCTTTGTCGCTCAAATTCAATCTACGCTACGTGTTCCATGCCATTCCAACAACCCTTGTGTTGTTCTCCATCTGTGCTGTGACCATCACCAGACTGGTCATTCGACATGGAGGGCCTTTGTGGAACTTNTCCAGNAGGACACCCGCATTCTTGCTGTGCGTATCCATGGGNATAGCGCTGTATATACGNGCGCCTCTAATCGCTGCNCCNTTGGATAAAACCATCGTAAAACAGGCCTTCTTTCGACTGCCACCTGATGCCCGNCAACTCATGGGTAAAGGCTACCGACTGAACTCTGCATACTTGGACGAACACGTACCCGATAGCGCTAGGATCTATGACTGCACCCCGGTTGCGATGGGACTGTACCGTCCNTCAGACACACGNTTGATTCGACCCCGCAATGGCTCTGAAAGAGACAAATTGTGCGCCCTGCAGTTGCAAACACCCGCCACAGACATCCCGCGATTCATGGTGGTGACATCCGTACCCGAATTCTTTGGACCCGATGCTGTGACACCTCGACATGCNGCACAGGCTGGATGGACCTTGCTGTACGGCTACGACATGCATGTGCCCACTGAAGTTGGCGATCCAAAAGATCTAAAAAANATCGGTTCGGGTTGGCTGGCCATATTCACCGACACGCCCACAGATGAACAAATGGGGCACAGCATGTTGAATGGAGCCTCNCCGTCAACCGATGCCATGNATGCTGATTCTCCCACCAACCCCCGTCGTTCTGCGGGAAGNCCCGAGGCTGGGAACCCATGAATCAACTCCATCCAAAGCGTTGGTGGAAACCCGCCTTGGTGGACGGAGTGCTGCCTTTTGCGTTCTTTTTTGGCGTCTCCATTCTCATTATGGGCGACATCTGGCGAAAGATGCACCATTTGGTTCTGGGTGGAGGCACATCGGTCACTCCAAGTGACGTCAACGGCACCTTGTGGTTTTACTGGTGGACTTCACAGGCCCTAGAACGAGGCGTAGACCTTCTCGAACCCGACGTTATCTGCGCCCCCACGGGCCAAGCCTTGGGCAGCAACTTCCCCCAACACATCGATGCCATGATGGCGGCACCGTTTTTCCAATACCTCAACTTCCCATCCGCCTACAATGTGTGGGCCGTCGTNCTTCCAGCACTCGGTGCGCTTGGGGCGTACATCGCTGCTCGGTGGCTCGGGATTGGGCGCTCTTTGGCCATCATGGTGGCACTCCTGTTCGGGTTCAACAGCCTAAGCATGCATGAATTGGCCAACGGAAAGCCGCCCAGCGCACTTGTGGTCACACTGCCTTTGTTTATGGCCAGTTGGATTCGTTGTCTCACGACAAAGGGACGCGCTGTGTTCCCATGGGTCGTCATCGCGGGCTTTGCGGCATCACTCACAATCCAGGCGTACGTGTTGTACGCATTGATTGTGGCNTTTTTTGCTGCTGCCACCATGGTCTANTTTGGAATTCGGCCNGTGGCTGGAGTGGCCCGCAAACGAGCATGGCTTGCCGGTGTATTGGTCGTATTGATTGGTCTTTCCACATCGGCCCCATACCTCAAACGACTCCTGGGTGACCGGCGCCCCATGCCCGAAGGGATCGCCCCAAAAATCACAGATCCAGCCATTCAGCGAGAACAGGCNGAAAGCATCGATGTTGGCTACATTTTCGGCGTTGATCAAAACGAAAGTCTGCCCCGAAGGGCTGCATTTCCAGTTGTACTCACCATGATGGCCCTGACGTTGATTCCATTTGGAGGAACACGACACAAACGGTGGTTGTTTGCTGCCGGAGCCTTCTACCTGCTGAGCTTGGGTCCCGTCGCGGCCATTTCGGTACGACCAGAAGTCGAATGGATGACGATCGCTGGCCGTGGTGTACCGTTGCCCACGTGGTGGCTCAATAAGATCTTTCCCTTCTCCATTCAGTTCTTTCACCCGTGCCGAGTGTTCCCAGTGGTTGTGTTTTGTGCTGCCATGAGCGTGGCCACTGGACTACAAAACTGGACGAAACCATGGGTTGGACACAGGCGGTGGGCAGGCCCCTTTTCCGGTGTCATCATCACCATACTCGGCCTGTTTCAAGTCCATATGGCGGGCGGAATGGAAATGCTGTCAGCGCCATGGTCGCCCCACCCATTNGTAGAACAATTGGGTGAAGCAACCGACAANCAGTCCATCATTGAATTCCCTGTGGGTCTTGGTCATGCCACAGCACCCGCTCAANTGGTGCATGGCTGGAAACGNAGCGAGTCACATCACGACATGGTCTCCGGGCTTCAAAACAATCANATGCCTGAAGACTGCCTNCAGTTGCCCTTCCTCTCCGCTCTCTGGGACTATTCGAGGGGTGCCAGCNCNCTAACTACNCAACAAAGNCCAGANCGGCCCATTGCAGCCTCTGTGGCTCCTGCTGCCATCGCCGAAGCCCATGACTCGGGTTTTCGCTACGTTGTCGCNTGGCGTGCTGGGTTCGACATGCTGCGCCAAGCCGGAATCGACGTAGACCGNGAAGTGGCAATCGGCCAAGTGTCCAACGTTTTGGGTCCCCCTTTCTTGAATGATGAGATCCTCACCGTGTGGGAAATCCCCGCCTCGGGNAGACCATGATCACCCGCAGAATTCGCTTCTTGTTCATTCAAGTGGTGCTTGTCATCATGGCCGCTCTTGCGGCCGATTTCACAGTGGGNCAGATGGACATCGACACNGANGTGATGAACAAAGCGCTGTACTACCAAACCGTAGAAATCGAAGTACACACCCCTGTTGATGATCCGGTTCTGTTGTACTCACTACAACCAGGTTCGCGGCTTGGCGGAGAAGGGCCTTGGGGTCTGCGCACTGTGTCGGTGAATCGTTTTGGAGCCAGGTCTCCGGCATACACCGAAGCCAAGCCCAGTGGGACACGGCGAACGCTGGTCTTTGGAGGTTCTACTCTCTATGGCGCGGGCGTAAGCAACCACCAAACCACGCCAGGCGTCATGAATTCTCTGCTGGGAGACAAACATGAAGTTTGGAATTTTGGGGTGTGCGCCTACAACACTGCCCAATCCGCCCGACTTGCAAACCGAATGATGCGAAGCCTGAAGCCCGAGTTGGTCATCATCATGATCACCAACACGGGACGGCGCGCTTTTATGGGGGGGCCNGAACATGAAAATGCAGACAAATCCCAGTACTTCAAAGACAACCCAGCCCTGTATCTGGAGAATTTCCCACCTGTGGCTGTGTCAGAACCAGTACACTTTTTCCTGATCCAACACTCTGCATTGTACCGGACTTGGGCAGGAACAGAACGACTCAAGACCAATCCAGACACAACCTANGCGGACAAAGCAGACCGCACACAAGTGGCATTGCTCGAAGAAGCGGCGGCAGAACTCGGCGTGGATGTTCTATACGTATTGTCNCCCTCTCGGGGCTCAGAGATCGGGGCTGNAGACATGGGTGTTCCTTCAAACCGATGGATNGACCTAAATCAGCGAGGAAGGGAAGCNGATTACTCTCAGGCTCACCCATCTCCCGCGGTGCTGGCCGAATATGCACGCAGCATCGTAAACGAGATGAAAGAACGCGGGTTTACAGGCGACTANAAGAAAAAGTANGAGGCCGGCAGACCGTACACCGTAGACACCCCGAAGGCGCCCATCAGCACTTCTTCCTGNCCATCTCCNTCGATGTCATGGACCAGAAGGCTGTAGCCCAAGTTGGCACCCGCTGAACCATGAAGACGGCGGGCATCATCCACCGAACGGGAGCCGGGTTCCCACGGGCCACGCATTGCATACACCGCACCNGCAAACTCACCGGTGGACGACGAGCGCCGCGCCGAAATCAGCAGGGCTGGCTCATCAAATCCATCCANGTCTTCCATAAGCTGTACGTCACTTCCCGTATGACTGTTGAGTTCTGTNCCCACCAATGATTCGAAAGCATCTTCGTCGCTCATCACTCCATCCAGTTCTTCACCATAAAAGAGAAGCACTGAACCGGTCATGGGATGTTCTTCGGCAGACCAGCCNCGATCCGAACTTACCAACAACTCATCGTATCCATCATTGTTCAAGTCCCCAGCTTGTACCGCATGGGCAAACAGATCATCTCGGTCGGTACCAGAAATACGAGCATCGAANGGCAATGGNGCANAGTCATCGCTAATGGGNCCCATGTAAACATAGGCACTTCCNCAGTTGCCNGGACCACACACATCATCCATTGGGGCGCCCATAACGACATCAAGGATGCCATCCCCGTCGAAGTCCGCTGTTGTTACCGCGGCACCGGGCAACTCCGAATCATCCACATCCTGACCTACACGGTAGGACATGGCATCCAAATCAGACTCCCAGNCGATCTCACCTTCCCAGACCATCACATGGGTACCATCACGAGAGCCGGGACACCCCACCAACAGGGTCACAACCTCTGCTTCATCAAGGGAGACACCCACATCCATCTCATACCCACAGTTCGAACCAGAGGAAGCGTCCATCGACCANAAGACATCCGCTGAACCTGGATCNACCGACCGTCCATCCAAGGGATCGAATACCCGAACAATGCCTGCTGCACCGGGCNNGCCNATCAGCAGACTATTGCTGCCGTCGATTTCTGGAATCACTGCCAGNCTNTGGCCGAAGTCCGCATCTGTCGACGATGTCAGGCGTTCTGCCTCGTCCTCCANAACGATTTCTCCCTCCGATGGAAAATCAAGCACATACACAGACTCCACNCCATCCACTGGATCGGGGGCGCCAATATAAAAACGGCCAGGCTCACCAGCNGCGAGTGAAAAGCCAGTTCGGCTGTCTGCAGGTCCNANAAACACCCATTCTGCATGCTCNGCTGCCAGCGGGGGNTCAATGCAGTCTGGCAGTCCATCGTCATCGGCATCGGAGAAGGTGTCCACCAAGGAGCCATCACAGTCAGAATCTATCTCATCGCATGATTCGGTTGCTCTGGGGCTAATGTCCGCATCGGAGTCATCACAATCAAGGTCATCCGCTACATGACCCATCGGCATATCGCAGGCCAAAACGACTTCTGAACCTTCCGCACCCGATCCATCTCGATCTTCGTCGACATACCATTCTGAAGCATCGATGGGTGAGTCATCCACAACCCCATCGCAGTCATTGTCTAAGTCATCGCATAGTTCGGGAGCGTCCAGATAAACACTGGCATGGGAGTCATCACAGTCTCCGCCCGGATCTGTGCCCGAAGGCGGTGAAGAGTGGCCATAGCCATCTCCATCAGCATCGAGCCTACAAGCATCTGCCGACTCCATCTCTGCAGCACCTGGGAAGGTATCGCTGGATGTGTCATCGCAATCTCTGCCTTCGATTTCAGTGAATATACCGGAAGCTTCACACCGACATTCAACGCTCGACGGATCACCATGCCCGTCCCCATCTGTGTCCGCATGAAAGAACACACAGTCATCTGCATCAAGCTCGTTGGTCTCACCATCGCAGTTGTCATCGTAGACCGTACTGCAGGTTTCGGTCATTCCTGGGTGAACTTCCGCATCGTCATCATCACAGTCAGAGGCATCTGTTGTGCTGTATGTCACCGTGACATCGCATCTGCATTCGGTGTCATCGCTCGCACCATAGCCATCCGAATCCCAGTCTGCGTGGAACACCAGGCATGCGTCGGCATCCAAATCGTTGGCATCCCCATCACAGTCATCGTCAACAAAAGTGTCACAAGTTTCAATCGCACTGGGATGACGAGCCGCGTCCGAATCGGCACAATCGCCACCCAGCAAGCCACCTGAACCCTCGACTCCGGACGTCTCCAGAGAAACGTATTCATCGGGGACATGGCCATCGCCGTCGGCATCATAGTCATCGTCTCCTGCACAGTCCGCATCAATGCCGTCGTACCAGTCATCCGATGCACCAGGAAAAATCAGTTCTGTCCGATCATCACAATCACCGCCCGGCAAGCCACCTGAACCCTCTACTCCGACCGTCTCCAAGGAAACGTATTCATCGGGGACATAGCCATCGCCGTCGGCATCATAGTCATCGTCTCCGGCACAGTCCGAATCAGTGCCGTCGTACCAGTCATCCGATGCACCAGGAAAAACCGTATCGTCGAAGTCATCGCAATCACCCTCGGGCAACTCTCCACTGCCCAGAACAAAACTTGTCCCAGCTGCATCCGTCCATGTTCGGGAAATTTCATCACCGTCCGCGCCATAGCCAAGGGGGACATAGCCATCGCCGTCGGCATCAAAATCATCGTCTCCTGCACAATCCGTGTCGTAAGCATCGTAAGGCGCATCTTCGGCACCAGGAAAAAACGTATCGTCGGAGTCATCGCAATCGCCACCCACTGACGAGTCATGACCCGGAACAGGTTCGCACCAGCATTCCGTATCTGTGCCATCCCCAAAGCCATCGCCATCAACGTCCGCGTATACATCCACGCAGTCATCAACATCTTGTTCGTTGGTGCTGCCATCACAATCATCGTCAGCAATCGTGGAACAGGTCTCTACCCCTTCGGGACTCACCGTCGCATCGTCATCATCGCAATCACCACCGGGCAGCAAGGGAAGACCATCTTCTGGGGGTACAAAGTCATCTGGTTCTGGTGACTCGCCGGTATCCGGAAACGCGCCCGTATCATCGCCCGGATCTTCCGTGGGCATATGTGTCACACCCTCTGTTGGCAGTCCAACAAATTCATCGGGCACATAGCCATCACCGTCATGATCGTAATCGTCGTCACCGCCACAATCTGAATCGATCCCGTCGTAATAAATCTCAAAGGCACCGGGATTCATCCTGGCATCTGTGTCATCGCAATCGTCGGCTGTCAGGGCGCCAAAATAGCCACTTTCAGAGCAATAGCAGCGACTGTCATCCACACCGTAGCCATCACCATCAAAATCAAAGTAAAAAGGGACACATCCCGAGGCATCTTGCTCGTTGGTACTGCCATTACAATCATCGTCATAGTCGGTGGAACATACTTCGACGGCACCGGGCCGAACCGAAGCGTCCATATCATTGCAGTCAGGGACGCCTTCCGGCTCACAGAAGTCTCCCTCATCCGACTGAAATCCGTCCCCATCCAGATCGCAATCATCGTCTCCGACGCAATCTGAATCGATCCCGTCGTACCAAACTTCGGCTACGCCCGGATTAATCGCGGGATCAAAATCTTCGCAATCCCCTTCCCATTCGGGAGGGATCGACATTGGAATCCCACCACCCGTCAAAACCCGTTCTTCGTAATCGGTGGCCCAATACCCATCGAGGTCATTATCGCCATCGGCATCGGCCGCATCACAGTTGTCATCGATTCCATTGTATGGAACCTCAACGTCTGATCGTTCCTGCCAGGTGGGATCGCCATCATCACAATCCAAATCGTTGTCGACATAGCCATCCGGTTGTTCACACGCTTGAACCGATGTCTCGACGGCTGGGTCACCAAAACCGTCTTGATCTGCATCGACATGCCATGTCAGTGCTGGCAAACCTTCATCGGTTTGCCCATCACAATTATTATCGAATGAGTCACACACTTCTTCAGCACCAGGCCGAATCAATGGATCCGTGTCATCGCAATCCAAGTCATTGTCGACATGTCCTGTGGGTGCAGTGCATTGATAGGTCACATCATTGGGATCGCCATACCCATCTTCATCTTGATCGACATACCAAGCCCGCTCTTTGCCCACTTCGGCATCATCATCATCACAATCGTCGCTAATGCTGACGCCGTCCTGATCGGGATCAAGCCGCCACGCTTCATGCTTGTCCGAAATGTAGGCACATCCAGAACACCAGATTGCCAACCAGACCAACCTCATTGCTTACCTCTCGCGGTCAGCGGATTATTGCACGTCTGAGCAGGGATCGTCTTGCTGGAGGTTTCATGAATCAAACTCAATTTGTCGTGATGAAGTTTGGGGGCACATCTGTGGCCTCAATCGAACGATGGAACACTGTCGCATCCGAGGCACGTTTGCGACTGTCGGAGGGGCTACGCCCGGTTGTGGTCTGTTCCGCCATCAGCGGGATCTCCGATCACATCGAAACCATCCTCGCCAACTGCCTGAGCGGTGACGTGGAACAAGCGATTTCAAAATTAGAAAATAAACATTCCGAATTGGCGCAATCGCTCGGGATCGATTTGCACGCCACCATCGGACAACAACTCAAACTGATCCGCGAATGGGTACAGGGCGCACGATTGATCGGAGAGGTCACACCGCGTCTGCATGCTCGTCTGATGGCCATGGGCGAGTTGATGAGTACCAAATTGGGGGCGGCATATCTAAACCGCATAGGCATTGAAACCACATGGGTCGATGCCAGAGAACACTTGCGCGCCCTGGACGAACCTGGACTCACCGCCGCTCGACGCATGCTCAACGCGCAGTGTGATTTTGGAGCGGACACTGCGACTCAAGCCGCTTTCGACGAAATGCCCGGTGTGATCGTGACCCAAGGGTTCATCGCCAAAGACGTTCAAGGAGAGACGGTGCTTCTGGGCCGGGGTGGTTCGGATACATCCGCCGCATACTTTGCTGCACGTCTGAGCGCGATCCGATGCGAGATTTGGACCGACGTACCCGGAATGTTCACGGCTGATCCTCGTCAAGTACCAAGCGCACGCGTACTGCGCGCCCTGGATTTCGAAGAAGCACAGGAAATTGCGAGCATGGGGGCCAAAGTTCTTCATCCTCGCGCGATTACCCCATGCAAAGCACATGGGATTCCCCTGGTGATTCGATGTACGCCAAGGCCAGACTTAGATGGCACAACGATTCGCAGCAGCGGAGCTGCTGCTCAGCCGGGTGTAAAGGCCATATCGGCCCGCCGTGGCGTGATGCTTGTGAGCATGGAAACCGTGGGTATGTGGCAAACAGTCGGTTTCTTGGCCGATGCTTTCGCCATCTTTAAACAGCTTGGGCTGAGCATCGATCTGGTGTCTACGAGTGAAACAAATGTCACCGTATCTCTGGATCCATCCGCCAACAGCACCGACGAAGACACTTTAAACACCCTGATTCAACAGCTGACACCCTTGTGCGAGGCTCGGGTGATCGGACCATGTGCATCCATCAGCCTGGTCGGCCGAAAAATCAGAGCCATTCTGCACAAACTTGGCGGTGTTCTTGGCCTGTTTGAAGAACAACAAATTCATCTTTTGACTCAAGCGGCCTCAGACCTCAACCTCACTTTTGTGATCGACGAGAATCAGTCCGACCGCTTGGTCGCACGCCTTCATGCACAACTGTTTGGGTCCCAAGTTGAAGGGGCCATCTTGGGTCCCACATGGGACTCGATGTTCGATGCTGCTTCTGGACGCAGACCTCAACTTCTCGACTGGTGGAAAGAACGACAAACCGAACTGCTCGCATTGGCAGGGAACAACAGCCCCGTTTTCGTCATTGATCCACACAGCGTGGACTCTGCAGCCAAGCGACTCAATGCCATGTCTGCCATCGACCGCCGTTTTTATGCGATCAAGGCCAACAGCAATCCGGACGTATTGACGCGACTGCACGCCCAAAACATTGGTTTTGAATGCGTGTCTCCGGGTGAAATCGATCACATTCGAAGCCTGTTTCCCGATTTACCAACAGAACGACTGCTGTTCACTCCCAATTTTGCGGGACCCGAAGAGTATCGACACGGGTTCGAGAATGGCGCTTTGGTGACCGTCGACAACCTTCACCCTCTCTCACATTGGCCCGAAGTATTTCGCGGACAAAAGATCCTGCTGCGTATCGATCCGGGCAAAGGCCGTGGACATCACGCTCACGTGAGGACTGCCGGATCTCAATCCAAGTTTGGTATTGCACCCGACGAAATCGATACCGTCGTGAAAGCCGTCGAAGCCGCTGGTGTCACCGTAGACGGTTTGCACGCACACGCTGGTTCGGGAATCCTCACCCCGAACGGCTGGGCGGAAACAGCCCACTTTCTGGCCAATGTCGCACAGCGGTTTCCTGCGGTGCGGTATCTCGACTTGGGTGGCGGATTGGGAATTGCTGAAAAACCCGACCAATCGCCTCTCGATCTCGATGCGGTCAATGCTTCTTTATTGGATTTTAAGAAAACCCATCCTGACTTTGAGTTGTGGCTTGAACCAGGACGCTTTCTCATCGCTCATGCAGGCGTATTGCTCGCGACCGTGACCCAACTGAAAACCAAGGGTGACATCAGCTATGTCGGCGTGAATGCAGGGATGAATTCACTCATTCGGCCTGCCCTTTACGGGGCGTACCATGCGATCGTGAACCTCTCTCGAATCGATGAGCCACGAAGTCAACTGGCTCACATTGTCGGACCGATTTGTGAAACTGGCGACGTATTGGGCCACGCAAGGCGCATCGCGACGGCCAAAGAGGGGGATGTTCTGTTGATCGGAAACACAGGGGCATACGGACGTTCAATGGCGAGCCACTACAATCTGCGGGAACCTGCCAATGAAGTGATGCTGTCAGACTGATTCAGAATCCGACTTGTTCTTCAGTCTCATGACGATCCACACCAAGACACAGGCAACCAGTCCAATCCCTACCGGTGGTGCCGCCCACACCAATAGGCCCAGAAAAGCGAACAGAAAGAGTCGAATTCCCAAGGGCATATTGGATCGGTAGGTTGCGGGTGTCCTTTCTTCGTTGACGACCAACACAAACCGACCCGAACCGACGGTACGCATTCGCCACCCGCGCCCCCTTTCCAGCCGGACCAATGCCGCTGAAACCACGCCTGGAAGGACGGGTAAACCCACAGAATGCCTTCCCCACCCAGTCACGAAAACGATGCAGCCCATTTGTAGTTCGGGGGCGATGTCTGTCACCAAGGCAATGACTTTCTTGGCCAATGCCGCATTCAAATCGTGCATATCAACCGTGACGACCCGGGCATCCAACCAGATGTGCGACTCTCGCGTCCATCGACGTTCTTCGGCCCATGGAAGCGTCTTCGCATCCTCTTCTATGCACTCCAACTGTGTACATACTCGTTCGATGTCGTGTTGGGATGGTTCCATAAAGTCCGTGTATCCCCACCTTTATTTATCGCTAATTTTGACATAATCGAACGACAGGCCTCAAGCTGTCAGTACAGCATTCCGATCCAAGTCGTGGAGGCCGTTTTGTTCGCCATTTTACTCGCAATTGCCGCACCCGACGCCCAGGCCTGGCAGGTCCGGGTGAATGATCACGGCTACGAGCTGAAATGGGAAACCTCGTCCATCGAATACGCGATCAACTACGCAGGCAACCATGGCCTGTCCGAAGTGGCGATCGATTCTATGGTTGCAGGTGCTGCACGTTCATGGGGAACATCCATCAAAAATGGGATGCAGTTTTCGCACACCGGCAAGACCTCGGTGAGTGGTGTCAGCTACGATGATGGTGTCAATGCCATCTTCTTTGATGAAGATTGGACAGAAGACCCGGCCCTCTTGGGTCTCACCTATGTCTGGTCCACAGCACAAGGAGACATCGTCGGATTCGACATGGCGATCAACTCCGATGACCATGCTTGGTCGACCGATGGCCGCGCGGACTCCAACGATCTTCTCAACACCTTGTCTCACGAGTTTGGACACGCCTTGGGTGTGGACCATAGTCCCACCGTCGAAGCCGCAACGATGTACCCCGCTTCCACCCTGGGAGAGGTCCTCAAGCGAGATCTCGATGAAGACGATGTTGACGCCATTTTGTACCTGTACGCTGAATCTGAAAATGCTGCTGAAGAAACGACCGTAGGATGCTCCACTGCCCCAGGAAAAGGCCTGGGATTGTATTGGATGACACTACTTCCCTTGATTGCACTGCGGAGACGCGTGGAGAAATCATGATTTTGGCAGCCCTTCTAAGCCTTGGCGCAGCAAGCGCCTCCCCTTCTTTGGATCTCGATACCTTGTCGAACCAAGCCGATCGTGTCGTGGTGGGAAAAGTTCTCACCACACAAACGCTTCGGAACAATGAGAATGCATGGACGGTCGCCACGGTACGCGTATCCGAAACATTAAGGGGCGAATCGGCACCAGTTATCGATGTACGTTTGCCGGGCGCCATGCTTCCCGAACAAGACCTGACTGTACACGGACAGATCCAATTGATCACCGGACATGACGTCTTGCTCTTTCTTCAAGGTGACCAACTGGTCGGCATGGGTGCTGGCGCCTTCGTGGTATCCGATGACAAAGCGTGGCACGGAACCAAGCATTGGACGTACGGCGACCCCAAAACGCTGACCACAGACAAAGACGAATACTACGTCAACCATGAAATGAACGAAGTGCGAAGCACCATTCGCTGACCTTCGGTCACGACAAGCTCACTTTTTCTTTTTGTACCGAGCGCCCTTGCGCAAGCGTGAACTGACAATCGCTCGCTGCCGCGACTTGTACAGTTGGTGTGCATTTTCGCCTTCTTCGTTCGCTTTTGCTGTTTCCTTGTCCAACACCTGAAATTCGACCAATACCATGGCCGTTCGTCCCAACAGTGCGCCATATCGGACGTTGACCAGATGATCGACGCGAACCGGAAAGTCCACGATGAAGTTCACCATGCGGTAACTGTCACCAGAAAAGGGATTGTTTTCCGGATTCAACCTTCCATCTTCTTTCGATGGACCACCTTGTATCGTCTCGGACAACCCATGGTATTCGGGCCTGGCCAGCACTTCAGAGAGTTGCACCAAGTTGTTGTGACTCTCACCAGGGATCAAATAATTGAATGGAAAGAGGTTTTCGGTCAGCCAATTGATGGCAGGCAATACATGCTCTTTCTTTTCGGTGACGATGCGAAAGCGCAATTTGTCGAAAATGGTCGCAGCGGTGTTTTCCTTCTTTGCGATCAGCTTGGTGATCGTAGAATTTCGGGTTTTCCGGCTTCCATAAAAAGCCACCAGCGGAAACCCTTCTCGCCGCATTTGGTCTGCCGCCGCCACAATCCTGCGCTCTGCTAAATCAAGCAGTTCAGCCTCGCTCAGTGGCGTTTGGTGCTTGAGTTCAGCCGCCTCAAGATGATTGATGACGTGCATCAGTTTCAAAATCACACAGGCAAGAATCTGCCGTCGCCGAAACCCACCTGTATGGCTTGCGACCACAAAGACATCCCGTACATCATCGGGTTGCCGAAGGTCTTCTGGAAACTGAAGACCCAAATGTTCTTCAAGATAGTTGACCGCTTCTCCATACACAAAACGTATGCGGCGCTGGTCTTCAGGGTCATTGAAGTCCAACAAGTGCAGTCGGAAAAAACGTTCAACGTCTTCGACAGTCTGGAAATTAGACCGATTCCAATCGATCACGGAATTACCATGAACAATTAGTCTGACGGTCTCCAACTGACCGGGTGTCAACGCCAAATCTGGCAAAGCCGACATCCGGCTCGAGATGTTGATGACATCTTGTTCGCTCATCCCACACTACCCATACATCAATCGTACCCGATTGATTGAGGTTGCGCCAAAACCAAGCTCTATCGCTGATACTTACCTATTTTTTTTGCTGAGACATACGATTGTGAGATTCAATCGCAACCCGTCGCAACGAAGCAGGTGTTAGACGCCACGTATGGCAAACCAGTCTTCCACTTTCTCTGTCGCTATCCGAGCCACCAAGGCGCTGTTCAGCAATCTTGGTGTCGCTGTTCCCATCGCTGCTGTAATGGGAACATTGATTGCTTCCATCGATCTTGTGATCTTCAATCAGTTTCAGATCCCGATGAACGCTGGCGCTGCTGCGAATCAGTCCGGGTTCATCAAAATCATGCTGAGTTGGGAAGCAGTCCGCCTTCTCGCCGAAGTCTTCTTGGGTCCAATCGTGGTGGCCATGACCATTTTCACCGTGCGAACCCATACGCACGGAGGCAAGGCGACTCTATACAAAGCCTTCAACTTTGCCCTTGCCCGCTATTCCCGGATTTTCAAATGGCATGCCATCACTTGGTTGGCCATCAACATCGGAATGAGCTTCTGTTTCGTAGGGATTTTGTTCTTGCTGCAGTACGCATTTGTGGACGCCATTCTGTGCTTAGAAGATGAAGAGTGGCCCTTGGCCCGTTCGGCCAAGCTGACCCGGGGCAGGCGGGGTCGAATTTTCGCACTTGCAGCACCGCTGATCCTCGTCCAAAGCGTCATCAGCATCGCCGATCTGATGGTGTTGGGCTGGGCGGAACCCTTGTTCGCACTTGCGGGACTCAAAACCATACTTTTCATGGCCAACATTTGGCTCTTCATGGCCTTCTACATGTTTTACGAAGACCGGACGAAAGCGAAACCAGGGAAATCGGACTCGGCCTAACAGGTGTCCTATAATCTCATACAGTTGGCAACATCGTGGCCGGATACGCCCACGATAGCAGGGCTTCCCGCCGGTGCGGCCTCCTGGGCGATAGCACAGCGTGTTTTATCGCCCACGCTCGTCGTTCTGCCATCTCCAGCAGAAGCGAACAGAATGGCCTTAGAATTAAGGTTTCATTTTGCGGGCGCTGTACCCGTATCCGTATTGCCTCCCGACGATGTTCGACCCTACGATGGATTGTCTCCACACCCCGATGTGATCCAGCAGCGNAGNCTTACCTCTTTGTTCTTGAATCATGGCGGCCCCAGGGTCTTGGTGACCTGCGCCCGCGGTCTGCTTCATAAAGTTCTGGGGGTCGATGCAATTTCGACCATCACCCATCANATCACAGCAGGCGAAATCATTCAGCGTGANGCCTTCGTACAAACCATGATCATTCATGGGTANCAGTCCACCCAGCGCGTGNAGGAACCTGGCACCTTATCGAGCAGGGGAGCAGTCATCGATCTGTGGCCCAATGGNGCCGAAGCACCTGTTCGAATCGNACTNTTCGATGATGAGATTGAGGACATTCGCAGNCTCGATCCCGAAACACANCGAAGCCAAGAGTCTGTATCCACCGTCGTCATCCCACCGGNCCGAGAAGCCGTGCCAACCGAACACGCCCTCAANCGNCTAAGTACCGAAACTCAATCGGTGGTCAACGAGATGGAAGGAGGACATGCCACTCGCCGACAAATCCTTCAAGATCTTCGAGAAGGGCTGTGGTTTCCAGGCGCTGAAGACTACATCGCCGCACTTCACCCNCTCACAGATGTATGGACACTGGTCGATCANGTATTCACCATCGATCCCGATGAAGTCACACATAGNCTCACAGCNTTCGCTGCTTCCACACANGATCGTTGGTCTGGNCGCAGCATGGTCGACAGACCCTGTGTTCGACCCGAAGATCGNTACGCAAATGTCCTCGCTGCACAGGATGCACTGGCAAACGGCCAATCGTTCACAGAGGTGGCCACAACGGGTGTAGATGGTGTCGAACCCGCTGATCTTGGTGCNAGGTCCAANCGCAGCCTTCACGTAGGGAAGGGCGANCTTGCACCCGCTGTCGGACAAATCAGTGACTGGCTGCACGATGGNTGGAAGGTGGCATTGGTCGCAGACTCCAAAACNCGAGCCGAACGCATCAGTGCATTGCTCGCGCCTCATGGCCTTCACCCAAACCTCACTGAATCCGGTGATTTTCNAGGNCCNGGCGAACTCTGTCTNTGGATTGGTGATCTCTCGCAAGGNTTTCATTGTCCTCCTGCCGCNCTCGCGATCATCACAGCAGACGAACTATTTGGTGCCAAAAAGCGNAAAGAGCTTCCACGAAAAACACTGAAAGAAGCCACNCTTGGCAGTGTCAATGAACTGAAAGTNGGCGAATTGGTGGTTCATGTCCGACATGGTGTGGGTCGATTTGAGCGACTCAAACGCATCGATTTAGACGGTTTGGTTCAAGAATTCGCTGAAGTCCACTACCGGGGTGGTGACCGCTTCTACTTGCCTGTGACAAGGCTGGATGAACTGTATCGATATCGGGCCACNGGTGATGTCCGCCCCAAACTCGACAAACTGGGTGGGGAAACGTGGAACAAGAGAAAATCCAAGGTTCGCGATCAGGTCATGCGAATGGCCCACGANCTNCTGGANATGCATGCGATGCGACAGGTGGTGACAGGGCATGCGTANACCGGNCAAAGCCCGATGTACCAACAGTTCGTCGAAACCTTCCCCTTTATCGAAACACCCGACCANGCCGCAGCCATTGATGAAGTCATGGGAGANCTCGCAGAAGCCGTTCCCATGGACCGACTGGTGGTGGGTGATGTGGGCTTTGGTAAAACAGAGGTATCGATGCGTGCAGCCATGCGCGTTGTGTTGGAAGGNCATCAAGTCGCTTTACTCTGCCCCACGACNGTACTCTCATTTCAACACATACAATCCTTCAGAAAACGCTTCGAAGACACNGGGGTTCGCATAGAACTCCTCAGTCGATTCCGGTCTGTTGCTGAACGAAACCGAGTGCTGAAAGACACAGCATTGGGNAAAGTCGACATCNTGATCGGAACCACNGCCCTGTTGACCCAAGACCTNCGCTTCAAACATCTTGGATTGGTGGTTGTCGATGAAGAACACCGNTTCGGCGTTCGGCAAAANCATAAACTCAAAGTACTCACGTCCACCCAACCCACAGGACCTGTGGACTATCTTGCGATGAGTGCCACNCCGATTCCNAGAACGCTTCACATGGCGCTCTCTGGNCTGCGAAAAGTCAGCCTCATNACAACGGCNCCTGCAGACCGAAGGGCCGTTCAAACACGGGTCACCAANTTCAATGATGACCGAATCCGAGAAGATGTCATGGCGGAACTGGGCCGCGGGGGNCAGATCTTTTTCGTCCACAANCGGGTTGCAAGCATAGAGTCGATGGCCCGCCATCTGAGACAATTGATACCCGAAGCCACCATTGCTGTTGCNCACGGTCAAATGGACAAAAGCCGCCTTGAAGGNATCTTACTGGACTTCATTCAACGCAAAACACACATGCTTGTCTGTTCAACCATTATCGAATCTGGCATCGACATNCCGAGCGTCAACACCATGATCGTCAACCGGGCGGACGAGTTGGGTATGGCCCAGTTGTACCAACTGCGTGGGCGCGTTGGACGTTCGCATGTTCGGGCGCACTGCACNCTGATGATTCCCGAAGANAAACCCCTCACAAAAANCGCGATGTTGCGNTTGCGGGCTTTACAGGAACACACAGAATTGGGTGCAGGATTTGCCATCGCAACCAGGGATCTTGAAGTCCGCGGTTCTGGCACACTGCTTGGGGAAGCCCAACATGGACACATCCAATCGGTCGGCTTCGATATCTATATAGAGCTGCTAGAAGACGCGATTGCAACAGCACGCGGAGACCTTAGCCGGAAACGAATTGATCCCGAGATCGAAGTCCCCGTTCCGATGTTGCTCCCCGAAGGGTGGATTGCAGAACTGGATGAACGCTTGGCGGCCTATCGACAGCTCGCAATGTGCCGTTCTACCGATCAAGTCCGGGCCGTGCTTTCGGAATGGGAGAACCGGTATGGTGAACCCCCCGAAGAAGTCCTCAATCTCGGGTGGGCTGCCGAAGCGAAAGTGCGGGCAAGACTGTTGGGCATCTCCCACATTCGCTGGAAGCAAATTCGGGTTGATCTCGATTTTGATGAACACTCGCCCGTACCCAGAGAACGCATCGTAGAAATCGTGTCCAAGCACAGTCAACGATTTAGCCTCGCACCCATCCCTGGAAAAACGGAAGGAGTGGCGGGCCGCTTGGTCGTTCGTTTCACACCCGATGAAGGCCGTTGGCCATTCCGCTTCCTTCATTGGGTCTTTCGACAGCTCGAAGAAGACTAACGATCGATATAGCCAAGCGCTTTTAGGTCTTCGATCACGTCATCGGAAACCTCTATTTGTGATGAAGCGGACTGGTGTTCTGGGAACGCCGCATCCGACTTGTCGGACAACTCTTTCAACTTGTCTGGCTTTTCTGCTGCCACATCACGAACCATGCGTGGATCATACTTCATATTGAACAACTGTCTTGTCCCGTCCGAAGCCGACACCAGCGCATATCTGTCATCTCTGTACAGGGTCCAATCATGGGCAAACCGACCGCCAACTTCATTTTTCCACGCCGCACTCGCCCACGCTTTGGCAAGGATTGGACCGGACCTGGGCTTACCTTCTGTAATCGGCACCAAAGAGCGTTCCGTCGGCCCATCAATCCCAGCCAAATCGATCAACGTATCGTGAAGGTCATGCATTTGTACGGGTGTTCGCACACGCTTCTTTGCGGGAAGACGACCGGGTGCAGCAATCAATAACGGTACTTTCAACACCTGTGGATACACCGTTTTCCCATGCTCCCACAGACCATGTTCACCCAAGTACTCTCCGTGATCCGATGTGATCGCAACCACCCCTTCAGGCTTTTTTGCAGTCCAATGGGAAAGCATGCGATTCAACAAATAGTCAGCGGCAACAAGACCACCTGTATACAGATCTTCCACCATTTCCATGTCCGACTCAGGAATGGAGAGTTGGTCAGATTGAAGCATCCGGAAACCATTGGATTTGGCACCCTCTGGTACCTCATACAGATCGATACCTGCCGATTCCTTCATCAGGAAATCATGGCTCCATTCGGGGGCCAAATCCGGATTGGACAACCGTTCCTTATGTCGCTGTGACCAAGGCGCTGGAGACACTTCCCATGGAGCATGAGCAATCAGCAAATTGACGAACATGAACACGGGGCGCTCATCACCATCATTCAGAATCTCAGACACCCGATCACTCAGAACATTGTCTTGAACAACCTCGGCCACTTCAAAACCTCGGGTCAACCCCAATTTGGGATCGAGAAATCGGTTGGAGGCCAAACTGACTGTTCGATACCCTTGGTCACGAAATCGTTCTGCAATTGTGGGTAGGTCGCTTCGCATCGGAAGCAAACCCATATGCCCCTCATCAGCACCAACCCCTTCGGTGGTTGAAGAACAGTGAGCCCCATGAATCCAAGGGTCTACTCCGGTAAACAAAGAGGCATGACTGGGCCAGGTCCAACTCGATGGTGCCGTCACATCATCAAAGGTGATCCCAGCAGCCGCAACCGCATCCAGTTGAGGGGAGGTGGGTTTGTCATACCCGTAGATGGAAAGCTTATCTGCGCGAACAGTGTCCATCACCACAACAAAAATATCTGGGTGTGGATCAAGCGGTGCAATGGGAGTTGCTTCCTCTGACCCACAACCACATAAACTTACAAGGAAAGTTGCGATGGCAAACGGTAATCTCATTCTCTTTCCTTAATCCCTTCAAACAGTCGAAACTTCTTCATGCTATATCTATGCCACTGAGTGCACATTTCATGGAGTACACACATGTATAAACTCTTCTTCCTCTCCCCTCTCTTCGCAATCACTCTGTTGGGCTGTGATGATGGGGACAAAGACAGCGATAGCGGAAGCGCTTTTGAAGACTCTGATGCGGATGCGGATGCGGATGCGGATGCGGATGCGGATGCCGACGCCGACGCCGACGCCGACCCACCAGAATATTTAGGCTGGGAATTGGAAGGACGCATGCAATACAAGTCCACGATGAATGCTGCCCCTGAATGCGACGGAATAATTGCCGTGGCTGGCCAAGCGTACGTCGGAGAGTGTGAAAACTGTAATTTCGCATTCCGGATGGACAATGAACTCATCGAGGAAGGCGAAACTGCAGACGACTGCGAGTACAATCCATTCCTTTCATGGTTGGATAACGATACCCGCTACAACTTCATTCTGACCCACTCAGACAGTGCGTATGTGGCTGGCTACTACTACGAGTACACGGTCTACAATTCCGTACAGATCGGGTACAGCGCATACAACGATTATTACGGTGTTGAGTATGTGGGACCCTACTGGTTCAACTTCCACTACGATGACAATAGCTTTGATTCCAGCTTCTCACTCGATGGAAATGAGTTCGACTGGACGTTCAACTACGAAAGTACCAACGTAGAGTACGGAGATGCCACCTTTATGGATGACTGTGGTGCAGAACTGAGCGACGGTTCGGCCAGTGGAAAGGCGGATGGTGAACTCATCGGAACCAACAGCGTAACCTGCGACGGTCTGTACGTGGACGTCTGGGAATTCACTGCAGCAGATGGCGAAAACATCGATATCAGTGTGGACACCACTTCGGCTGACACCACCTTCGACCCTGCTTTTTGGATTAACGATGGCGATGAATGTACAACGCACTTTGGCGATGACTCATTCGACTGTACATTCCCCCCACCCACATACCAATGCCCAACGCTCGAACTGTCCAGCTTGGATGAAGGGACATACGAAATCGTCATCTTCTCCTATGGCGATTGCACGGCAGATGATGTGGAGTACAGCCTGACGGTCAATGGTGGTTCAGACATCAACTTGGCCCAAGACAACGCACCTCGATTTGAAGACATGGAGTTCAACACATGGCAGGTCGAAACCGCTGGGTGTGGAGTGATGTACGAAGAGGGTGTGCCAGACGATTCAACCCCTTGTTCGATTGACGCTTCCGATGCGGATGCAGACGCCGATGCGGATGCAGACGCCGATGCGGATGCAGATGCGGACACAGACGCCGATGCGGATGCAGATGCCGATGACACGGGTGCGCCTGCAGACGCCGATGCCGATGCAGACGCCGATGCGGATGCGGATGCAGATGCAGATGCGGACACAGATGCGGATGCAGATGCAGATGCAGATGCAGATGCAGACGGTGATGACACCGGCGCATAAACCCGCTTTCGTCGACAAACGAACGGCACCCAAATGGGTGCCGTTCGTCGTTTACACATCTTTAGCTGGGCGTAGCTTCTAGCTCTGGATTCGACAGATCCGGACCCGGCCCAGCAGTCTTTTCATACCAGTCAATCTTTCCCGTGATCTGCATCAACCAAAACAAAGTCGTGATGCCCAATACGGTAATGGAAAGTCCGGTGAAGCCTTCAAAGAAATGGGCCACACTAAAACCCACCACGTAAATCATCTGTGCAATGGCTACAGGGCCAAAAGCAAATCGACTCGAAATGACCAACCTCAGATAGCTGACCACCAAAACTACACTCGTTCCACTGGCCAAAGCAAAGGCCCATTCGACCGGCAAATGATCTGCCGTATACGCGAACAGCAAGTGGAATGAGAAGAACGATGCACCAATAAACATGTAGTGAATCGGATGAATACGGTGACCTCGAAGGAAGCTGAGGACATACAGAACCACTGTAAAAAAACCAAGAGAAATGGGCGCTGAAGCCGACAACTTGGCACCCAAGTGTCCTGGCTGAACACGTTGTGGCATCACCATTCCAATGTTTTGCCCGGTCATGATGCGATCAAAGGCCCAATTAAGTATCCACCCCTCATCCGTCCGTTCCTTGGTCGATGGAGACATGGTTCCACCAGGAAAATCAATGGCGTGGAAATCCGTGGTCATCCGCAATTGAAAGTTCTCGATTAAACCCGCTTCCTGTGAAACGGAAAGCGGTTGATAGTTCCAAACGGCCACACCTCTCGACACGTACGAGAACATGAAATCTGCACCCTTTTCTTTATCGAGCGCGTACCGATATCGAAGAGCACCATTCTGTCGCTCTGCCTTTACAGAGATGTCTTTTCCATTGAGTTCCAACTCAAAACCATCGTAGGTTCCATCGCCTGAAGGCAACCGAGTCACGATTTCAAACTCTACATTTTCGGCCGCTTTGTCCAACAACTCAGGATTGATCGGGTCCACAATGTAGCGACCTGAAAAATCCACTGTGTACAGCGGAAACCAAACCAGCCCTTTGCGTCGTTCATCCAAAGCCAAGCCACTACGAACATCCGCCGATACCGGCTCGACTTTCCGCTCATATGGAACATCCACCCATTCCGTCTTCTTTTCTTGAGCCTTTGTCTGCGAATTGTAGACAACCGTCTCTTTTTTAGATCGAACCGTCCAGTGAACAATAAATGTGGGTGAAGCCTGGGTTTGAGGTCTCCCCCATAAACTGCCTACGCTTCCTTCAAGAGATGACTCTTGTGATGTAGTGCGTGCCAACATTGTCCCGGAAAGGGCAATCCAAGCGACGCTAACCAACATGAAAATCCCAATGATGGGCCAAATACGAATCCTTGCTTGCATGGTACCTCCTGATGCGACCAAACAAGAGTGCAAGGACGATGCCAATCTGCTTCAAAAGGTTGTTTTTCGTTTCAATCACGCAACGACCGTTGTTTTTCCCTGCCCAAATCCAGTGGGTCATATAGGAGACAAATACGTGGGGAACACAATGGCGCAGTTCATCGTCATCGAGGGCTTGATTGGGGTGGGGAAAACCTCCCTCTGTCGCATCCTTGAAGCTGAGAGAAATGCTCGTCTGGTCTTAGAACCTTGCGAAGACAACCCTTTTTTGGCGTCGTTTTACAGCGACCCTGATCGCTTCGCTTTTCCGGCCCAAATGTTCTATCTGGCCAGCCGCTTCTCCCAACAAATGAACCTTCGTCAACTCGATCTGTTCAGCGATTTGATCGTCAGTGACTATCTGTGGGAAAAAGACAGACTGTTCGCTGAAGAAACCCTGCATGGCCACGAAATGGATCTATACGATCGATTCAGCAGCCTGTTGGAAGGCAACATTGAAACACCAGAGTTTGTGGTGTTTCTCGACTCCCCCACTGAAGTGGTCCGCAGCCGCATTGCAAGACGCGCCATCGATGCCGAACAGGTCATTGAAGCGTCTTACCTAGACTCCTTGAGAGAGCGATACTACGCGCTATGGGCTCGATATTCAGCAGCACCTGTGTACGTGATCGACACATCCGAGATCCATTACGTGGATTCAGATGAAGACAAGGCCTACATTTTGCGCATGATTGATGGGTGGCTGAAAGGATCGCCAATCGCCGGCGCTCCACGTCCATACCAAGCACCTACGCGTCAATTGGGCATGTTCGGCAAGTAAACTTAGGCGTGGACCACGCTGGAGGTCAACGCTCCCGCCAGAACAGATTCCACTGTGCTGATGCGATCTAAAACACGATCAATCTCTAAATAGCGCTGTCTCGCATCGACATCAGGCAAGGTCAAATGGGCCAACGCATTCACAAATGCGACCGGATCCGTTTGATTGTTCAACAGTGGCTCGACCCGTTCAGCCCACTGAGGGCGAGAAGCGCACACTTGAACCACCATCATTCGAAGGCGTCGTACATGCGCCATCAATTCAGACTCTCCCCGGTCTGGAAACACATCGGAAACCAACAAACCTTCCGCGATTCGGTACATACAGTCCGTAGCCAATTCGCTTCGAATTCGAATGCGTCCCAGTCCCAAAATGACAATGTTGGCCCGTCCGTCGGCAAGCAACTCATGACGGATAATCTTTCCAAAACCGGCAACACTGTAAATCGGAGGCTGTTCGTCGTATGTGGATTCCCAACCCGGCCGCAAACGAGGGATCGCCAAGAAGCCATCATGTTGAATGGCGTCATTGACGAGGTTCCTATAGCGCTCTTCAAACACATGAAGTGGCATCATGGTGTGTGGAATAAACACAGCGCCTGGCAAAGGAAATAGCGGGATACTCTCGACGGCTGTCAACAGATCGTCTGTGTCCGCTATTTTCATCATTTCCCCGCACTCCCCGGGGTCCTTTACCGATCAGGCCTTGGCGACCGCCGCGGCCCATGCGGCTAGGTGTCCCTGCACATCATCATCGCTCATTTGAGGATCAAATGTGGAGTCCTCTGTCCAAGATTCTTGTACAGCTTTCGGTGAATCCCAAAAGCCTACACCCAGCCCAGCGAGGAACGCAGAGCCCAATGCGGTTGTCTCAAGGACAGTTGGACGAACACATGCGGTTCGCAAAATATCCGCCTGATACTGCATCAGCAGATTGTTTCTTGCGGCGCCACCATCGACTTTGAGTCCCGCCAAACGGATTGAAGAGTCCTGTTCCATGGCCCCAAGAATGTCTGAAATCTGCAGAGCCATGCCTTCCAAAACCGCGCGTGCAATGTGAGCGCGGGTTGTTCCACCCGTAATCCCAGTAAACAAACCCCGAGCATCGGGACGCCAATGAGGAGCGCCAAGACCTGCAAGGGCGGGAACAAAAACCACGCCACCCGAATCAGGAACTGAACCAGCCAATGCCTCTATTTCTTCTGCAGAAGAAATCAGACCCAAACCATCTCTCAACCACTGCACGGCGGCACCGGCAATAAATGCGGAGCCTTCCAAAGCATAGGTGGTCTCTCCGTTGAGGCGCCAGCCCACCGTCGTCAACAAACCACGGTCCGATGCCACCGCCTTATTGCCGGTATTCATGAGAATGAACGCACCGGTTCCATACGTGCATTTGGCTGCCCCTTCCGTGAAGCAGGCTTGTCCAAACAAAGCCGCTTGCTGATCGCCTGCCATACCCGAAACTGGAATGCCGTCCGGCAAAAAGCCAAGCCCTTTGGTGTGTCCCAAGACTTCCGCGTTGTCGCAGATTCTTGGCAATGAGGCACGCGGTATGCCGAGCAATTCCAGCAATACAGGGTCCCAATCCATGTCATAAATGTTGAATAAAAGGGTTCGAGATGCATTCGATGGGTCGGTCGCGTGCGCACCACACAATTTCCATGCGAGCCAAGTATCAATGGTGCCAAAATTCAACTCACCCGCTTCCGCACGGGCGCGGGCCCCCTCCACATTGTCCAAAAGCCATTTTGCCTTTGTTCCTGAAAAGTATGGGTCCAACAGTAGCCCTGTACGCGCACGCACATCGGCCTCTTTACCCTCAGACTTCAACTCAGCGCATAAGTCTGCAGTTCGTCTGTCTTGCCAAACCAAAGCCCGGTGGATGGGTTCGCCGGACACCCGGTCCCAGAACAAACATGTTTCTCGCTGGTTGGTGATCCCAATGGCCAAGATGTTCACATCTCCAGCCTGTTCCAGTGCGGCAGTGACTGCAGCCTCTACGCTGGTCCAAATCTCCGAAACATCATGTTCGACATGTCCAGGTTTGGGGTAATGGTTGGGGAATTCCACGTTGGCAGAAGCAACGACAGAAACGTTCTGATCGAGCAACAACGCTGTCGTGCCTGTGGTGCCCTGATCGATAGAAATCACGCAGTCAGTCATAAAGTCCTCCGAGAAATCTGACGTATCACGGAAGGACTCACACTCGCGGGTGATTAAGCAGCGTGCTACCTTTCGATTCCATTGGAGTATCGAATGCGCTCAGTTCTTCTTTCCTTATCCGCTCTCGCCATCGGCGGTTGTGAACCCCCCGAATACAAGTATGCGGGCTACCGCACCTATGAGAGCTTTCCGCTCGATGGGACTCGGACATGGAAGTACAAACATGCCGCACACGACTACCTGCTGGAAGTCGATATGGAGGCCGAGCCTGAAGTTGTCGGCACCACACGGGTCCACACGCTTCGGTACAAGCAAGATGAACCCAGCCGTGTTTTGTACGCAATCAAATGGTCTTCAGACTCTACAGATGGGGTCCAAATCCATGGATACATCGTAGAAAATGAACCCGCTGAAGTCGCCGATGACGGTGACGACACAGGCGAAGCATCCGGTGGAGACGATACCGGTGCCGCCGTCGATACAATCACGGATGGTTGGGTCAACTTCGATCCTCCGCTACAGCTGACCGAGTACCAGATGGCACCCGGCGATGTCATGCTTAGCTCTGCGGGCGGTGACGACTACACGACCACTTTTGAGAAAACTGAAAACTGTCCAAACGATTGGCGTGACGATTGGACTTGTCTACGAATCGTCGTCGAAAGCTCAGCTTCCGATCCGGCACCGTTTGTGGGTACTTGGCACTGGGCAACAGAGTACGGAACCTCTTTGTTTGAGCCCGCTGGTGACGTTGCACCATGGACTTTGGTCGAAGCGACGTGGTTCGCCAGCTGATTTTATTGATGGCGATGAGTTGTGCCGAACCTTCATGGCGGCATGCAGACCTTCAGCTCGACATCACCCATGCAAACGTTCAAGATACCGATCGAGTTCGTATTTGCATCGATGGTGTACGCATCGAAGAAACCACTGTGGGACACGGCAAGCTCGCGTTCTCACAGCTTCCTGAACAAGGGCCAATCTCTATCGCAGTCGATCATATTGTTGATGAAGAGAGTGTTGGCGCCATTGAACCTGTCACACTCGATGAAGATACGCCTTGGGCGGAAGTGCCTTGGGTATCCTGCGAAGGGACATGTACTCCATGCACACAGCAGACATCAACCCCTGAAAAAGTGGGAGAAAGCCAGCGATTTTTGGCCATCCATTTCGTTGAATAGCAACGCTTTGTTCCACGTGGAACGGTGCGACTGCCACGCCAATGATATGTGTAAGATTCACCGAGGAATATGGTCATGGGGACCTCCGAAATATTGGACTCAGCCCGCGTAGGATTTGCTGGACTGGACGTATCTCCAGTTATCCAGGAATCTGCGCTTTCCAATCTTCAAGCATGGCTCACAGATTCACGCTTCGACGCCTACCGTTCACAGATACTGGCCCAAATAGAAGAAGGCCTGTGGGGCACTTTGGTCGACAGCTTCTATCGAACCCTTCCCTTTGGAACAGGTGGTCGCCGAGGAACCGTCGGCATCGGACCCAATCGGTTCAACCCTTGGACATTGGCCACATCAATTCAGGGACATGCTGCATGGCTTCGCGCCCAACTCGGTGATCAACAACTGTCGGTTGTGATTGGCTACGACGTCCGGCGATTCGACGATTTGGGTGGCAACCTAGTCCCTGATGCCACCACTCCCGTACGTGGAATTACCAGCAGACATTTTGCCGAAATTGCGACTGAAGTGTACGCCGCCCATGACATCACCGTGTACCTTCCTCCAGTAGGCGAAATCCTCAGCACTCCTGAATTGTCCTTTGCGGTACGAGCTCTGAGCGCCGACGCAGGCTTGGTCATCTCGGCCAGCCACAATCCTCCAGATGACAATGGTAGCAAGTTCTATCATGGCCACGGTGGGCAAATGGTCCCACCATTCGATGGCGAGGTCGCCGACTTTATTGCAGCCGTCGAAACGACCGAACGGATGTCTATGGACAGGGCGCAAGCCAACGGACTGGTGCGTGAAATCCCAGCGGAAGTACACAAAGAGTACATCGCGGCCAACCTTGCCGTTAGCCGACACCCCCAAGCCAGAAGTACCCACATTGTCTTTACGCCACTGCATGGGACCGCTGACACCACGGTCGCAGATGTTCTCAATGCCGCAGGGTTCCCTCTCACCATCGAACCAAGCCAAGCCGGCTACGATGGTTCTTTTCCAAATGTCCCATTTCGAGTCCCCAACCCCGAACGACCCGAAACACTAGCGCGCGCCATTGCGACGGCAAATGAAGTTGGAGCCTCTATGGTAATGGGCTGCGATCCGGACGCAGACAGGTTGGGGGTCGCAGTAAAGGGAACAGAAGGATGGAAAACACTAAATGGCAATGAAATCGCAGCATTGGTCTGTCATGCCGCACTCCAGTCTCATTCAAACCATCAACCATTGATCATCAAAACAGAAGTCACCAGCAGTCTGGTAAGCCGCATCGCCGAAAGTCATGGCGCAACCGTAATCGACCATTTGCTGGTGGGTTTCAAGTACATCGGAGAAGCACTCTTCATGCTTGAACGAAAGGGGAAGTTCCTGCACGTTGAAGGTGATCCTGAGTGCTTAGCAGCCGGTGTAGAGGAAAGTCATGGTGTGCTGGTCACCCCTGAGATTCGAGACAAAGACGCTGCCGGAGGCGCCCTATTATTGGCGGAACTGGCCAGCGTTGAACAACTTCAAGACCGGACATTAATCGATACCCTCAATGATCTCATGAACACCCATGGTGCTGTATACAACCTCTTGTTGAGTACGGTCATGAAAGGGGTTCAAGGGCGAGCCCGTATCGAAGCAGTCCAGCAGTCTTTCCGATCAAACCCACCCACCAACATTGCTGGGGTGCCGGTCACTTCATTCACCGATCACCAACAACTAGACGGTGTATTTGGCCCCTTTCGTTCCGATACAGATAAGGCCAGCCGCGACGTTTTGGTGTGGCACTTGGAAGATGGATCTCGGGTCATCCTACGGCCCAGTGGAACCGAACCCAAATCCAAAGTCTATGTCGAGGTATCGGGAACCCCTGGCGCGCCTGTGCAAGGGGAGCAAAACCGGCTCCAAAGACTGGCTCAACACATCGGACGCTCGTTCATTCAAGAAATGCTGCGACGTGTAGACATTCATCTCCCCGACTGGGCGCTGGAAATTTCAGATTTGGTCAGCATTGAAGATAAAGAAGCCTGGGCAAATCGCGTAATTCCAAGCTTACAAGCGCGTCTTCAAGACGATCCAGAAACAGCCAAGCAGTGGTTCATCACGCAAATCAAGACAGAACACCGTGCGATGCTTCGCCCCGGTATCGAAGCCATGGCCCGAATAGAGGGTGTGGACTGTAGCGAACTACTCTCCTGTTTCGACTAGCACTCGCCGTGGGCCTTGCTCCAAAGGCATCAAGACCGTGATGCCCTCAATGGCATATTTGTACCAGCGAACGTGGTTCAAATACCACACCAATGAATGGTCCTTGACCTGGCCTCCCGACATCATGGTCGCATGACGCATGGTGGGCCGAACATCCGAAGGAACCATAAAGCCCACATGTTTTACGATAATCGGACGCCAGGAGTCAGAACGCCGTAGGGTCAAAATAATGGCACCAGGAGGGATCTTATCCACCGCTTGTAAAGCCGCATCCAGCGACAATACATTGATTCCATACGTTCCTGTCGGAAGATCATCGATGGGAATATCAAAAGACCGGGTACCCCTCCAGTTGGCCCAAGTGCTTTTGGTCACCGTTTTCTCGACGCGGTGTGTTTCACCCAGCGTATGCGTGATGTCCTCAAAAAAACCCGCAGCAATGTTGGCTGGAATCCACTCTGCCAACATAAAATGATGACGGTTTTGGTAGGCCGGTACCCCATCCTGGTACCGAATCGCATTCCGCCACATGGGAGCGCTGACCGGATCGCCCGCGTACGCAAGAGCAAGAACCTCTTCGATCACAGTCAAACAATCAAACACATCGTATCGCGCCGGAGGATCGGTATCCGGACCCACCCCCTCCCCATTACCGTTCACCACATATGGCACGCCCAAAAAAGCATCGCTGATGGCTTTCATTCGCACAGCCAAGGGTTTGTTGGCCACAGCGCGAGCAATATCTGCCACATCATCAGGAATCACACCAATGTCCAGATCAACCATCGGTGCTTTTTCTTGATCAACCTTGATGGATGACTCTTGCGCCCAAGACACACCCAGGATCAACCAAACCCAAACCATCACAAACCCAGTCGTTGTCGGTATCCCACGACACGCTGCAGCATTTGATCAAGCCGATTTTCATCGAGGCCTTCAATGCTGCGCCCCAAGGATCGTTCGATCAGATCAGCAAGCCCTTTATTGACCAGGTTGCGTCGCTCTCCTTCAGGTCTTCGTTCGACATTTCTCAAAATGTCCGATGCACCCATCCTTCCAGCAGCATCCACCAGAATTTTCCGAAACAGAGGTGCATAGTCCAGGGGCGCAGCATCAATAATCAACTGCGCCACCCGCTGGCCCTGACCAGTTCCATGCTGATCATCCCAAACCTCAACCATCGCCGTCAGGACCTCATTGCAAACGCCCACTTTTCTCGCAATGTCTTGGCTAGACAACAAAGGGCTTCCGAAACGGAGACCTGGCTTTTTCCGAGGCGGAGCGCTGAGATCGACTCGATCTTTCTGTATCGGAGTTCCTGAAAACTCTCCCTGCCCCAATCCTCTTTGCTTGGTTTCATGATCTGCAAATGCCGCTAAGTCACCAACGCCTGTGATCGGTGCCACTTTCAACCCTTGTGCGTCTCGATCTCGCTGAACGTCCCGTCTTCTTGCTTGTTCCGCAGCCGCCTGCTTGACGGCATGACTGATCGAGCCAGGAGCAGGACCCAAGCCAGAATCAACTTCGGCCGCTATCAGACTGCCGTTGTCGACCATTTGTGCAACCAAAACCAACGTTTGTGCAGGAAAGAACGGGCTGGTCATCACAAGCCGATCGAGTCGAAGCCCAGAAGTACATAAAGCCTGTATATGTCTTTGTTGTGGTGTCGATGGCGTATGGCTCCCCCACGTCATGACCCGTTCACGCACCCGTTCAAGCCATGGAGCAATTTGCTGATGAACCACCTCCAATTCTCTCAACAATCCCGCCGAATCGTGACCGATCTGTAGATAGGGCATCATGATGGTGTTCATGGCTTGGAAGTCGAATCGACCCGCATCAAACAAGTGAAACACAAGGTTGTCTCTGAACCGACCGCTCATCAAACGGCCAATCAGCGCTTCGTCAGCAACCGTTCGTAAATCATCAATGGATAAAAGCGAAGCTTCCGTTTTCGCCTTCACCTTGTTGACTGCAGCAACATCAACTCGACCGCGAGCCAACATCCTATCCATGATCGTGTTCGCATCCGTGCTGCAAGAGGTCGCTATCAGTTCNCCCTCCATCAAATAAACATCACACCCGCCCCTGGCCGGCACATGAATGCGCATACACCCTGTATCGCCTGCCGTAATGCGAGCTCGTATGGCGTCGATCGCTCGTCCAGTTTCGCCGCTGGCGTGTTCCAAAAAGGGCCTCCGGTGTCTTCCACCCTAATGGATGCCCCATGCCTCTATCAACGAGAGACCCCCGTAGAAATCAAACGAATGGCCGTCTCTCTCTGTAGATCAGGCGGAATTATTCGACGACCGACGGGAACCGTCAGCCCATCCGACTCTACGACCACATTGGGAACCAAACCTTGAAGCGCCCAACTTTTACCACTCGGCGACGCCAAATGAATGTCAGCCACTTGAAGAACAAGCCCTCGTCCCGCTGGATACACACTGGTATCCACCGCTCGTCCTCCGGTACGGGTACCAACAACCACCGCTCGGCCATTGTCTTGAAGCGCAGCAGCAAAAGCTTCTGCTACTCCCCGAGTCCCCTGATTCACCAAAACCACAACATTGCGCGCCCAATGCGTGGGGTTCGCTGCCGTTACTGGCACCATTGCGGACCGATCCTTGCCCTTTTGAACGACAATAGAACCCTGATCCAAAAAGAGATCGGCAGCGTCCACTGCTTCTTCCAAACAACCACCACTATTGTCACGTAAATCCAGAACCACAGCGTCTGTTTCTACTTCCTCAGACAAAAACTGAGCCAAGGCTTTCGCTGTACCAACACCGAAAAAAGGAACGCGAGCTACCGTCGCATTTGTATTTTCACGACCCATTCGAACCGCTGGCAATGTGTAATCGCCACGCTGAACATTCAATCTGTGAATGGCCGTGTCATCTCGACGAACATCAAAAACTGTTTGCTCTGAATTCAATCTTCGGGTTCGGGCATGAATGGCCATGCGACCCAACCCTGTCAGCGGGTGATCGTCCATAGAAACCACCAGATCGCCTGGCTGCAGTCCTGCTTGCTGCGCAGGACCCTCGTCAAACACCTCGGTAATGACAAGACCCCGCCCAGTTAGAATCGAAAATTCAGCCCCAATACCAACTCGATGACCGCGCATCCAAGCATCTTGCGCCTGCTGCTCTTCCGTTGTGAAGACTCGATTATCATCGATCCCCATAATCTCACCCAAGTGTGCAGCTACACCCTCAAGTGCTGCCCGATAGACTGCATCCGATGCGACTTCCGAAGGAAACCGCTCCTTAATGTCGTTTAGTACCGTTTCCAGTCCTGCCACATCCTCGGCAGCACTTCCGGGCGGCACAGCCACCAATGCAACAAACAAACACCACATGAACGATTAAAAAGTTCCACGTTGAGGGGTGTAGGTGACAACCTTGTATGCCGCATTACCCCCGGTTGGAGCCGTTTGCGGCTGTGCAGCAAGTCGACGCTCTTGCTCGATTTGTTGTCCCAAATGATCTGCAGCCATTTCAGCAGAGTGCGCTCTATCAAGTTGTTGTACGCCCCAAGCCACCGCCAAAAGCATGGCTGCTGCATAGGCGACCATCATCGGCATGGGTACCCCCACTTTCTGGGAATACCACGGCCCCCGAACAGTGGTTGCTGCGACCACCATTTGGTCCATGTGTGCATTCAGCACACCATCCATGCAACCCCAAAAATCTTTGTCACCACAAATGTCCGACTTCTGCTCCGCAGAAAACTTTTCGAAACACTGTTCCTGCAACGAAACGACAAGTGCCGCACAGTCCGAACATTTTTCCAAATGCGTCGCCACTTGCTCACTTTCAGCGGGAGCCAACTCGCCATCGATATAGGCGGCGACCCGTATATTTACCATCATGCAGTCCATGAACATCCTCAGTTGACGAGTTCACCGTCTTTCATGACGTCCAGCAAACGCATGCGCGCCCGTGACAATCGTGACATCACTGTACCCAGTTTGACTTGCAACACGTCCGCAATCTCCGCATATGAGAGATCATCATAGTATCGCAAAACCAAAATATCTCTATGGTCGTCGCTCAACTCAGCAAGCGCGCCCATCACTTCTTCTTTTCGCTCTGCAGCGAAAACTGTTTCTACCTGATCTGCAACCAGCGCTTCTGGCTTCATCATTGTGTCCAAAATCGCACCGCGGCGTTTTCGATTTCGGAGCTGGTTGAAGCAGAGGTTGGAAGTCACTCGATACAGCCACGCCTTAATTTTGAANTCTTCATTGAAGAACCGCTGTTCGCGCATGGCTTTGATAAACACCTCTTGCACAAGATCGTAGGCCTCTTGGTGGTCCTTCACGATGTACCGTGCGTGAAAATATAGGGGTTCCCTATATTTTTGGATGGTCATCTCCATCGCCGCCCTCGGATTTGTGGCGAATAGTTGCTTGATGTCGTCTTCGCTCCAAGACGTAGCTTGGTCCGGACTGACAAGGCGCAGGCTAGCTGGCATCTGGTTTCTCCTGTCTTCTGACATGGCTTCAACCCCTCTGTATTAAAAAGTATTCCCACCTAAAGACGTATGTCATCAAACTTTCTTTCATGTGGATGAAAAAAGTCTGGAACCNGGTTCAGATTGTGGTGTTCCAACAGTCAGGAGTTGACGGAATGCTACGCAGCAACGATGCTGTCCGGTGTAGAAGGTGGGTTTCTAGGCGCGCACACGCGTGCCAGCGGTAGAGTAGGAGCGGTAGCAATATGGAAGTGCGTGAATTGATCGAAGAGATCGTGAAGGCATTGGTGGACAATCCCGAACAGGTCCAATGCAATGAAATTCAAGGGACGCAGTCGTGTGTTCTGGAATTAACGGTTGCACCAAGCGACGTAGGCAAAGTGATAGGTAAGCGTGGTGTACACGCAGATGCCATTCGCAGATTGGTACATGCAATCGGTGGAAAACGAAAGCGCAGATATGTTCTCGAGATTCTCGAAGAACAATAATTCAGCAGTTAAAACCGGGAATGCGCACGCCGCGCTCATTGGCCACGGTCTGGGCGCGTTCATATCCAGCATCAACATGACGGAAGACTCCCATCGCGGGATCTCCTGTGAGAACCCGTTCTAGTCGGGCAGCTGCAGCATCGGTTCCGTCCGCAAGGATGACCTGGCCCGCGTGTAGACTGTAGCCCATCCCAACGCCCCCACCATGATGGTAACTGACCCAACTTGCACCATTGACCGCATTCAGCATTGCATTCAAAATCGGCCAATCCGCCACGGCATCAGAACCATCAATCATGCCTTCAGTCTCGCGGTTTGGAGAAGCGACTGAACCACAATCCAAATGATCTCGGCCAATAACAATGGGCGCGGACACTTTTCCTGTCCGAACCAACTCATTGAACGCGAGTCCTGCCTTTTGTCGTTCACCATAACCAAGCCAGCAAATACGACTGGGTAAGCCTTGGAAGTGGACACGCTCACGTGCCATCTTCAGCCACCGGTGAAGCGCTTTGTCTTCCGGGAACAATTCGGCAATCACGCGATCCGTGGTGTAAATGTCTTCAGGGTCACCGGACAACGCAACCCAACGGAAAGGACCCTTGCCTTCGCAAAACAGGGGCCGAATATATGCAGGCACAAAACCTGGAAAATCAAACGCGTTGCTGACCCCACCCTCTTCGGCCTCGGCACGCAGATTGTTTCCATAATCAAAAGTGTGTGCGCCGAGTTCTTGAAGTTTGAGCATCGCACGTACGTGATCAGCCATGGTGCTTCGGCTTTTTTCAATGTAGACGTCCGTATCTTTTGCTCGCAATTCATCCGCTTGTGCCAGGCTCATCTCGCGCGGCACATAGCCCAAGAGNGGATCGTGGGCGGATGTTTGATCGGTAAGGAGATCTGGAACCACTCCACGCTCAATCATCCGTTCCAAACCAACCGCAGCATTCGCTACCACACCGATGGATTTCCCAATCCCTTGTTCGCGGTAACGAATCGCCTGATCAATACCCGCATCTATAGAATCTGCGATTTCATCCAAATAGCGATGCTCTAATCGACGCTGGACTCGTTCAGGATCAACATCAAACCCAAGGAAAGTACCGTTGTTCATGGTTGCGGCCAACGGCTGTGCGCCGCCCATGCCACCCAAACCACCTGTCACCACCAAACGACCCGTCAGATCGTCAGTGCCAAAATGCTGGCGTCCAGCTTCAGCAAAGGTTTCATACGTACCTTGAAGGATTCCTTNGGTACCAATGTAAATCCATGAACCGGCCGTCATTTGGCCGTACATCATCAGACCCTTCTTTTCCAGTTCCCGAAAGTGGTCCCAATTGGCCCATTTTCCAACCAAGTTGGAATTGGCAATCAATACCCGTGGGGCATCCTCATGGGTCTTGGCAATTCCAACCGGCTTGCCAGACTGAATCAATAAGGTCTCATCATTCTCTAAAGTCGTCAAAGCGCGACAAATAGAATCAAAAGCATCCCAACTGCGCGCTGCCTTGCCCGAACCTCCGTAAACAACCAAAGATTCAGGAGCTTCTGCCACCTCGGGGTCGAGGTTGTTGCAAAGCATACGTAGAGCGGCCTCTTGAACCCAGCCGCGACAACTCAACTTGGTGCCACGCGCAGCGCGAATCGTGCGGGCCATTCGGGCCTCCTATTTCGCTGACGGCCCTTCAGCCTCGGTCTCATCATCCTTGAGGTGCATGACCATTTCAGTTTCGGTCTCTTCGCACAACTCAGCACAATCTTCCAGACTCTCAAGGTAGGCGTTGTACTCTTTACGATCTACTTTACCTGCACTGATGTTGCGTTCTACGACGCGAATATCCATTTCCTTGGTGATGCTCATGTCGACTCCTACGCCTCTACTACGGCTTCGTCATTGATATCGACAGCCAACGACAATTCATCGTCCGCCGCTGGAGGAAGTTCGTCATCTGCCGCTGGAGGCAGATCATCGTCCGCCGCTGGAGGCAGATCATCGTCCGCCGCTGGAGGCAGATCATCCATCGCTGGTGGAAGTTCCTCGTGCGTTGTCGGACCCGCAAATGTACGCAAGCTCTCGTTCTCATCGAACTGGCTCAAGTCAGCACGGACCATGTCCGCTGCGATTTCACGCAGTGCTGTGACCACCTCTTTGTTTGAGCGATCATCGCTGATGAGGATTTCCTCTCCCTTNAGGAGTTGCTTCGCACGCTCTGAAGCGACCAGAATGAGTGAAAAGCGATTTGGGATGTTTTCGAGACAGTCTTCGACCGTGATGCGGGCCATTTGGACCTCCAAAATATTTGGACACCATGCTCGTGCTGTACGCACGGCATTTCAACACCCGCGGCTATCGGGTCAACAATGGAAAGTCAAGGCCATAAACGAGGGACAGATCGGCTGTCTTGCGTCCTCAGAACACCGAGAGGCCACATCAAGCGGCCAACTTCGTGAACCATGTCATGGTCGAACAGCGTCCCTGTACGTCTGATCGCAAAACTAAGTTCAGCAGAAAAGCAGCGACGGCTATGCTGCCAAACGCCTCATGTGTTCAAGCCGTAGCGCCCCAGATTTACGCCAAAATGATCGCAAAGTACGCAAAAAAGCGTCCACATGGGGTTCCTCAGTCAACGCACCGCAAAATGCCGCTGCCAAACGACCTGCCTCTTCGTAGCGCTCCATTTCTTCCACATCCAAGCCTTCGGCCAATGATGTTTCCCGAAAAAGCCGACGCCACCACTCTTCGCTGCGGCTGGGGTGATGAAGTGTGGCACAAACGAACTTATCGACCTCTGCCTGCGCTTCTAATTCAAGCATACTCACAGGTTCTGTTCGGCGACTGCGCTCGACCAACATCAAGAAATGACTCACCCCTTCTGTGGCCGCACAAAAGGAAGGAAAAGCGATTTCTGCTGCATGAGCAAGCGAATTGGCTTGCCGCAGCATCTTCAAATGCTCCTCAGCAATGAAAACCGCCAAATCAACACCATCTTCTGCTTCTCGAACCAATACCCATTCATCTGCCTGACGAACATCTTTCCCCAGCACTTCCAATACCTGCGAGGCATCAATCAAGAACTCGGAAACACTTGGAGCCTCGATTCGGTAAATCGATTCTAAATGAGTCTGTATCTGACTCAGCATCCACCCTCCGAGTCTCCTGGGCGCATGGGAACCACACCCAACTCAGACAAGCGATCCGCAACAAGAGGGTCACCTGTAGACAGCCACTGCTCATACAGTTTCAATATTTCTGCATTCGAATGCGCCCGAACCGCGTCTCGTACTCGCTGCAAAATCGCCGAACAGGTTTCAAACTGTCCCGCCAACTCCTCGTAGATGTGCTCAAAGCCACCACCAGCACCCGACCATCGCATCGCAGTGGCCAACTGCTGGTACGCCGTTGATCCCATGGAAAGGTAGTATTCAACGCTTACATTTTTTCGCTGCAAACTCGCCCGGAAGAAGCCTGACATGTACAAGGCCCGATCTCCTAGTTCTCTCCAGGCACCCACCGCCGCAGCCCCTCCTTCTTCTCTTGCTTGCATTTGAAGTTCGACCAAGGTTTGGGGCAATACCGTTTCCGAAGCCCGGCCACGCTCAACCAGCAGGTTCGAAAGATAAAAAACACCATCCTCGCTGACTTTCGCACCTTTAGAGTGGACCGCTGTATCGACTGCGGAATGAAANAAATCAAAGAGATTGTCCTGTTGGCTCACTAACGGTGTAGTCATTGGGGCTCCTGAGAGACTTCTTTGGATCGGGCTTCAACTTGAAATGGATAGAAAATGTAGGACAGGTCTACTGTCAGCATCGGATATTTCGGGGCCAACTTGACTTGACTGTCAGAGATAGAACGATACAGCGGCCCACTCCACGGTTTTTCGTCCCCGAAATTCTGTGGTGGGTACCCACCTGCCGGGGGGCGGATGTACCCAAAAAGACCGGTCCATCCGGAATGCTTCAAAACCCGAACACAAGGTATACACCCCATGATTCGACCACTGTTTGATCGAGTACTTATCGAGCGCACCGTAGAACCCAGCAAGACTGCATCGGGTCTGTTTCTTCCAGAAACAGCGAAAGAAAAGCCTGCTGAAGGCGTTGTGCGAGCCATCGGAAACGGACGCGTAGGCGACAAGGGCGAAATGACTCCCCTGACCGTGCAAGTTGGCGACCGTGTTTTGTTTGGCAAATACGCCGGCACCGAAGTCAAGATCGATGGAGAAGACAGACTCATTCTTCGCGAAGATGACATTCTCGGAATCATCGAAAGCTAGTTTCCCCCAATTCCCGTGTCAGGCGCAACTGCGACCTGACTCCTTCAAGGAGAAAGACAATCATGTCTGCAAAGGAAATCCTATTTGACGTCGACGCCCGAAACAAAGTTTTGGATGGTGTTGATACCCTCGCAAATGCCGTAAAAGTGACCCTCGGGCCAAAGGGCCGGAACGTAGTGATCGAAAAGTCTTGGGGCGCGCCCGTCGTGACCAAAGACGGTGTCACAGTGGCCAAAGAAATCGAACTTGAAGACAAGTTCGCCAACATGGGCGCTCAAATGGTCAAGGAGGTTGCATCCAAAACTTCTGACACCGCTGGTGACGGCACAACCACAGCAACCATTCTTGCTCAGTCGATTTACCAAACAGGCCTGAAATTGGTCGCTGCTGGACACAGCCCCATGGAACTGAAGCGGGGCATCGACAAGGCCGTCGACGCCATCGTGGACGAATTGGGCAACCTTTCGAACCCCATCACGGATGCCAAGGAAATCACACAAGTCGGTACTGTCAGCGCAAATGGCGATGAAGACATCGGCCAAATGATTTCTGAAGCCATGGACAAAGTGGGCAAAGAAGGCGTCATCAGCGTTGAAGAGAACAAGGGCCTTGAAACCGAACTGAAGGTTGTCGATGGTATGCAGTTCGATCGTGGCTACCTCAGCCCATACTTCGTGACTGATTCCGAGCGGATGGAAGTCGTCATGGAAGATCCTCACATCGTGATTCACGAAAAGAAGATCTCCACGATGCGTGACTTCATGAAACTGTTGGAGAAACTCCACACGACTCGCAAGCCCATCTTGGTGATCGCTGAAGATGTAGAAGGCGAAGCCCTCGCTACACTCGTCGTCAATAAGCTTCGCGGCACTTTGCAATGCGCTGCTGTAAAAGCACCCGGCTTTGGTGACCGTCGTAAGCAAATGATGGAAGACCTTGCTGTATTGACTGGAAGCAAGCTCATCGCTGAAGAGTTGGGACTCAAGCTTGAAAACTTGGAACTCGATGATCTGGGTACAGCCAAGCGCGTGGTGATCACCAAGGACAACACCACCATCATCGATGGTGCTGGGGAAACCGAAGCCATCGAAGCCCGCATGAACCAAATCCGCAACCAAATCGAACACACCACATCCGACTACGATCGTGAAAAGCTTCAAGAGCGTCTTGCGAAACTCAGTGGCGGTGTGGCTTTGATTCGAGTTGGTGCTGCTACCGAAATCGAAATGAAAGAGCGCAAGGCTCGCGTTGAAGATGCCCTTCACGCAACCCGTGCAGCTGTCGAGGAAGGAATCCTTCNTGGTGGTGGCGTAGCGTTGATTCGTGCCGCCAGCGTTCTCGACGGTCTTGCCGTTTCCGAAACACAGCAGTTCGGTGTAAACATCGTAAAAGCAGCCATCGAGGCTCCTCTGCGCCAAATCGTAACGAATGCTGGTGGTGAACCATCCATCGTGCTCGAGAAGGTCCGGAATGGAGATGCTGGATTTGGGTACAACGCCCGAACCGACACCTATGAGGACCTGATCGCCGCTGGCGTAATGGACCCAACCAAGGTGACTCGTGCTGCATTGCAAAACGCCGCTTCAGTTTCAGGACTACTCCTGACAACAGAAGCTCTCGTGGCTGACCACGAAGAGGATGATGCAGGCGACATGCACTAAAGTCTCTGACTTTCTCAACAAAAAGCCCGGCTCTTTTAAGTCGGGCTTTTTTGTATTCGAACCCAATGCTGGTGGTCTAGAAATAGACCCTCGCCCCTATTCCACCATCAAAACCAGGGTGAGATTCAGGGAACAGAATCCAAATTGGCACCATTTCAAAGAATACCTCAAGCGGTATGTGATCCGGTGTCACGGCTGCCACAATGGGAAATCGCAAACCAACACTGCCCTTCGCCTCGTACGCAGGAGTGTCTGGCCCTGCCATGCGAATACGGATTCCAGCACCCATATACACCGGGTAGTTCAACCCCATCCCTTCGTCTGATGGGATTTCTGTGACCGTGTACAAAAAATCGCCAGAAAGGTGCAGCCCCTTTCCACCAACACTCCACCCGTTCACGACTTGAACCGCCATGTTTTCTTCCCAACGATAGCCCACTGTAAAACCCAAGGGTTCCCCAAGTACCGCTCCAACACCGATCCCCATGGGTGTGGCCTGCGCAACAGAGCCACCAACGAACATCAAACCCAAAAGGCCAAGCAATCCCCGTCGAATCATGGGTGGTCACCCAACCATTGGAGAAGATCATCATTGCCGTACAATACGATGATTTTTCTCAGCACATGTTGAAGTTCGGCATGCATGGTAAATCGTTTCCAATCCGGATCGTTCAATACACTATTGAACGAGAATCCAGCACTTATCGCGGCCATAAGGTGAGTCTCAAAAAGAGTTGCATTCTCCGTTAATCCAGCCATATGTGCCAACCGGAAATGACCCACCCAATGCTTTGGTTGAAGTTCTACCACACGCTCAAAGTCGGATTGCGCTTGAATCAACCGACCCTCCGTCAGATGGATTTCTCCCCGATCGTAATATGCCATGGCCAAACGAGGATCATTAAGAATCGCAGCATCATAATGACGGACTGCAGCTTCCATTTCTCCCAACTGGTAATGGGCGTATCCAGCCTCGTAAGAAACCGAAGGCAAGCGCCCCACCGAACGGCGCATACGGCCCGCCAGCTTTATGGCATCACGATAGCGACCTGACTGATTCAAAAGCGAAACTTCTGTTGCAAGATCCGACCCCAACACTGCACGGTAGTCNGCTGGAACACGTGCAGCATCAGCCACCGGGAGATGGAGGACAAAAGCGAGCAATGAAAGAATCACTCGCGAAGTCTATCTTTCCCGACGACGGATTGCTGCCACCAAACCTGTCAACATCAAGCCCAACCATCCAATCGGGGCCGATTTGGCGCCGGCTGAACATGCACACCCTGTGAGTTTTCCTTCCGAAACGATTCCACCATCAGCTGCGGCAACAGTGGACTCATCGTCCGTAGTTTCATCAGGATTCGTCTCTTCAGGCGGCTCTGCGGTCACTCCATAAACACAAACATCATCGATATTCCAACCGCCCATACTCAAGCCACGATCACTGATGATCTCCCACCCAAGTTGGAGTGAACCCGAATCGTCTGCAGAAAATGCGACCACATGATTCACCCACTGCTTGTCCTGTGTGTGTTCATCACCAATGGAGCGAATCGAAGCATGGTTCGACCAAACGACCTCCTCGTTCGCCAGAATATTGGCTTGGTCGTAGTAGCCATCTTCAACACCAAGCCAGCGCCTGTACTGGACAACCAACTCGGTGTAGTCACCGACATCGATTTCAGTGGACGTCAAACGGTTGTGTTTATCGTTCTGATACTCCCCATTGTATTCTCCACCGCCCAAATCATTCCCCCAGATCCTGTCGCCGGAGAAAGCAAAGTCTGGATCGCCAGCCATACCTGTGGGGGTTCCCCACATCCAGTCATCGGCACCCTCATCGGGCGTACCAGAAAGCAGTGCATGGGTATAGTCTCCATCCGAATCCTCAAACGACTCACAGTACAGTTCGACCAACGAACCTACGTAGAAAGTAAAAGGGTTGATGTCTCCCCCGCTGGGGGCCAATGCCGTGCCGGTGTCACCTGAATCAAGTTCCAAGAAATATGAGACTGTGGTTCCGGCAGTTTGCCCCGGAATCACACCAGAAAGCGATGTTTCTTCTCCATCCATCGGCACACTGTCCCATGAATCTCCGCCATCGATGCTGTAGTGAACCTTTGCTCCATCCACATTCGCATCCACACAACCAGGCGCCATATTGATGGCTTCCATATCGATGACTACATCGCTATCGGCAGGCTGTGCCTCTACCGGCTCATGCACAAGGGTCATTAAAGAGCCATTTCCACCCGGCCCCAAACCGTGAACGCTAAATGCTTCGATGATCGCACACGCATTGGGTGTTCCATCGGACAAATCGCCATTGTCATCATCGGCCACGATGAATTCATCAAATGAGTCTGGAATGTCTGGTCCTGCACGCGTGGCTTCAACCAGTAAGGTACTGACCGTGTCATACGCCTCGTCTTCGCTCATGTCTTCTTCAAGACGATTCCACAAATCCCAGACTGCACCGCCGAAAATCAATCCGTCGGTATGGACTTGGTTCACCCAATCATCCGGGTACACGCGGTTCGTAGAAATCTCTCGAATACCACCACCACTGGAATAAAAGTTGGGGGCAATGACCGAGTCACCCGTATTCAGCGCCGAAACAACGTCCCCAATACCTTCAGATATTGAGCCATCAAAATCACCTGAAACCAGGTTGTAATAGTGGAATGCGTGGCCCCACTCGTGGTAGTTCACATCGGCAATACGGCCTGAATTATTACAGCCTGAACCCGCACGCATAAAGTGAATGTCACCATCAAAATAAGCATTGCAGTTATCGTTCTCATTTACGAACGCATCAAGCCGTGAGTAGATGATCGACAAGTCCGGCACATAGCGCAACGCCCACTCTCGCACTTGGGACTGAAAGACATATGTGTCGATCTCAGCCTGTGTGGCGTCGTCGTCAGTAATGGTGACATCCCCGCCCAAATCGTACCAATTGGCATCCGACCCGTTTTCATTGTGAACCCGTAAAAAATCTCCGACCAAATCGCCTTCGACGTCGCCATCAGAAGACAAAGACCACTCACCATTTTCGTCGGTAAAGGTGGTCTCACCATCGGTTTGAATGCGCATCCATTGCAGCGGAGAGGTTGCCATGTCCCCATTTACCGTCCGCTCGTCGTGAACTCCGTACATGGTTCCAGATGAAAAACGAACTTCGTTGTACACATGAATGAGCGTTCCGGTATGCGCATCCACAAACCCCACCCAATGGCCCTTTGGACTCTCCGTCTTGGACCGAACCTCCCAAACCAGCGGATATTTCAGGGCGCCAGCCTCTTCTATGGGCAGCACCATGAGTGTAGATGAAACATCCGTGTGTTTGGAGTTGCCTGCCGGACCGTGTCGCGTAGCTGCCCCCTGTGCATCCACAGCACTCACAGAAGGCTCACTGCTCATTCCGACCACATCTGGATGCGTTTCAACACCGAACATAATGAGCTTTCCGTGCTTGATTCTCGCCATCAAACCAGAACGCCATAAGGTCGCTGCTGAACCAGGCAAGACTTGCTCAAACTGAACCAACCAAGTGTCTGTTGATTCAACGTATCCAGACCGGCCCATGACCAGCTGGTCCATATCGATTCCCACCAAGTCCGGATGATTGATGAAGAAAGCCCGTAGTGCGGCTTCGACTTGGTTCAAATCCTCCAACGGACCGAGTTCAATTCCAGGCCCCCACGCTCTATGCGCTCCACCCGTCCGTTCATCAAAGCGAGCATTCCAGCCCACACCTTCACCCTGCACAAATCCCTGCCAGCGGTCCGCTCGGCGATTTCGAGATTGTTGCTCGATGTGATAGCGACGAATCCGGACTGGCTCCTGACCGATAAAAACCGACGGATGCGGTTGCAATGCCATTGCAGGGAGAGAGAGCAACCAAAAGCCAATCATGAAGGACTCCTACACCGCCACAACCGCTTCGTTGTGAACTCAACACACCCATGGTGGACGCAATGGGGGGTATTCGTAAACATCACCCATGGGACTGGACAGCTTCTTGACAGGCTCCCCAAGCCGGCAACAGAGAAAAGTGAAGCTTGATCTGTTTATGTGAGGGGATCTTCTAGAATCAGATCATCTGATGGATAGACAACATCTTCTTCGGTCGCAAAGTCTTCTTCATCATCTGGGCCGCGCAACTCCATATACATCTTCACCCAGCCCAGTTCTGCAACAGGGGCCGACACAAAGATACCGATACAGCACGCGAGAAACCCCGCCAAGTTCAGGAAGAATGCAACCACGCCATAAAGGAAAATCTCTCCTTTATGGCCATCCGTCATGGCCCATGCTTTTTTGATGGCTTCCACTGCATCCAGATCATCTTCCATGATCAACAAATACGTTGGGAACAAACCACAAAGGGCAATCACACCTGGAACAATGCACAAGCAAAACCCAACCAGGAAAATGCCAACCAAAATAAAGTTTGCCAACACAAGGTTCAAGAATCGCTGACCATCAGAAAAGGCCTTGAACATGTCGCCAAAAGTCACCGTGGTGTCTCCGCGAAGCAAACGGGCAAAAGCCAACTGCATTCCACCTTTGAGTGGAGGACCCACAATCAAGCTCAAGCACCCGAGCCCCAACATGACCACAAGCAAAATCAGATCAATCTTGTCATTTCCTGTACTGCCACCGCCGCCACCGCCACCGCCATTGAAAAAGCCAGCGACAACCGCCATACCCATGCACAAGATGGGAACTCGTTTGAATACATCCCAGCCTGAAACAACCAAATGTTCTGGACTCAAGTTTGGCGAATGGTCCATGAGACTCCCTCATTGCCTTCAAGATTAGGCTGGGCAAGTATACACAAAAGACGCATGAAACATGCCTGACCTTCTACCGCGCCAGCTACACTGCTCAAGTCGATGAACTTCAAGCCTCCCAACACAGCCATGGTCCTATTGATGGGACACTTGTTTGTGGGTGCAATCGGGTGTGCAGAAATGAAGGAATCGGAGATCACTCAAATCAAGGATCTTCCTCCGCTCCCAGACAAAATCACACCTGAATCTCTTCCTCGATCGGACAACCGATCTCCCCAAGACATCACCATTGCTTTGGTTGGAGAGGTGCGAGGAGAAATCGAACCCTGTGGATGCCCCACGCTCCCATTTGGAGGGTTCGAACGGCGCACCACACAGCTAGGTCGGTTGGCCGACACAGGACCGACCCCCATCTTTCATATCGATGCAGGAGACCTTCTCCTTAAAGGGTTTGCCACGGAACGAGCCGACAATATGGCTCGACGGGCAAAGGAAACCTTGGAGCTAAGTTTACTGGCTGGAGTTGAACTGTGGGTGCCTGGCCCCAGTGACCTAATTGCACTTCCTGCAAACCAAATAAAAACCGTTCGCGCACCACCCAGAATCAGTGCCACATGGACCAACAGTGAAGGAAAACTCCTCTTCCCACCATTCTCGGTGTTGAAAAAAGAAGGGGTACAAATCGGTGTGATTGGTCTCAGCGCAGAACCACCCTCAGATAGCGGGGTTGTGATGCGCCCAGCAGTGGACGCCATCAATGATGCGTTGACTCAACTCCCCGAAAACCTCGATCTGGTGATCGCGGTTGGCTCCATTAACGACCAAGATATCGCTGACATACGCGATCAAGTGTCGGGCATCTCCGCTTTTTTTACGACCCGTGGAGACTCATATGACGACCCATCACCCGCAGACGGAAAGGCAGCCATCGTCGAAATTCCGGACAGGGGACGGTATCTACAAGTCGCTCATATCCGCTTGGGTTCTTCACCCGACGCTCCCTTGATGCTCCACCCAGACCCTCCCACATGGAGGGCGAGACTTGCCGGAGTTCGAAAGAATCAAGAAGACACCCTGCAAGACGAAGGGAGAGGAAGGAATTTAGGCCTTATCAACACCATTCCCTTGAGCAGTGAACTCGATCAAGAGGGAGTGATCGCTACTCATGTCGAAAAATACAAGAAGGAAACCCTGAAGCAAGCAGCCAAAAGTGCGGAAACCATCGATCCTCACACACCCACATACGGCTCTTCTGGAACCTGCGTGAACTGCCACAGCAATGAATTCGCAAGATGGACCCTTACGGGCCACGCAAAAGCTTGGATGGTGCTTGTAGAACGAAATGAAACACAAAACCCAGAATGTGTTGGATGCCATACAACGGCATTTGGAAAACCCGGAGGATTGGGAGAACTCACCGCCGGCAACATCCGCAAATTCAAAGGCGTACAATGCGAAGTCTGTCACGGACCCATGGCGGGCCACCCCCAAGATGGACGGGTCACAGCCACGAGTATTTCCGAAAAAACATGCCTTCCGTGCCACGATGAAGCCAACAGTCCCAAATTCGAATTTGAGTCGTATCTGGCACGCGCATCATGCCAGGGCGGAAGACCTCAGATCATTGCGCAGCCGACAGAATAGGCAAAATCACCAAGCGGAAAGGAAGCGATCAACCTCTTCGCGCTCGAGCTGCCCCAAAGACAAATCGAGGCATACGCTACAAATATGCACACCGTTGTAGTTGTAAACCGCGCTCGCTTCGAATGCTGTGCGACCACACATGTCACAAACGGCATTGTCCGCAGACTCCAAGCTTTTGCGATGTTGACCGATTCGGATGACACAACGGTCGCACACAAAGGCCTTGCTCCCTGCCATCATGTACTGAACTTCGGAAGAGTTGCGTCCACAGGTGCTACAACGAGTCGAATCATTCTTACTCACCTTTCTCGGACTCAAGCTGGCGGCAGGCGGACTGACAAAGGACAACATGCGGTCCACCCGACTGGTGTCGCCTTTTGATGCAGCAAGGGCGGCCAACTTCGCTGATGCAACGGGTTCGCCATACATCGCCAGCGCTGCCCAAGCGGCGGCGCCCAAATCATCATCCACTTCTTCTGCCCAACGGGCCAGCAGCGCCTTTCCTGCGGTGCTGCGCCTGACGCCAATCGCCAACAACAACAAGGCCTGGTACGCACGGGCGCGGGAACGCTCTGTCTCCAGGTTGTTTCGGTGGGCTGTCACATCATCTGCTGGCCCATGTCTGTCGACCGCAGCCTTTTTGATGTCCGCTTCATCCAACTGGAGACCAGCCGTCAATACCGGTTCAGGCAACACCGATGCCGCAGAAAGCGCTTCCAAACCCAACCCGGGACCGAAAAACTTTCCGGGCTCCCGAAGACGGGAGGAGGCAGCATCCGCAACAGCACCCAACACCATTGTGCAAGCCGTCTCCCACAGCTGAAAGCGAAGGCCTTCATCCTGTGTTCTATCGATGGCCAACAAAACATTCGAAATCATCGAAGGTCCCACATCTCGAAGTTCATCGAGTACCGTTTGAATCCGCTGACGCGTGACGCTTCTCGCATCCACAGCACCACCAGGAGGAAGACGGTCAAAAGTACCTACCTCTGTCTCCAGAGCATTGGTCAACCAAGCAGAGTCCTGGGTATGCCGACGCGTCCGCACCAGTTCTATGTAGGTGGGCATATGCTCTGGATGATCCCGTAAAGTATCTCTAAAAACCTTGGTGGCTTCACCCGGATCGCCTTCCTCAAGAAGCGTACATCCGAGGGCATACCGCGCAGCAAGATGTTCAGGATCGACCAACAGCGCCTTGTTGCAGGCTTCTCTGGCCCGAGAAAAATCACCCATCTGAAACCAAGCCATGGCCATCCGGCTCAACACATTTGTATCGTCAGGACGTTCTCTTAGGTACTGACGGAAATGCTGAATGGCATTGTTGTACTTTCCAGAGTCGTAGGCCACCTGACCCAAGTGAAACTTTGCGACCGCAGCATGGTCTGGATTCTCTCGAAGCCGAATAAAGAAACGTTGAGCTTCCTTGGTTCGTCCTGTGATCATGCAGCAAATGCCCATGTCACGAAGCATTTGAGGATGTTGATCAGGGGTTGGCTCTAGCTGCATAGAGCGAACCAAATGGTACTGGGCCCGTTCCACCAGTCGCGTAGCCATGCCCTGACTTCTGGCGAATTGCATCAACGCCCGACCCAGCAACAGGTGGGTTTCCCACGCTTCTGGGGCCAATCTGCATGCGGATTCATAATGCCGAACCGAACGCCCCAAATCACCACGAACTGTTTCCAGAGCCCCAAAAGCCATCTGTAAGTCTGCTCGTTCTGACTCCGCAGAGAAAGCTTGATTCAAATACTTGGAGGATGCATCCGGTCGATCCATACAGGCCAGAGCAGCTCCAGCAACCACCAATGCAACAACAGATGTGGGGTCGTCTTGCAAAACACGACGAGCCAAACCCAACGCTTCTGTGACGGCTTTTTCTCCACCACCATGAATCCAGCCACGGCTAAGAAGACACCGACTCAACTCCAATCGTGCATCCAAATCGTCCGAAGACGCATCGATGCGTTCTTGCAGTTTGGTAATGGTCCAATCTAGCTTTGCGTGTGGAAGAACCGGTGAAGCCATGATCGAGTTCGCGAAAGGAGGGAGGGCGGACAAGGAAGGATACTTAAACCCTTAATACATCCACAGAAGCCCGCCATTCCGCGATTACAGTGATACACGCCGATGCATGAATCCCGAACTATCTGAATTCCGTCGTCAACGTGCAGTCTTATGGCTTGTGCCTCTGTTTCTGGCCTCTGGTGCCACTTCCCTTGTGTACCAAACCGTATGGGTAAGACAGCTCAACTTAATCTTTGGCACAAGCCAAATTGCGGTGTCCACGGTGCTGGCTGCATTCATGACCGGGCTTGCCTTGGGTGGATTCAGTGGAGGGCGACGAGCGGATAAAATTAAGACACCGGTTCGCGCCTATGCTTTTCTTGAATTTGCCATCGGTGTGTACGCCGTCGCGTTCCCATGGCTCCTAGAACTCGTACAACCCATTTATTTGGGCTTCTACAATACGTTCCAACCATCTCCAACCGTGTTTGCATCCTTTCAGTTTGTATTGCTGGGCGCCATGCTTCTGCCGCCCACCTTTTGCATGGGCATGACGCTTCCGCTCCTCTCAAGGTTCGCCACCATCGGCAGAGGAAATGCCGGAACACAAATAGGTCGTCTTTACGGCGCCAATACGATTGGGGCTGTTGCACGAACGGGTTTGGCTGGCTTTGTTCTGCTGCCAACAATTGGCTTGCACGCCACCACATGGGCCGCGGGAACTGCAAATGTTCTTCTCTGTTTCGGCGCTCTCGCACTGTCTAAAACAGTAGATGCACTCCCTGAACCAGCGGATGAACCAAAAAAGGAAAATGCCGGGTGGGGACTCACCGTTCTGGGACTCATTGCCCTGCTCGCCGGACTATCCAGCCTGCTGTATGAAGTGGCTTGGTTTCGCTTAATGGCACTCATTTTGGGTGCATCTGCCTACGCCTTCAGTGTCATGCTTTTTAGCTTTCTTTTCGGTATTGGTACCGGTGGATGGCTTGGTGGACCCCTCGCGGATCGTCTGTACAAAAATGGAGGAACGCGCAGTGTACTCAAAGGTTTGGCCGTTTTAGAGATCGGGATCGCTTTGCTCACATGGGCCGCAATGTATTTTTATGCAGAACTCCCCTGGCTGTTCGTCGCAATCTACGACGTCATGAGCGCATCACCACTTTTGCTTTGGATTGGAAAGCTCGGACTGGCCATGCTGGTGATGGTGCCTCCCGCAATGTTGATGGGGCTGGCCTTTCCTTTGTTGGTTCGTGCCGCTGCAGGGGAATCTGAAGCATTCGGTAAACCCGTAGGACGCCTGTACGGATGGAATACAGTCGGCGCAATCTTGGGTGCAAGCCTTGGTGGTTTACTGTTCCTGCCTTGGCTGTATGTACGTGGAACGGTCATCCTGGCCATTACCATCAACATTGCTGCAGGCTGTATTGCCCTGTACAGATCCAGAACCAAGAGCATGAAAGGATTGCTGATCTGTCTCGCGGGTGGCGCAGTTTTGGCCAGTGTTCTGGGTGCTTTTTCTGCACCTTGGAATCCACTCCAAATGACTGCAGGAACCTACAAATATGTCTACAACATGGATGATCGCACCCGAGAAGGAGTGAAAACATCACATGTGGATCCGTATGAACTGCTGTTCTACGAAGAAGGTCTATCCTCTGTAGTTACCGTCGCTAAAAACAAGAATTCAGGAGACGTCTGGCTTGCTAACAACGGTAAAATCGATGCTTCCAGCAAATCCGACATGCCAACCCAGGTGTTGGTCGCCCACATGCCTTTCTTTTATCGACCCGAGTCAGAAACGGTGATGATGCTGGGCTTGGCCGCTGGGTACTCGGCAGGATCAACCGCACTTCACACCAACACCAAATTGATTGATTTGGTGGAAATTGAAGAAAGCATCATCGAAGCGAGCCACTTTTTTGACGAGTGGAACCACAAGCCTCTGGAAGATCCCCGACTCGTGATGCGGGTAAACGATGCNCGCAACCACCTAATGCTGACACCNGATGGCTACTACGACCTGATTGTGGCCGAACCATCCAATCCATGGCTGACGGGCGTATCCAACCTGTTTACCGCCGAATATTTTGCGATGGGTAAGTCCAAACTAAAACACGGAGGCATTTGGTCCCAGTGGATCCAGATCTATGGAATGGACACAGAAGATCTAAAATCACTGCTCGGCACCTTTTCGGACACATACGAATACGTCCACTTGTTCTCAACCATCTCCGATGCTGATCTTGTATTGGTCGGCTCCGATGAACCATTAGACCTAGACGTCGACCAGTTGCAGAAACAGATCGATAGCAATCCAAGACTCAAGAAAGACCTCAATGTCATCGGTATTGATTCTGCCTACGATATCTTGGCCCGGTACCGCATGGACCGGCCAAAACTACAGAAGGTAGCAGAAGGCACCGAACGCAACACAGATGACAATATGCGTGTCGAATACTCTGCCCCACTTCACCTATATACATGGACTGGCGACGAGAACGTGCTGTTGCTTGAACAGGCGGTAGGCAAGATTCCCCTCATTCCCTTCGAAGCAACCGACGGACCATCAGACATCATGGAACTGGCCATGAGCTATGCGGAAATCGAACTGTGGGTGGAAGCCTTAATGTGCATCCGGAAGGCGGATGAACTGCTTTCATGTCCAGCCAACGCTGAAGATGCTGCTCATGCAGCCAGCGTGGGTGAAGCGAGTCCTGAAATGATGGCGCAATGTGACCGTCTACAGACCTTGTATATCGAATACCAAAAAGCATTTTCGGATGCGTTGGGCGAACAAGAAGAAGGGTAGGCTGAGCGAGACTCAGTCTCGCCGAATCGGTTCCTCTGACGCCATCTCGTCCAAAGACCAGTCTTCATCATCAATAATGGTCACACGTTTTCGGCGAACAATGGCCTCGAGAGGGCCCGACACAACGTAGCTGCCAAGAAGCACAATGAATGCGGTGGAAACGCGGTACTGCATGGCGACCAAAAGAAGCGATGCACAAAACAGAGCCGTAACAATCGTCATGTTCCGACTCATTCGCAAACTCTTCGGGGTTCGGTACGGTATGGAACTGACCATCAGGAAGCCGAGAACCAAGGCCAAACACCACACATTCCATGGATGTTCAACGCTCAAACGTCCAGCGGCGGCATGAGCCATAACTGCAGCGGCTACCGTACCCCCAGCCATTGTGATGGTGAGTCCCTCCGAGTACGTGGGCTTCCCTCCGTCGGCCTGACAATTGAAGCGGGCCAGACGAAATGCACCACACAACACGAACGCAAAGGCACCGACAAGACCCAAAGACCCCAAGCTATGAATTCCCCAAGCGTACAGCAAAACCGCTGGAGCAACACCAAAGGAGATCATGTCTGCAAGTGAATCAAGCTGGATTCCAAAATCCGAACCACGTCCGGTGATTCTGGCCACCCGTCCATCGAGCATATCGAAGACAGTGGCAAACAAAACCATCATTGCCGCTTTGTAGAAGTTGGGTTCCCCCTGCACGCCTGTTGCCAAGACAATGCTGTAAAGACCACAAAAAATTCCTGCTGATGTAAACCAATTGGGTGGATTACAAAAATGCCGAATCATGTCCTACTCCCACTCATTTTGATGGGTGCAATAGCACCGATCGCCCCCACTGTAGGATCCGTTGACACGTGTAGCAAGAGCTAAACCTTAACTGTCACCCAATTAATGACCGATGAAGCTCTACTTCTATTCCATTTGCCAAAGGTCTTTCGACCACCGCAGTGAGCACTCCGCCCGTCGCCCATACGATTCCCTCAGGGTCAATCGACTGCACGACATCATGCGCTTTGGCCATCACTGCAGGATCGGACACAACCGACCGACCAATGACGCTCACAGCTGCAACGGGTCGAGGCGCATTGCTCATTCCCCACTGATCCGGATCCGGCAGGTTTCGACCATCCACCAAAATTCGCCCGTCCATCAAGCGGGCCCGGATGGCACCACCACAGGTATCCATAGACTNGCCTGATTCCACCAAGAACACTTGTGCATCTACCGCGATGGAAATCACATGGTCCGAAATGTCTCCAGGGGGCAAACGAGTCCCGACTCCGGAGGGCTTATCGGTTGCCCCAGCAACCAATGTGACCCCATGACGCTCCGCCTGTTCCAGTGCATCAGCCAACAAAACCTTTGACCCCGCACGCGCCATCGCCAATGCACTACCCAAGGTCAATTCATCCATTTTCTCTGCAGATGAAACCGAACGAGGATCTGCAGAATAGACCCCATCGACATCGGAGCAGATCTCACAGTGATCAGCCCCCAACGCTGCGGTCAAGACCACTGCAGTGGTATCCGACCCCCCTCTTCCCAAGGTTGTGACCTCACCGGTACGACTCACACCTTGGAATCCTGCAACAATGGCTATCCTTCCCTCATTTAGGGCCCTACGGATGCGATGCGGACGCACCTCCACCACCTGAGCAGACACATGCTGCGTATCGGTAATGATTCCTGATTGGCTCCCCGTAAACGATTGAGCCGGCTCTCCCAGATCTTCGATCGCCATGGCCAACAAGGTCATGCTGACCCGCTCGCCCACACTGATCAACAAATCGAGTTCGCGACGTCCTGGCTTGGAGCTGATTTCTGATGCCAAGGCCAACAGTTCGTTGGTTGTGTTGCCCATAGCAGACACAACCACAACCACGTCTACCCCTGTCCGACGAGTTGCCACCACACGCTCTGCTACGGCTCGAATGCGCGCAACATCCGCCACCGATGAACCACCATACTTCTGGACTACACAACGCCGACTCAAACCAACCTCCGCCAAGTGTGGTAACCCAGGGCATGCCTACTCCCATCCATACCATGAACATCACTGCTGCTTGGGATGGTTCAGCAATCCCCGGTGAACCACTTGTCCGTATATGGATCACACAAGAGAATGACGACCTGTATATCGATCTTGATGCGCCATTTCATGGAGATCCGAAAGCGCCAGAAGGGCCTGTAGGACCCACCGATGGTCTATGGGAATACGAAGTTGTTGAAGTCTTTTTCTTGGGAGACAACGGACGCTATACCGAAATTGAACTCTCCCCAAGTGGGCACCACCTTGTACTAAAACTCGACGGAGTAAGAAACCCTGTTGCCACCTGCTTGCCCTTGGATTTCAAAGCAAACATCACGGGAAAACGCTGGACTGGACGCGCTCACGTACCACAAATTTTACTCCCCAACGGCCCACTATTTATCAATGGATACGCCATCTACGGATCGGGTCCAGACAGGGTGTATATGTCCTGGATTCCACTCCCCGGAAAAGCGCCTGACTTTCACCAACCAGAATTATTTAGGCCCCTTGGCGACTAACGAATTTCAAAATCATCGATGAAAATCGTATTTTTTCCACGGTCTTGCGTGTGGTAAGCCGTGACGTCTCGAAGAATCACTCGATGAACCGCTGAAAGATCGAGACTACGACCTTCGGCTGCGGGCGCTTCAGCCGGCATTACTGTGGCCAGTTGCAGTCGAACCTGACTCCATTTTCCAACTTCCACGATTTGGAGGGGTGCAGTCCATCGTTGACCTTCCTCATCTTCTACGAGAATTCGAAGGTGCGTTTCCACCGTATCGGTTTGAACTCGAAAAGAGAGTTGCGTGACTTTGTCACCATCTGTATCCAAGCCCATGATGATGAAATCATCGAGACGGTTGACCAGTTCGGTCTTCCATGACAAAACGCCACCACCCAAGCCATCATCTACCGTCAAATCGGTTTCCTGGCCTCGTTCCCAACCGCGAACCCAAGGACCCGCATTGATCCTGAAATCACTCTTATGTGGAACCGAACGAATCGCTTTTTCTGCGACCGCCAAGCGACCCAACAACACTCGAGCTCGGCGTTTGCTCGCACGATATTCCAGGGCAGACTCCAACGATTGTCTGGCACCTTGGCTATCTCCCGCAGACCACCGGGCCCGGCCCAACCAATACAAGACATCGCCCCGCATTGTGTCTGTATTGGGCATTTGAGCCAATAAGGTTTCGTACACGGCTATGGCACCACTTGGGTCATTGCCGGCCGCTTGCGTCAAGCGCGCATCATATTGAGCCGCCCACGTCTCTGCCGCACCTGCCCATACAGGTCCAGAAAGCGCCAATAGCAACATCCCTGCAAGCATCAGCCTTCTTCTGCGATGAACTGGTAGCCCACCCCATGTAGTGTCCGAATAAACACTGGCTCTTGTGCATTGTCTCTCAGCTTTTTGCGCACGGTAAGAACGTGGGTATCCACCGTTCGTGTCGCCACTCCAGCCCGGTATCCCCAGACCCGCTCCAGCAACATATCCCGGGACAAAATTCGACCACGATTGTCAATGAAAAAGCGAAGCAGAGCCGCTTCTCGCTTCGACAAAGGCTCATCACCATCAGGATGATGAATGGCCATATCGTTGGGTCCCAACTCCACCCGTACATCACCAAAGTGGTACAGATATCGAGCGCCGCCCACGCGCCTAAGCATGGCATCGATTCGTTTTTCAAGAACCGGTAAAGAAAAGGGCTTGGTCACATAATTGTCTGCACCAGCATCAAATGCGACGATCTTGTCTTCTTCGCTTGTGCGTGCAGTAAGGAAAATCACTGGCCGATCATACCCAGAACTTCTCAACGCTGTGCAGATCTCAAAACCGTTCATTCCGTCAGGACCAGCGGGGCCTTCTTGAAGCATGACATCGAGGACTGTCACATCCGGTGGAAATCGGTCGGCGACGGTCAACGCCTCCTCTCCTGTTCTCACACCATGAACAATATGCCCCTGGCGCTCAAAATATTTTGTGAGCGTCCCCAAGACTTCTACTTCATCTTCAACAAACAAGATGCGTGCCATTTAATGCTCCTTATTGATCCCTATGATTGTCGGCCAAGCCGGGAAACCACAATGAAAAAGTGCTGCCCTTACCAGGGGTCGATACCACATCCACAGTCCCCATGTGGGCCTGAACGATGTAGAAGGTAATCGCTAGACCGATTCCTGTACCCTTTCTTCTGCGAACAGCCGCGTCTCCACCACGAAAAAACGGCTCGAATATTTGGCGCAAATCGGCACTTGGTATCCCTATTCCTTGATCGATAACGCACAACTGCACGCCATCACCCAACCGTTCAAGCGTGACCCGAATCGGTCGATCAGCGTCTGAATATTTTGCTGCATTACTCACCAAATTAATCACGCACTGTGCAATGGCATCCATGTCGTGAGCGATCAGAGGCAAGAAAGAATCGATATCCAAGATCAATTCGCGGTCCTTCAACTCAAAGCTGCTCTCAATGCTTTCGATGGCCGCATGAACTGTGTCTGTGAAGTCTCCAGGGTTCAACTGATAGGTTTTTGCTCCCCGTTCAATGGCAGAAAAGTCCAAAACATTGTCCACCAGACGACTGAGGCGTTCTGATTCCCGAACAATGGCTCGGTAATCATGCTGTCGCTCGTCTTCGGTCTCGCTCAAGCCCAGCATTAAACTCTCCGCCTTGAGTCGGATTTGCGTAATCGGGGAACGCAATTCGTGAGAAACATTGGCAGCAAAGTCAGCCTTCATTCGGGCATTGCCCAACTCGTTCCTCACCATCCTGGCCGTGACCATTGCACCCACTCCCATCATCACCACAGCCAAAACAATAATCGCGATGCGTCGACTCCTTCGTTGACGAAGGTCCTCCGCCAATGCCACAGCATCACGAGGCAAAACCACCATTTGCCAACCAATCAACCATGGCACCAAGGAACGTCGAGACAACACTTCATCGGGGGAGTCGGTACCAGGCTCCAACAACTGACTCTTTACCGGCGAAGATGACGGAGTTCCATCGATGGCCAATTTTCGCGCATTCGCAATGATGGCAGAGCGATCGAGTGCAAACGCATACAGCTCGTCGTCCCACCACGTCAGCGCCCACAAGCCACGTTCCCCCTCAATCCAACGCACTTCTCCTCGACCCACAATCATATTGCGGCGACCCATCAACACCTTGTCGAGTTCCGGCAGCAGTTCCTGCGCCCAATACAACATTCGTGTCTGTGCATCGATTCGTTCACGGGTTCCCGCTACCCATTCAGCATCCGTGAATGGTTCCAATCGAGACAAGGCTCGGCGAGCCACTGCAGCCTCTCCTCCCTCTCCAACGGCCCACGAAGAAGCCATCAAGTCCACCACCAACCGCCGGAGCGACTCTGCACCCTTCAGCCGATCTCTTTCCAGCATGGACTCCGCTTCATGCAATCGAGTCAGGTCGATCATCCGAAATCCCCACGGATCTCGCATTTGGCCATATTTCTTATTGACCTCTTTCAACTGATCCGCAGCCTCAGCGTACCGGCGAGCCTTGGTGAGCATCCGGGCACGATCAAACAGAAGTCTGGCCCGTGTTTTGGAGTCACTGCTGGCGCGCGCAGCACGTCCATACAGTCGCGCTACCACACCCGCATCCTCGCCACGACGTTCGGCCGCATTGGCTCTCTGTGCATCTGCATCAAAAAGATAGTTGATGGGTTCCACACCTGGAACAGAAGGTCGGTAAAATGGATTTTTTACGGTCAAATCTGAACTGAGCTTCAGGGCAACCAACATATGGGGATGCAGTTCTGTGGGACGCTCCAGGGGAGAATGACCCGCTTCCAAACGGTTCAGTACCCGAGTCTCAAAACTCGTAAAACTACGCTCATAGCGTTCAATAAATGCCGAACTGGCGCCTTCAGCCTGGATTTGAACATCTTCAACCATGGCCAATTCCTCGCCATGAATCGAAGAGATACCGAAATAGGCCAGAAGAACCGATGGCAAAAGGATCATGAACGATCCCATGGAGATGAATCTCAATAGTCGACGAAACCGAAGTGCATTTTCCATCGCTTTTACTGGAGTTCTGCGGAACTCCATGATCCAACGAAGAAAATGTATAAATTGGCTCTGACTGGGATCGGTCTGTTTGACGGACATCGGAGGCATCATAAGCCTGTTTGATGAAGACGTACCGTATAGATCAGCATGGTGGACCCGAAGTTCTCCGTATTGTCGATGTAGAAGAGCCGATTCCAGGCCCCGATGAGGTCTTGGTGAATGTGACCCATGTGGGACTCAACCATCTCGACGTATGGGTGCGCAGAGGCGTAGACTCCCACCCCTTTCCTTTGCCCTTGGTACCCGGATCCGATGTCGTTGGAATCCGTGAAGATACCGGAGATCGCGTGGCGCTCCATCCTGGTTTTGGGTGCCTCAAATGTGAGATCTGCAAACATGGCCGACATGATTTGTGTCGGCACTACCAAATTCGGGGCGAATCGATCAACGGCGGCATGGCTCAACGCGTGGTCGTCCCAAAAACACATCTGATGCCTTGTCCCATCGAACCTGCAAAAGCCGCTGCAATGCCGCTCAGTTTGTTGACCGCATGGCACATGCTGGTTGGACGAGCCCGGGTTCGGCCGGGACAAAAAGTGTTGATTCAAGCTGGAGCTTCAGGGGTGGGATCTTTGGCCATACAAGTGGCCAAACTCCACGGTGCTGAAGTCGCGGTCACCGCATCGACAGAACGAAAACGAGAGCGATGTATGGAACTGGGTGCAGATCACGCCTGGACCTATGAAGAGGCCAAAACAGAAGTGCGCTCATGGACCCAAAAACGGGGCGTAGACATCGTGATGGATCATGTGGGTGAAGCCACTTGGAAGCAATCCGTCCGCGCTTTGGCCCGAGGCGGGACATTGGTCACTTGTGGGGCAACGACCGGCCACCAGGCCAATATCGACCTTCGAGTTTTGTTTTTCAAACAATTGAATCTATTGGGGTCCACCATGGGAACAATGGATGAGATGCAAGAAGCCTGGGCAGCCGTTACCACGGGCGCAATTCGTCCCGTAGTCGACAAAATTATGCCAATGACAGAGTTGGCAAAGGCCCACACCATGCTTGAATCACGCGCTCTCGCCGGCAAAGTGGTCATGGAACAAAATCTATGACGCGCTTTCTTTTGCTTTTACTCGTTGGCTGTGCCGATCACACCAAGAATACAGACTCCGCTGAACCCGCATCGTCATGGGACGGGCTGTGTGAAACAAGCTTTCACTATTCTCCATCCGCTACGGTAGATGGCGTTCGACTTGTCGGAGAGTTCAACAACTGGGATTCCAGCGCAACACCCCTGGATGAATGGACTGAAGGGCAATGGTCCACTTCGATGCGGCTCCCACCTGGCACGCACGCATACCGATTCGTGGAATACACCGAATGGGAATACGACGGCGCCCTTGTCGAGGTCTGCGATCCGTCGGCCGATTTGGCCATTTGTGATGCCTCTACTTTTGCTGACCGAGACTGGGCGCAAGAGTGTACAAACGGCTCCATAGATTGTGACTCGATGATTCAAGTTCCAGATTGTCATAGCCCCCAGATTCACATCCAAAACGTGAACGTCAACAGGGCAGAAGGACACGTAGAATTAAGCTTTAGAGCCGTCCCTGGAACCGAAGGCGATCCCAACCTCTCTGTACAAGTATTGGTCGGTGGTGTGTCTGTAGAAGCCACAGAAGCTGATGGATTGTTCCACGTGGAACAATCGGGCTTAGAGCCGGGCCGTATCCAATTCGATCTCCAGGTAACCGATGATTCTGGGGAAACTAACTCTGTATCTGTACCCATATGGACAGATGAATGGAACTGGGATCAGGCGGTGATTTACCATGCCCTGATCGACAGGGTCGCCAATGGGAATCCAGACAACGATCCCGCATTAGAAACCACCCACCCCATCACAGATTGGGCCGGTGGAGACATCGAAGGCCTAACGATGGCCCTCCCCTATCTGGAGAGCTTGGGCATCAACACGATTTGGATTTCCAACCCGCAATTGGGCCCAGAAGGCGCATGGGATGGCGACTGTGGTGCAACGTATTCTGGATACCATGGCTTCTGGCCCGTCAGCTGGGA
>PALY01000005.1 GCA_002707085.1 Deltaproteobacteria bacterium
GTATCAGCTTTTCTCGATCAGTTATGCCTCTTGATTGCCTCGGCAAGGTGCGCCCCGCAAGGGCATTGATGAATCTGGTGCTGCCGAAGGACCGCGGCATGGACAGTGTGGCTATTGATGCTGATACGCCACAGGAGGAAGAGATGGCACTTGGTGCCCTCGGAGATATCTGTTTTTACAAGAGCTTTTACTTTCCGCGCAGTTTGGATGAGCATTTTCGCCGTTCTGTCCTTCTCGAGTCTCTGGAAAGCGGGGAACGCGAAAAACTCGCTGAAAATTATCGTTTTCTGGTAAAGAAAATGTCCTATGCGCACGGAGGAAAGACAATTCTATTCAAGAATCCGGCCAACACGGCAAGGATGTCCTTTCTTAAGGAGATATTTCCACAAGCAAAATTTGTCCATATCGTTCGTAACCCTTACAATGTTTATCCGTCAATGTTGAGGCTTTGGGATCGGTTGATGCGTGGATTTTCGTGGCAAAACCCGCGTGGGATTAATTTTGAGGAAGTAACCCTGTCCATGTATGAGCGTACGATGCGAGCCCATATTGAGGATGTCGAAAAAATAGATGCTGAGGATATTCACGAGATTCGCTATGAGGATCTTGATGATGACGCCGAAGGGCAGGTTCGTTCCATCTACGACGCCCTTGATCTGCCGGACAAGAGCAGGGCGATGGATGCCGTGAGTTGTTATATCAAGGAGCAGAGTGGCTACAAAAAGAACGCTCACGGTTTATCCGGTGAGGTAAGGGAACAGATAGCTACACGGTGGGAATTTGCTTTCAGGAAATGGGGTTATGCGCTCTAGGTGAAAGTGTTACGAATTGTGAACTTCTTGAGCTGACGGGTGTTTTTCACGGCTTGGCCGTACTTGCAAGAGTTTGAGAAGTCAGATAAAGTAAAGATCGGCCTTTCCTTCAATCAATTTTGAGCAACCGATCTCGTTAGATATCTCGGGTTGCGGGCGTTTAATAGAAAGATCCAAGTAAATCCCTCTCCAATATTTTCAATGCACAGCACGATTCAAAAACTTGATGATCCCGGGCGGCGTGAGTTCATGTCCGGGGTTGCGAAGACGTTCCTGGGTGTGAGCCTCTTTCCTGGTGCTGCTTTTGCTGCAGGTGGCAATGATCGAAAATTGCCGGTGCGTAAGAACCCTGCCAAGAAAATTATTTATCTCTACATGTCTGGTGGCATGTCGCATCTGGATACTTTTGATCCGAAGCCTGATGCTGCCAGTGAATATCGCGGTAACCTGGGAGTGATCAAGACCAGTGCCGATGGGGTCCGGATTAGCGAATACCTGCCAAGAATTGCGCGTCACATGGACAAAGGCGCAATTATTAATTCATTGCATTCACGCACCGGAGCGCATGCACAGGCACGTTATCTCATGCGTACCAATTATGACAAACGTGGTACGATTAAACATCCGCACATGGGTGCTTGGTTGCTGAAATATCAGGACCGTATCAATAAGCAATTGCCGGGGTTTGTATCGATTAACAGTGGAAGCCGAAGCGCTGGTGCTGGTTTTTTTGGTGCGAATTTTGAGCCTTTGGTTGTGGGTAATCCCGGAGCAGGCCTTCAGAACAGCAAGCATTTTTCATGGGTCGATGATGATACCTTTATACGCCGGCGCAATCTTGCCGTTGATCTTGATCGCAGCTTTCATGAGAATTATGGGGACAAGGAAGCGGGCGTTTACACAGCAATGTATGATGAAGCTGCAACATTGATGCGCAGTAGTGATCTTAATGCTTTCAATCTCGAGGATGAAAAAGAGGATGTGCGTGCTCAATATGGAGAACATTCCTTTGGTCAGGGATGTCTGCTTGCCCGACGATTGACCGAGAGCGGAGTGCGTTCCGTTGAGGTTCAGCTTAACGGATGGGACACTCACCAGGAGAATTTTCAGCGTGTACAGCAAAATACCGCGATTCTGGACCAGGCTCTCGCAGCCTTGCTTGATGACCTGAGTGCCCGTGGATTACTTGAGGAGACTCTCGTTGTGCTGACTACCGAGTTTGGTCGTACTCCGAAAATCAACCAGAACAAGGGACGAGATCATTATCCAAGAGCTTTCTCGGCTTTCCTTGCCGGAGGAGGTATTAAGGGTGGGACGATTTACGGTAAGACCGATGAGAACGGTATGGATCCGGTCGAGAACCCGATTACCATTGCGGACTTCAATGCAACGGTTGCCTACGGATTCGGGCTGCCGCTTGATCAGCGGCTTTTTTCACCAACTGCACGGCCGTTTACTGTAGCTAACCGGGGAACCCCGGTCATGGAACTATTCTCCTAAATTAATGGAGCCTGGCAACCCGGGTGTTGACTATTTTTTATAACAATGAACGTAATCCAATCACTGACATTGCTCATCATTGCGGTGGCGCCGGCAGTGGTAGCTAGTCCTGACACAAAAAGCGCGGCTGCCCAGGTAGACGAGCTCATTGAGAACGGGTATGACCGCCATAAAGTTGAGCCTAATCCAAGTATTGATGACACCACGTTCGTGCGACGAGTGCACCTCGACATTATTGGGCGTAACCCCACTGCTGCCGAGGCAGCGGAGTTTCTTNCNGCNANTGATCCCGATAAGCGTGCTCGGCTNATTGATAGCCTNCTNGATTCNCCNGGATATGNNAGNCATCAGTTNAATTTNTGGGCAGATATTTTGCGCATTACGACACGTATGCAAGGTCAGGGAATTGAAAATGGCATTTCCTACACGAACTGGGTCAAGCAGGCTATTGCGTCAAATATTCCTTATGATCAATTTGTCCGAGAACTGGTCACTGCTAGAGGGATTATTGATGAGAACGGGGCAGTTGGATTTTACCTGCGAGACCGTGGCATGGAGATCGACCACTTGGCGACTACTGTTCAGACTTTTCTTGGTACCCAATTAGTGTGCGCGCAGTGTCATGACCATCCTTTTGATGAGTGGACCCAAATGGATTATTACAAGCTTGCCGCCTTCAGTACACCGGTAACTGTTGTGCGTAATCCGGGAAGTATTAATCAGGCAATGGCAATGGTGAATCGCCAGATGGTTGAGGAGGGCAAACGGGTTAAGAAGAATGTCAAGAACAGGAAGGCTCAGAGTAATGCCAATAAAATTGCCCAGAAGAAAGTGGCTGAAGTGAGGCGNGGTCTCAGTGATTTGAGCTATAACTTCCGTAACTCGGTTATCAGCGAGACAGGAAGAGCTCTTAAGCTGCCTGATGACTATCAGTATGATGATGCCAAGCCCAACCAGGTGGTTCTTCCAGGAACTCCTTTCGGGGACAAGATACAGGTCGGCAAGGGCGAGAGCCGTGTGGAAGCTTATGCAAAATGGATGACTTCCAAGACTAATCCTCGGTTTACTAAAACGATCGCCAACAGAATTTGGAAGCGTGCATTTGGTGTGGGTCTATTTGAGCCGGTTGACAAGATTACCGAGTCTACCAAGGTCAGCAATCCTGAGTTGTTGGCTTATTTGGAAGAGTTGATGATCGCGTTGAACTACGATATCAAGGAATATTTTCGTGTTCTATACAATACTAAGACTTACCAGCGAGCAGCACANTCTTTCGACATGTTTTCTGGAGAAGTGTTTCATTATCCCGGNCCACGGTTGCGGAGGATGAGTGCTGAGCAGGTCTGGGATTCTCTNGTGGCCATGATTCGTCCGGATGCAGATACAGCCAAGNGNCGGCAGAACAACGGTTANGCNGTTTCAGAGGTGCGTCTNAAGGCTTGGAAAGCTATTGAGGCAAAGTCTCCTGCAGAGTTGCTTAAGCGTCAGGCAGAATTACGCAAGTTCACCATGCAATCGGAGAACAAGATGGATCAATTTCGTAAACGGGTGGAGCAGGTGATCAAGAAAAAGGACGGTAATCAGGCTGTGAGCCTAGCCAATGAGTTAATGAAATACAATGTGAGTGCGACTCAAGAGTATGCCCGGCTTACGTTCTGGGAGACTATACCCGGGAATTATTTCCGTACACCTTTCCGTCGTGTGCCAAACCTGCTTTTCAGTGAGTTAAAAAGTGCTTTTCCCAGTGAGAACTTCCCAGATGAAAAGGGGTTCAATGCGTGGATGAGTAAGAATAAGGGATATAAAGTTACAGAGAACACTGCAAAGAAGGATCAGAAGAAACTTCGCCAACAGATGTCCAAGCAGGAATATGCTGAACACCAGCGTAAGAGCCGTGCACTCGCCAGTCTGCGTAACTTTGTTAGGGCTTCGGAAATTGAGAGCCCTGCACCGGATGGGCATTTCTTGAGGATCTTCGGTCAGTCTGACCGTGCCTTGATTGAGAACGCGAACGATAAGGCATCTGTGCCACAGGCCCTTTCCATGATGAATGGATCTACTTTCAATGCAGTAAGCAATCCATACAGTGTGCTCTTTCAGGATATCAAGACTGCCGAGGACTCCGATGANATGATTGACCGAATCTACATGGGCATGTTGTCACGCAAGCCGACGGAAGAAGAGCGGGCAGCTATGCGTGATGAGGTGGCTCATTCCGGAAAGGAAGCTGCCAAAGGTCTGGTATGGACACTGCTCAACACTCAGCAGTTCCTATTTATCCAGTAGGGNGAATTAGATGACGAACTTAGAAAAGTCCCGTTTTTTCTCCTAGAGGGTATCTTTCAGGCGCTTGCAGACTTCTTCGACGTTTTCTCGGCTGTTGAAGGCAGAGATGCGGAAGAATCCCTCCCCAGCTGACCCGAACCCGGCTCCTGGGGTAATCACTACGTTGGCTTCATTGAGCATGCGATCAAACATACCCCAGCTGTCAGTACCTTCAGGGCAGGCAACCCAAACATAGGGGGCATTCTCTCCACCGTAGACAGAGAGTCCGGTTTCCGTGCAGGCATCCCTTAGCAGGTCTGCATTGCCCATGTAGTGTTCGATTAATCTTCCGATCTGCTTCCTTCCTGATTCACTGTAGAGTGCCTCGGCTGCGCGCTGTACGGGATAGCTTACGCTATTAAACTTCGTGCTCTGGCGGCGTGACCACAATGGGTGCAGGGGGTGTTTTTGACCAGTGCCATCCATAGCCATCAGTTCCTTGGGNACGACCGTGAANGCACAGCGCACNCCGGTAAANCCGCCGTTCTTGGAAAATGAGCGGAANTCAATGGCACATTCCCGGGCACCTTCCACTTGGTAGATGGAGCGGGGGATAGAGTCATCCTGGATAAATGCCTGGTAAGCGGCATCATAGAGGATGATGGCGTCATTGGTGCGCGCGTATTCCACCCAGGATGNAAGCTGTTGGTGGGTAGCGGTGGCTCCAGTCGGGTTGTTCGGGTAGCATAGGTAGATTAGGTCGACTTTGCNGGAGGGGATTTCGGGGACAAAGCTGTTATCAGCTGTGCAGGGCATGTAGTGAATTCCGCTGTAGGCACCGGANTCNTCCGCTTCACCGGTGTTGCCGGCCATGACATTGGTGTCGACATATACTGGGTAGACCGGATCGGTGATGGCGATGNTGTTACCGACACCAAAAATATCGAGAATGTTGCCGGTGTCACACTTTGATCCATCAGAGACAAAGATCTCGTCATCTGCTACCTCAATCCCGTTTTCCCGGTAGTCACCGGATGCAATGGCTGCGCGCAGAAAGTCATAACCCTGCTCCGGGCCGTATCCGCGGAAACTTTCCCTGTTACCCAGTTCATCAACCGCATCCTTCATTGCTTCGCGCGCGGCGTCAGGTAGGGGCTCGGTGACATCCCCGATGCCGCAACGGATAAGGTTACTGGCGCTATCAGGGTTGGAATCACAAAAGGCATTCACCCTGCGGGCGATTTCTGGGAAAAGGTAGCCGGCTTTTAGCTTGAGGTAATGATCATTTAGTCGTGCCATGAGGCGAAGATGGTGCGCCCTTTGGCTTCCCGGGTCAAGTATTGCGTCGTGTCCGCCAGAGAAAAAGAAAACCGGCGCAACCCTGCTGAGAAGGGTTACGCCGGCAGTTGTGGGGTTAGAAGGAGAACTTCTAGTGGGACATCTTCAGGCTGGGGGCTAGGGATATGGCGAAGCAGGGGAAGTTGGCTACAAAGTCCAGGTCCGCTGCCCTGCGCAACAGATCGTTGAAACTGCGCGGTATTCCTGAGACGGGATCAGGCATTGGCATGTTGCTGCCGAGCAGGAAGTTGGAGAGTTGAGACTCATTGCCTGCTGCGCGCTCACCGATGTGAACGAAGGGAAATGATCCTGGGCCTGATGGAGGGGCTGTTCCTGCAGCTTCTCCGCCGTGGCATGCNTTGCATGTGTTTAATGAGAAGTTGTGTCGCGCGTCGTTGTTCACGATTCCGGGGGCATCCCAGATAAATCCACCATGGTTTGTCGTTGCCTTTCCGGACAAGAACGGTGAGGCAAAAGGGAAACTGAGCGGAACTTCGTGTTGGTTTGCGAGTATATCGATCTCATTGGTGTTGATGAAATCGGCAAGATCTGGTGACCCGTTCTTATGGTCNGCTGGAGTCTGTTTGGTGGTGACTTGAGTGAGGTGATGAGGGGCGACACCAGATCCGGTTATTTGCCATTCCCTTAGGCGCCACGGGGATACCGCGATAATATCGTTGGAGCGAAGCTGGTTGATAGCGCTGCCGTTGGGTTTGGAAGGATCCGCGTTTGCCTTGGCTACGATTTCAGTGAGGCTTTCAAGCTCGGAGTTCAGTGCGGCACCAAATGGTAGGTCAGAGAGGTTGACCCACCTCTTGGCGTAGTCCTTGATGTTTTTGCAGCCCGAAATGGGAACGCCGTATTCAAAGATTACCGTCATTCGTCTTTCGGCACCTGTATCAAGGTCCACGGCACAGAAGACAAAACGACATTCGCCGGCATTGCCGCTTGCGTAGGCAGAGCCATCACGAAGGTCTATGCGGTTGACGATGGCAGTCAAACGGAAGGGAGCCATGCGCAGGTCGAAGGGGTGGCGGCCAAGGGCGATATTCTTCGCGTTCCACTTGTTGATCAGCTGGGTCTGAACCGGCCCGCTTCCAGGAGCGGACGGGTTTGAAGCTGGAACAGGATCAAAGTTAATGAGCTGGTTATTCTCAAAGTGCTGGATCCAACGCGCAGCGAAGAGTTTTGGGTCAATTCCGGTAACCGGTTGGTTACACATTTGTTCCATTAAGTAGGCAAATGTCCACTTGCCGCCTTCAGTTCCATCTCCGGTAAACGGGTCGAAGGTGCGGTCGACATCCTCCACCACGCTCAGGTCGGTGATCATGAGAGATTTCTTGGGATCGATGGCNCTGGCTATACCNGGGATTGGCATTCCGGGAATACTTAAGGCTTCAAAGTTGCCTCCATTCACAAANGGGAAGAGTTTGATNTGGTCACCCACTTCATCGGGGCCAACNAGTGTGGTGTATCCGGTCAGNGAGCGGCCCTGAAAAACCGGGACCCTTCCGTCACCGTTTTNATTCAAACGATTGAGGGCTACCTTNAGGTCGTCCCTNAAGGTTTCGACGGCATNNTTTGGCACTGTNCCGANNTAGGTTCCCACCTTGTTATCCCTCTTCATGGTCATGACNCCNTCATTGAGAACCAGCGGGAAGGAATCAGGTAAGANNTCGGGCCATANGNCAGCGTTTCTCTNGACAGGATACTCAATGCTGAGGATATCGCCNCTAAGNGTAATGTCCTGTGGACGGNANGTTTGCGGATCNGGGATCAGTCCCGGCGNGATGANNGGGCCTGCTTCTGTNACGAAGTCCTGTCCGTCGAGGTTGAAGCGTGCACGTATAAAGCGNCTNGGATTATCAGCGGATACGGCAATTTCAATGAGTTGTTCAACAGGGNCGGCTCCCTCAACGGGNCGGAAGGAACCGTNNGCNTCCAGCTCCTCAACGGATATTGAGGGGGTACGCACCTGCAGCTTGAGTTGTCCGTCCTCNACAACGACCCTTTCGATATCTTGGNCCTGTGCAAGGCCGGCGAAAAGGATCGGCAGAGCNGGCGTGATGAATTTCAGCAGTTTCATTTTCGTTTATTGGTTTGTTTGTTTATTTTTTGGTGATTGTGTTTTGATCTGTCAGCGCGAAATGATCGTAATTACCCAGTCGCTTATGCGGCAGGCCTCGACGTCAACTGCGAGTTCTCCCCATGAACTGTTGAGCCGGTGGTCAATGTCTGCACCGCGACTGATGCGACCGACTTGCAGGGCGACCACCACCGTTTGCCCGCATTTATCCCTGGCAAAGACAGGTCCCCCGGAGTCTCCATTGGCAATTTGACACTCAAGGGCACCGACACCGGGATTAGCGGGCATGTCTAGGCCAGCGGAGGCAGCAAATACTGATAACGGGTCATCTCCGGTACCCCCGTCAAAATCGGAAAGTAATAGAGGTAGGTGATCGCCTCCGGACCTGAAGCTCTTTGTCAGTTTTCCATTTGTTCGCGCTTCGTGGTGGTTGAGTCCGGCAAGAAGCTTGCCAGTACTGCCGATTTCTCCTGTTATTCCCGTGCCACCCTTTCCCCAACCTGCACGCAGGATCATTTCAGGAAGCGACCTCGGTGAGCGGACCAGCGGGTAACGTGCGGCGAACCCCGCGTCCACCTCTTGGTTCAGTTCAATGATGCCGGCATCCCAGGCACCACCCTGCCTGTAGGCAGGGTGGAGGGATACTTTTTCCCAGGGTATGATTTTCTGTTTGTTCCCGGAGAATACCTCAACACGCCCCCGCAAGCCGTCGTCCGAGGCGGAAAACCCTGCCACGCAGTGAGCTGCTGTGAGCACATGCTTGCCGCTTTCAAGCAGAATCCCTGTACTGGTTACCCCGTAGGGGGAGCGAACAATTACCACACCGCTTAGATCCACATGACCCCAGCCTGCAATATGTGCATTACGGTTGCCAGAAAGGTCAGTGGCTGCGTCTGCACATGAGAATACCAGTGCCTGTATTTGGGGTACGGAGAATTCGATAATTAGCAGGAAAAGGCCTGCTAGGATTCGTCGGCAGAAGCTGGAAAAACCTTTGTTTTTCATTCTCATCGTCTTCTTGACGAATGGGAAAGTGGTCCTATGCACGGGAACGCTTTTATTTCATCCAGTGAGATGAGTTTTGTGCGATACAGCCTTTTCTTGACTGTGCTTGACCCCATGCCCCTATTTCATGTCTAGTTGAAGGGTCATGCTCCTTAGCTTGCGTGCTTTTTTCCCTGTAATTTCCCTGTTTATCGCTTCCCTGATCGGAAACATCAACGGGGCAGAGCCATTTACTCCTCCTGAAATAAGGGTGCCTGAAGGTTTTGAGGTGAGTATTGCGGTAGCTCCTCCAATGATTGCATACCCAATGATGGCATGCCTTGATGAGCATGGACGTCTGTATATTGCCGAGAGTGACGGGCGAAATCTGACGACTAAGGCAGAGATCGAGAAAGAGTTGCCGCGTTTCGTGCGTCGCTTGGTCGATGTTGACGGCGATGGTGTTTATGACAAGAGTACGATTTTTGCCGATAAAATGACCATGCCGGAAGGGGGGCTTTGGCACAATGGAGCCCTTTACATCATCTCCGCGCCATACTTATGGCGGCTTGAGGACACTGATGATGACGGGGTAGCCGATAAGCGGGAGAAAGTCATCGGTTACATGGATTTTGATGGGCGTGCTAACCAGCATGGACCTTACTTTGGTCCTAATGGCCGGTTTTATTTCAGTGGCGGGCATTTTGGTTACCGGTTCAAGGGAACGGATGGCAGCATGACTGGTACTAGTAGGGCTGCCGGGGTTTTTTCCTGCTGGCCGGATGGCAGTGATGTGCGGATTGAGGGGCAGGGGGGGATCAACCCGGTCGACATCGTCTTTACCGGTAATGGTGAGATGCTCTCCACCTGCGCCATCTTCGACAGTTATGGTGGCCGCCATGATGCGTTGATTCACTGGCTTCCTGGTGGGTTGACACAACGTGTCTATGGAGTGCCACTGCTACATGAGACCGGTTATCGCCTTCCCGCGGTGAGCCGCTGGGGACAGGTAGCACCGGCTGGCCTTGTCCGTTACCGGGGAGATCACTTCGGACAATCCTACACGGACACGCTGTTTGCCTGCCAGTTCAATACTCGCCGTGTGGTGCACGTTCGCCTAAAGCCAAGCGGTGCAACCTTTACCACGGAGGAGAAGGACTTTCTCGTCTCGCCGAGTGTCGATTTTCATCCTGCAGATATCCTAGAGGATGCTGACGGCAGCTTGTTGCTACTGGATACCGGCGGATGGCTTAGTTGGGGGTGCCCGCATTCAAAGCTTGCCAAGCCCGAGGTGAAGGGGGCGGTTTACCGAATTCGGCGCAGTGGCGGGGTCGTCATTGATGATCCTCTCGGTAGCAAAATTAGCTGGGGTAAAATGCCAAGCAGCAGTCTTGCTGAGCTCCTTGGGGACGAGCGGCCAAAGGTGCGTGACCGTGCCGCTGAGCTTTTGATCAAAAGGGGAGACAAAGCAGATACTGCCGTGATTGCTGCCCTCAGGGATAGCTCCTCTGCGAAGGTGCGCAGGCGGCATTTGCGGGTGCTGTCTCGTATCCGGTCGGATGTATCCCTGATCGCATTGCGAGCTTCACTCAAAGACAGTGATGCTGGGGTTAGGCAGCTTGCTGCCCGTTCACTGGGAATCTTGGAGGACAGGGCTTCCGGTTTGCTGCTTATGGAATTACTCGGGGACGAGGATCCTGCTGTTGTGCGTAGCGCGGCAACCGCACTCGGTCAGGTGAAAGAAAAATCTGCCGTGTCGGCACTTTTTACCGTGCTTACCGCCGAGAGCGAACTCTATTTACAGCATGCTGCAACCCGGGCCCTTATTGAGATCGGTGAGGTGGCTGCCACTGCGGGTTACCTTGAAAAGGCGGCAAATCCACATTGGCAGAAGATTGCATTACGCGTCTTGGAGCAGATTCAGACTGATGAGTTGGCCGCGCATATGGTGGTAGATTTGCTGACTTCACCCCATGCAGTTGTCCGTAATGAGGCACAGCGGGTCATTACGCTTCGCCCACAGTGGCAGCAGGAGGTACGTGCCCTATTCTCAAAACTACTGGAAGTAAGAGCGCTGGATGAACAAAAAGCACATATGATCGAGAGTATCATGCTTACTTTTTCCGGGGATCAGTCATTCATGGAACTGGTGGGCCATAGCCTCTCGTCGGAGAAAACTTCCATGGCCGTGAAGCTTCGCCTGTTGGCTGCGATCAGTTTCATGGAAAGTTTACCGGAATCCCTTACTGACAACATCCGATCGGTCCTCGGGGCTTCTTCTCCTGATCTCAGGGGGGAGGCACTTGCCATCGTCCTGCGCTTCGGCCCGGGGGAAATCCTTGCCGAGAAGGTTCAGGGGATAGCTGCAGATACCGGTGAGTTACCACTGGTTCGCGTGGCGGCGCTGGAAGCAATCCTCAAGCATACAGGCAGGGTTAATGATGAGGGTTTCGAATTCCTTTCCGGTCTGGCCGAAAATCCAGAGACTCCGGCCCTACTTGGTGCTCAGGTCGCCCGTGCCTTGGGTCACTTGCACCTCACAGCCGATAATGGTGTGCAGGGTCAAGCGTTAACCCAACTGCTTGCAAAGGCATCCCCATTACAGGTTACTGGGATGCTGCAGCCCTTTATCAGGCTGGGCAATAGTCTGGAGGGGGTCCTAAAGGGGTGGGCACCCGCTGACCTAGAGGCTCTCAGGGTTGCTTTTGCCAAGGCGATGGGGGTGGTTCGGTGGAGCGATGCGCTGGCTCCGTCAAGTATTGCCGCGATCTTGAGGGTGCTTCCGGATCAGCTGGGTGCNGAGCGCATCAGGTTAAGTGCTCTTNTCCAGTCGGGCAATGCGAAGGTCGATAGTCGTGAGGCTCGCCTTAGATCCTTGCTGGAAAATATGCCTTCTGGTAATGCCTCGCGCGGTAGGGTGCTTTTCCACACCAACCGTTCCACCTGTTCTCTCTGCCACAGAGTCCTAGGTAAGGGAGGAACGTTTGGGCCGGATCTATCCAAGATTGGAAAGATTCGCAATCGTCGTGACTTGCTTGAGGCCATTATTTTTCCTGATGCCACTGTCGTTAACGGTTATGAAAATTATGTGATTGAAACGGTTGGCGGGGGATCACACACAGGCCTGATCCAGCGCCAGACACCGGAGGCGGTTTACCTTCGAAATGCCGGTCAGCGTGAGCAACGAGTGGCACGCGCAAAGATCAAGGAAATGTTAAGGGCCCCGGTATCGGCAATGCCCGTGGGATTGGATCAGCTTCTTTCCCTGGACCAGCTTGCTGATCTGGTGGCTTTTCTTGATAGTTGCCAATGAAGCGTTTTACTTCCATTTTTCCCGTTATTGGGGTTCTCCCCTAAAGAGATGATAGAGATAAGAAGAATTCTTTTAATGGCGCTATTCTGGAGTTTCGGCCTGTCCATTGGGTCTGGTGCGGCACCCAATGTGATTGTAATGATGGCTGATGATATGGGCATGGGGGATACCAGTGCCTATCAGGCATTTACTGGTAATGCAGATACTGAGCAGCTCTATACCCCGAACATGGAGAGACTTTCCCGCATGGGGATGCTCTTTACCGATGCCCATACCCCTTCCTCGCGTTGTTCGCCAACCCGTTATGGTTTGCTTACTGGGCGTTACCCCTGGCGTAACCGACTCAAATACTGGGTTCTCTTCGGGGTACAGGGTGACCCGATGATAGAGGCTGACCGGCCCACTCTAGCTACTTTGTTTGGGGGGAGTGGATATGCGACGGCGATGGTTGGAAAGTGGCATGTCGGATTGAGATACAGTCGCACTGACGGTTCTCCGGCTGACGGGTGGCATGATGCTGACTTGACCATGCCCCTTGCCGTGAGCCCTCTTGATTGCGGCTTCCATTTTTCTCGCATTACCTCTCGTTCTCATGGGACATCCGGTCCTGATGCCGGGAATGGCGAAGTGCGTATTGGCAAGAACAAGCGTGGTGATAGGAATCGACCTGGCCAGGCAGTTGGCCCGGGGCATGTCCATGGCCGTATTTCGGTGAGCGCTAACGGCAATGGCAAGCAACTTCATAAAGATGGACCCAACGCCTATATCCTGAGCAAATTGGGAAGCCGGCATTCCGATAGTGCAATGGAGTTTCTCAAGGGACATGTTTCCTCAGAGATATCACGCAACAAGCCTTTTTTTCTGTATTATGCGGCCAATTCCAATCATGGTCCCTACACGCCTGACACCAGCATAGGTGGGAAGAAAATCCTGGGAGCCGGGAAAATGGTATCAGGGAATCCGGCCGGAAAGCGTGGGGACTATATCTATGAAAATGATGTCGCTCTTGGTCGACTCATGGATTACTTGTCAGAAACCGAAGACCCCCGCCGGCCAGGAAATAAGCTTTTGGCCAACACAATTGTCATTTTCACTTCCGACAATGGTGCTGAAATAACAGCAAAGTCCGCAACTGGTCCCCTGCGTAGCAATAAGGGATCGGCTTTTGAGGGTGGTCATCGCGTACCTTTTATCGTGTCATGGCCTGCCGGTGGGGTGGGTGACGGTAATCCTGCGAGTCCCGGAAAAACCAGTGAGGAGTTACTGGCCCTGCAGGATCTTTATGCGACTTTTGCTGCCGTTCTCGGGGTGGCTCTTCCTGATTTAAGGCAGGGTGAAAAGGGGGGAGAGGACAGCTTTAATGTGCTGCCTGCATGGCGAGGCCAAAAGCTTGATTCCCGTCCCCTGTTTCACAATGACCACAAGGAGGCGAAGGATGATCCTGCAGCCTGTGCTTTTCGCCTTGATTCACCCAGTTTAGAGGGAAGGACTTGGGAGGGGAAATGGAAACTCTTCCTTGACGCTGCACTTCTTCGTGCCGGCCGGGCTAGACCTTTTGCGCTCTATGAACTGAGCAATGACCTTAAGGAGCAGGAGAACCTCCTCAATAAACCCGAGCTCAAGCCCCTCGTGCAGGAATTGACCCGCCTTGCACTCCTTCACCGCAATGCAGGGGGGCACCGGGCCGCTGCATTTGCTCCCAATGAGAGGAAGGTTTTTGATTGGCGTAAGAACAGGGACAGGGACAGGCAATCGGAAGAGGGGCAGCCGATGATCAGAGTGCTCGGTGGAAAATCCAGTGTCACACAGGGCGGGCTGGGTGTTGGCGGCGGCAAGTCGGATCAGGTTGACTCCGGTGAGGCATTACTCATTTCCTTTAAGAAAGATGTGATTATCGAATCAGTTGCCATTGTAGCAGGTGAGGGGAGTTGTGGTGGGTTTTACCGTATGGGCAAGAAAGCCCCATTGGCGATCTACTGCGTGGATGCCGATATTGACGCGAAAGACCAAAGCGGCATCCTTAGTGACCTTGGGGTATTGAGAGCCGGTGAGATCCTACGTCTAGACAGCTCACCCCATCATGGAGTGGAGACGTCGGGAGATTGGGTATTACGTGAGCTGGTGGTGCGGTTTCTTCAGTAAACCTGTAAAGCGCTTATCGGAGCATTTCGGCAATTTTCGGTCGGGTTTCCCTGATGTTTTCAAGGTCCAGCTCAATGCCGGTGATGGCTTGCTCCATAAACTGGTAGAGATCTTCAAGTTCCTGGCTCCAGGGGGTTGCCACTGCATCAATGGGACGGTTCCCATCAATGTTTGCAATGTCTTTGTCAGCTCCCTTATCGAGCAGGGCCTTTACAATTTTCTCTCTGCAGAAAAATGATGCCGCCATGAGTGGTGTGTCTCCCCTCTGGTTTTTCATGTCAACGTCCGCACCGCCGTTAATAAGGGCAATGGCAGCCTCGGCACTGCCCATTGTGGCTGCTGTTAAAAGTGCTGTGGAGCCGTCTTTATTTCTCTGGTCAATGTCCTTGCCGTCTGCTATCGCTTTTTCGATCGCCTTCACGTCATTGTTGAAGGCCGCCTCAAAGAAACTTTCGGGTGCAGGGTTTTCGCCCCCAGGGTTTTGAATGTCGGCTAATTGCTGTCCGTCTGAAAGCAGTTCAAATATTTCCGGCAGGGATGACTTGATGCGATCCATGTCCATGGGGATCTTTGGCTCGCCAATCATGCTGTTGAGTAATCCCTGGACGACAAGATAAATCCCCTGCGCGTCTTCCCATGGCACCATTGAGATGCCTATGGGGATTTCACCCTTCAGATTTTTCGGGGCTTTTTCAGCCCCTGCTTCCAGGAGAAGTTTAAGGATTTTAGGGTAGGCAAAGAATGCAGCACTGTGGACCGGTGTGTTCCCGTCACTCTTTTGCCTGATATTTACGTCTGCTCCACCCTTGATCAGGGCATCTACAATTTCAATTTGGTTGTAGATTACGGCGTTATTCAAAGCGGATCCAAAAACGGGTTCTGCCCGATCAAGGTCTGCCCCGTTATCGATATACTGTTGGATAACTACCAGGTTTCCCTTCCTTGCCGCATCGTGAATACTAATTTCCGGTTCCGGTTTCGTTGTTGGCGGTGTGAAATTCTGTCCTGACGAATTTTTCTGTCCCGGATTTTCAGGGGGCTGGGTATTCTTTGGTCCTCCGCAGGCGGCAAGCAGGATGGTCAGATATATGGTGAGCAGTTTCATTTTTATGTCTGATTCGTTTGATGGATGGAACCAGGGTTGATAAACTTAATGGAGGAAAAATATTGCCATGCCGATTGGATTTGATGCAGCCCTTCACACGACATGCAGTTAATAGCGAGCTAGGCGATAATTTGTTTCACGATTTTGCCGTGCACATCAGTTAACCGGAAGTCGCGCCCGTCATAACGATAGGTGAGCTTTTCGTGATCAATACCCAATTGGTGCAGGATAGTGGCATGCAGGTCATGCATGTGTACCTTGCCTTCAACAGCATGGTGACCGTAGGCGTCGGTATTGCCATGGGCTATGCCGGGCTTGAATCCGCCTCCGGCTACCCAGACAGTAAAACCATCAGGGTTGTGGTCTCGTCCGGTGCCCTTGTTCTGTGCGTAGGGGGTACGTCCGAACTCACTGCCCCACCAGACGATCGTATCTTCCAGAAGACCGCGTTGCTTGAGGTCTTCAAGTAAGCCGGCAACGGGCTTGTCTGTAGCCCGGGCATGCTCGATGTGTTTGGGCATGTTGGAGTGCTGATCCCAAGCGGGATTATTGCCGTTGTCGGTGTAGTTGACCTGAATATAACGCACGCCCGCTTCACTTAATCGCCGAGCCCGGAGGCAGTAGCGGCCAAAGTCGTCCGTGTGCTTCTCGCCAATACCATACATGGCGAGGGTACTTTTGCTTTCCTTAGATAAGTCAAGGATATCCGGAGCATTGTTCTGCATCCGCCATGCCAGCTCGAATGAGTTGATGACGGCTTCCAGCTTGTCGTCGCCGGGAGAACGTGAGAGTTGCTCGGCGTTGATTTTGCGCAGTAGCTCAAATTGCTTG
>PALY01000006.1 GCA_002707085.1 Deltaproteobacteria bacterium
CTGAATGGGGGGATCCTTGTGAACCCGGTTCTGAAACACAATTGGAGATCGGCCACGGAGAACTCCGTTTTGAGTCCATTGATGGTGTGGATACACAGGTAGAACTGATTCACGGACCCCAAGGTGGGTACCACAGCAACATCGCTCTTCGTGCGATGTACATCGACCCAGACATCACCTACAAGCTGAAACTAAGCGGCACCATCGAAGGTACAGTCATGGGAGAGACAGTACCTTGGCTAACCTTTCGATGCAGTCGAGCAGCGAATGCACTGCAAAGCACCGGCTCTTTTCTCATATGGGATGCACAGCCCGAAGAACTGCACGGAAGGGTTGCGCAAGTACGTGCAGACCTGTATCTGCCAGAAGAAGACTTGAGTGACGATGAATTGGCAACCCCCGTGACGAGTGCCACAACCGAATACACAATTTGGGACCCAACTCTGGAGTAGACATGCGAATCATCATTACTTTTCTTGCCCTTGGCTGTGCCAGTAAAACCGAGGTCTCCGACACAGGTCCTTCCGGCGGTCTTCCAGGCATGGAAGATGAAGTCGACTGCTCTACTCGAAGTACCGAGATTCCCTCCACCCGTGGAGAGGTCGAAGGGGTGTGGGATACAGCACGTGATCGGTTTGTATTTTTTGGTGGTGATCAAGGTCCTCCTGAATCATGTATTCCCAAACCAGACTTCTTAGACGAACTGTGGGCTTTTCATCCAGATTGCGACAATTTTGAACGCATCGAACCCGAAGGTGACAGCCCATCTCCACGCACACGCCACTCCATCACCATGGACCATGCTCGAGGCAGAATGCTGATGCACGGTGGGCGCTCTCGCGAAGGCACCAGCGGACCGTACGACATCAAAGACGATCTGTGGGCATACGACCTCGCCACAGACACCTGGCAAGAACTTCCATCGAACGAAGGTCCCCGCGCTCGCGTCACACACTCCATGGTGGTCGCTGGTAATCAGTTGATTGTGTACGGTGGAAACAGCACATCCAGTTCCACTTCATATGTCCCAATGGCGGATGTCTGGAGCTACGACATAGTGAGTGAAACATGGGAGCGTCTGGATGCAGATGCCGCTGCAGGAAAACGACTGTTTCATGCAGCCGCCATCTCAGATGATGGAAAAACCATGTATGTCTTTGGAGGGGCGGATGAAAATGCGTACACCGGACCCTTTTTCAGCGACCTTTGGTCCTACGACGTCAGTTCCGGACTGTGGACGGAACTCGATGATGGCAGTGGACCTTTGGGCCGCATCATGCCCGATCTGTTGTTCGATGGAGAACGGAATCGGCTGCTTTTATGGTCGGGCCATGATGATGGAAACTTAGGCAACACCAATGAAATGTGGGCCTGGGACCTGGATGGTTCGGGCTGGACTCAAATCGAAGATGGTGATTCCTACGAAAATCCAGCTTTTGGTTTCTGCAACTTTCCTGCAGACTTCGTAGACCCAGACTTGAATGCTCCCGAACGTAGATACTTTGGGGCCGGAGCGATGTCACAAGATGACATCTTCATCTTTGGAGGAAAGACCGACTGTGGACAAATCAACGATGTATGGACATGGTCTCTTCGTGACGAAGAATGGTCCGAACGGTCACCTGCTACATCGGGTGAGGTTTGCCTGAGAAGCTTCGCCGACGGGTGTGAAAGCCTTTGCTTCTAGGTCACTACTTGGCCGACATCGCCAAGGGTTCAACCACAGCATCAAGAGCCAACTGGAGGTCATCCCAAAGATCTTCGACATCTTCAATTCCAACACTGATCCGCACCAATCCAGGACCAATCCCCCCATCTTCACGCGCCGACGGATCAACAATGCGATGGGTCAACCCAGCCGGGTGCTGGATTAAGGTGTCACAGGAGCCAAGACTGACGGCTGGCGTAATCAACTGAACATTCGCCATGACTTGACTGGCACCGACATAGCCATCCTTGAGTTCAATCGCGATCATCGACCCTGGTCCTGACATCTGGCGGCCCAACAGACCCCGAGTGTCACAACCTTTCAAGCCCGGGTACAAAACACGTTCTACTGCAGGATGTTCATCCAGACGACGCGCAAGGACACGCGCATTGGTCTGTGCAGCCCGAACACGAACTCCCAGTGTCTGTAGGCCCCGGTGAAGCGTATACGCTGCCATCGGGTGAAGATTGCCACCCGTTAGAATGCGAACTTGCCGAAGCCGACGGCCCCACGCCTCATCACATGCCACAACTCCGGCCATCACATCACCATGACCACCCAAGAATTTGGTTCCGGAATGAAGGACGATGGTGGCTCCTTGCTGAATCGGTTGCTGAAGAATCGGAGTGGCGAATGTAGAATCCACCATCACAGGAACGCCTTTGGCTTGGGCAACCACGTGGGCAATGTCGACCAGTTGAATGGTCGGGTTCGCTGGAGTTTCGCACAGCACCAAGGCGGTGTTCTCTTGGATGTGTTCTGCCACAGTGTCTTGGGTGGCCCAAGACACATCCAAGCCCAATAAACCAGAAGCCAGCAAGTGATCTGTACCCCCATACAATGGACGAACAGCCACCACGTGAGAACCCACCATCTTGGCGGCCATCAAAACAGCGGTCACAGCGGCCATGCCCGATGCGAAAGACACCGCTTCATCCGCTCCTTCCATAGATGCCAAGGCGTCCTCAAAGCGTGCAACGGTCGGATTGTACAATCGCTGGTACACCGCACTGCCCGTCGGTCTTCCACCACCAGCCATTGCATCTATGCTGTCAGTCGCAGCGGAAAGGTCTGGAGTTTTGTATGTCGTAGAGAGATCAATGGGGGGAACATGTGCCTGTCCGAGTCCACTTCGACCACCATGAACAGCGAGGGTATCTGGCCACATAATCGAATCTCCTTTTGGTAAAATCGATATACACAGTTTATACTTCGGACATAGTTTCTCCAACCGAATTAAATATGGTTTTTAACCCAGGATATTGGCATGGACCGAATCGACAACGCGATCTTGGCCGCTTTACAGAATGACGGGCGAATGTCCAACAAAGAGCTGTCCGCTGCGGTCGGTTTGGCACCCTCTTCTTGCTTGGAGCGAGTTCGACGGCTTCACGAGCGTGGAATCATCACGGGGTTTCGCGCCCAAGTGTCACCACCGGCAGTCGGCATTGGACTCCAAGCCTTTGTATCGGTCCGACTCGCTCAGCACTCACGCGATGTGGTCGACGCCTTCCGGGAACACATCATTTCCCTACCCGAAGTCGTGTCGGTTTATCATGTGGCTGGCCAAGAAGACTTTGTGGTTCATGTGGCCGTTCGCGACGCAGACCACTTGAGGAACCTTACACTCGACGGATTCACCACCCGTGCAGAAGTCGCCCGCCTCAACACGGCATTGGTCTATGAACACATCGCACAAACGGCATGGCCCAACTACACAGTCGAAGATTGATTAGGTCGTCATGAACGGTGGCTGCAAACCCGCCTTGTCCGCGCGTGCTGCCTGTACCCGAAGTTTAAACAGCGCATATTCGGCCACCAGGCCCGACATACCACCCAAGCCCATTGTTTGAGCTGCAGCAGCATACTGCTTGGGTGATGCACCCCGCTTGGCTCTCAAAATACCCTTGGCCGTCCACTGCAATTCAGGATCGGAAATGTACCCCAACTCATGCCACCAGCGTGCAATCGCAAGCTCACTGTCTCGGAGTGCGTCATCCATCCATATTTCAGCATCAGCAGCCAACAGTGCGTGAACCAAAGGAATGGTTGAAAAGCGAGCGCCGTACTTACCGAAGGGGCCATCCACCATCACCATCTCTGGCCGAGCATCCCCAATGAACTTCACGAGCTGCTCAGGGTCGGTTCCATACCCAACCCCCGAAAACACATCGACCACACCTTCTTGAAGGGGTGCAATGTGCATCGAAACCAAATTCGTAAGGCCATTTGCTTCCAATCGAGCCCGTGTTTCGGCGCCGGCATCCTCTCCTTGTTCGATTGAAAAGACCCGAACTCGTTGATCGCCGTGAATCCGACGCAGAATCGTGGCACTCACCACGGTACTTACGCCGCTGCCAAACTCCAAAACACACGATGGCCGCCGCTCCAACAACCGCTTCACCCATGCATCCACCGCAGCGACCCCCATCGGCCACTGACCCAGCGCCACACCCGAAAGCATCGCACCCAATTCAGCATCCGCCAGTTCGCTGCCATCCTGTTCGGGATCACGACATGCAGAAAACAAAAAATTGGGGGTCGAACTCTGTTTCACAAGAACATCGCGCAAGTGACACATGTGTTCGAGAGGAACAGGATGCTCACGCAACGCTCGCATCAGACTCGGAACATCGAAACTACTCATCGGTTCCTTGGATGTAGCCCAACTGTTCAAGCTGCTTCCGCGTCGCTTCGTCTAAGGAAATGCCATCTGTACGCGCTTCCGAGCGGTACTTTATCGGTGAACCGTCCGGTGGAGGGTCGGTACTTCGCCACGGTCCCACAACATCGGTAGACCCTGTCGGCTGAAAAGAAGTCGCTGCATCATAGGGAAGCACTTGGTACTCGTCTCCCTGCTTCACCTTTTTCTTCTTGGATGGGCCATTTCGCAACACGACGCCCTTTTCTACCTGAAGTTCTCCACTTTGAGTCGCTATCCAAGGACGTCCAAACACCTCTTCAGCGCGCGCAGCAAGCTTCTTGACTCCCTCCTTGTCCGAAGATGCCAAGTTTTTCGTCTCGAGCATATCTGTGTCCGTCGCGAACAACTCTTTCTTGTTCTTTCTCACATCCCATTCAATTCGCTTCCCATCTTCATACAGACTGATTCTGCGTGTCTTGAAGCGAAATGTTTCAGCAGGAAAAGCACGATCCGGCAATGGCGTTCCATTCATCGCTGGATTCAAGTCAATCCCATCTACAGTCGACATGGGTTGTTTGACCCAACCAGAAATGGTGGGCGCAATGTCATGAATACCCACAGCCTTTGAAAGCACTTTGTTTTTTGGCAAGCCGTCGCCAGAAATGATCAAGGGAACACGAAGTTGTTCAGCATACAGCGTATGCGCATGGCCCCAACTTCCCCGTTCACCGAATTCTTCTCCATGATCGGAGGTCACAACCCACCGCTGCTTCCGACCCGAGTTCGCCAACAATTCATGGAACGCTTTCAGTTGGGCATCCACATACGCAATCGACTCATCGTATTGAGCAAGCTGATGCTCCTTCTGAGAAGCCGTCAAGGGCTTCTTCTTGTGCGAATAGTAATTCCGGAACCGCCGATCACTCTTGCTTGGCGCCCGATCAAACATGGTATCGAAAGGTGGGGGTGGATCGTAATGGTAATGCACATCATAAAAATGAAGGAACAAGAACGCAGGCTGGCCTTCCGGTAATGTTGCCATCCAGTCAGCAGCCGCCTCCAAGATGTCTTCCGCGATCACCGAACCCCGTAGATTCTCTTTTTCAGTCTTGATGTCGTGATCATCAAAAAAGTCGAATCCGCGGTCGAACCCAAACTTCCGGCTCACATACAAGGTCGCAACACTGGCACCCGTAGCGTATCCAGCCTCTCGCATCGCTTCGGGCAACACTTCCACAGAAGAACTCAACGCCAAGTGATCATCGGTCACTTGGTGGGTCACTGGAAGCTGCCCTGTCAGCATGGTCAGATGGGCCGGCAAGGTCCAAGGGCTGTTGCTTCGAGCATGGTTAAATCGAACACCATCGGTCGCCAACGAGTCAAGAAAAGGACTTGTTGGTCTGTCGTGCCCATACGAAGAAAGGTGATCAGCTCGCAAGGTGTCGATGCTGACCATGATCACATCCGGCATGGTCGCATTGCCAGCAGGAATCTCAGGAACTGAAGTTGTGCAAGCCAAAAGGCTTACCAAGAATGCCACCATGGCCAACCCGCTGGTAAAAACCAAAGAACGAGCGGAATCACCCAGACCATCACCAAGCCGCAGAGCCACATCCGCCACTTTTCACTGACGAGTGCATCCCATACCTGCCGGGGACGACTGAGAAGTCCCGCTCCATAAATCATTAAGAGAGGTTCAAGGGGAACCCTATACCGCGTCAAACCAGCCAGCGCAGCGATTGCAGCCACGTGGTACAGCAGAATCAAGCCGGTCAGGACACCATGGCTGCCTCGTCCACGGGCAACGAGTGCAAAAGATCCGCCGATCATCACCACCATGGACCATAAAACTTGCAGCACAATCAGGCCCTCATCGACAACCTGCGGCAATCCACGCCACCCTCCCCACCGCAAATGACGGGTCATCAGCGAATGAGGGTTCATCATTTGAGCAACCCGCAATGGCATCCGTTTCGCAAACTCCATCTTGTTCGCTAAAATCCATTCCTTGCCCGCTTTGGTCTCGCAAGTGTCTCGGCGGATGGCCGCCTTTCGCGACGCGCAATGCTTGCGTCCCTGCTTGGTATGCCTTCCAAAAGCACGCTTGGAAAGATACCCATTCCCATAGTCGAAAGTCACGGGGGAAAAATCGTTATTCCCCAGCCACATCATCTGCCCCAAAGTCCGGTCAGAAACGATGAATGCATCGAACTTCTTCGATATATACATGCTGTACGGAGCCACCGTAAGCATGGCCGCTGTGATCATCACAGCCACCTGCTGCCAAGCCTGCTTTAATCGAACCCTGCGCCACAGAAGTGCGATTCCAAACATGGGGAGCATGTATGTGGCGACCCCGCGAAACAACACGCAGCATCCCGCCATCACACCCACCACAGCGGCGCTGCGAATCCATTTCCCGTCCACTTTTTCCAGCACCGCACGGCTCTTGTCCAACATCAACAACAGGGCAAGCAGCAATGTCCCGTACAGAACTTCACTCCACAAACTGATGGCGAAGAAGGCCATGTGGGGACTCAACGCATACATCCACGCGGCAATCCGCGAAACACGCCGGTTCTCTGGACCATCCCAATCCGACCATACACGGGCAGCGATTCGGTACACCAACACAGTACACACAGCCGCAGCAATGATCTGGGAAATCTTCGTCGTCGTACCATACCCAGTGATCCAACGATGAACGCTTACGATCATCGGATACCCTGGCGCCCACAACCAGCCCGCTGAAGCAACCATCCCCTCACCGGCGACAATCTTCTTGGATAGTCCAAGGTAGGTACACTCATCGCGAGCGCATCCCCACTGCAACCACACAAGAACGGGTATGATGCGAATCACCACACCCACCACTACCGCTGCAGCAAGTGAGCGGTCATTCCACCATCGTTCAGTTTTGGACATATCCATGGCGCTAACCGACAAAGCCTTATCTCGCTGTAAGAGAGGGAATCATCCCATCAAGAACCGGGTTGTTCGTCCATGATTCATTTCTTTATCTTGCTGTGTAGTCTGCTGTTCGCACCCATCGACTCCCACGCTGGTCAGCCGTCCGCTCGCGCCCTCGACCCAAACTTCGGTTCCGTATCGGGAGAAACACCCCCTTTCCCTGAGGACTGGGTCACAGTCAAAGCGCCGCTGCTCGACGTCCATAGCGAGGATGCAGACCGGCCCACTGCCCTTCGATTGTCACGTCATGCGGCCACCGCTGTTCCTCGACTGGCCAAAGAACTCGCACTTCCCGTCGGTCCCCGAATTCATGTCGTATTGGCCCACACCCAAAAGCAGTTTCAAGAACTACAACCGGGACGAACGCCCACATGGGCAGATGGTACCGCCTGGCCGCACAGAGGCTGGATCTATCTGCGACGACCTGAACTGAGAGGAGCGACCACCGAAACACTTGAAACCGTTCTTGATCACGAAATCGTCCACGTGTTGCTGGGTCGGGCATTTGGTCCCCAAGAAGTGCCACGCTGGCTGCAAGAAGGGATGGCCCAACTATTGGCCGGGGAGTACACCGCAGAAACCACCAACACCTTGGCCAAAGGCACACTGGGAAACAGTTTGCTGAGCCTTCATGAACTTGCCCGTGGCTTCCCCAAAGATCCTGTGCGCGCTCAACTTGCATACGCCCAGTCTGCGGACTTCGTGGCATGGATTCGCAACCAACATGGAAAGAAAGCGACCCACATCTTGATCCAAGAATTGGCAGCTGGCGAAAACTTCCCCGTCGCCATTCGAATGGCGACAGGCCAAGAAGTCGATGACATCGACAAAGCATGGCGCACACGCTTGCAAGACTCCCCCTTTCAACTATCGCCACTGTTCAGCGAAGGAGTTTGGTGGGGGCTTGGGGCGCTTCTTGTTCCCCTCGCCTGGTTCGCTGTTCGTCGCCGAAACAAGGTGAAACTTACGCGATGGAAACGAGAAGAAGTGCTGGAAGATGCACTTTACCGAGCCATCGACAGAAACTTTAAGATGCAAGAAGAAGCCACGGACATCAAAGACGACACCGCTGAATCACCCATCTGGCCCATTCAGTAAACCAGTCTTCACTTAGGTCCAATCCACCCCAGGATAGACGGCCACATCGAGTCCCAGTTCACGTGCATGGTCCGCAATGAACTCCAAGCGCTCAATTGCCAATGCGCCAATATTTGATTCCGCAGGTCGGCGTGCGACCGAGTACACCTGCACATGATGAATCGTGCCACTGGATGCCAAAACATCCGCCAAACGGCCAGCCCAAGACTCAATCTCGTCATCGGTCGGACCGACTCCATCAAAAGTGTGAAACATGCTCTGAACCACCACCCCATACTGTTGGGCGGCCAACGAAAGGTTGTCTAAGACTTTTTGAAAAGGAATCTTCGTCCCATCCACTCGGTGAAACCAAGCTTCAGTACCTGCATCCAACTTGGCCCAAACTTCACCCCCGACCGCATGCAACCGTTCAAGACCTTCTTTTACCATTGGCCTTTGAAACAAAGTGGCATTCGTCAGCAAGCTGAGCCGAACGCTCTCTAAACCATGACGTTCTCGGACTTGGGCCACCACCGATATCGCATCAGCAAATTCAGAGGCGGCCGTCGGCTCACCATCGCCCGCAAAAGAGATATCGCCCACACGTCGAAACTCACTGGCCGTGGTGTCAAAAGGTGAATGCGACCACAAAGTACCATCCGCTACCATGGCAAGCAGATCATCCAATTCTTGTTCCAAGACCACCAAGTCAATGGTCCGATCACCACCCGGAACCCGCCGATCTACCTGACAATAAGGACATGAAAAATTGCAGGCTTTATCGGGGTTTAGGTTGATCCCGATACTCAATCCACCCACCCGACGAGAGACCACCGCATACACATAACGATTGGTATCCAACTCACGGCGATGGTCTGAAAAGTCTAGACGGCGCATGTTCAACCCTTAACCCACTACCCCCGTCCGATTGCAGCAGCCGAAACGCGAGTTAAGCCCGCATTTCAACACGCGCGGAGGACTTCATGCGCCTTACTTCATTTCTTTTGATTTTCTCTCTCGGCTGCGAGCCCGCTGACGCTGAAACCAGCGTTCCAGGCGAAATTCCCGTATCCGGTGAAACCCTTGTGACCGTAAACGGAAACCCCATCACGCAAGGCATGATCGACTCGATGGTCGAACAAATGCCAGAACGTGTTCGCAAACAAATGGAAGCGACAGGACAAATGAGCCAAATGCAAGACCAACTGGTTTTGGCTGAACTGTTGTACCGCGAAGCACTGAAGCGAAACATTCACTCCAAGCCTGAGGTTCAAACAAACCTCGCATTGGCTGCCCGTTCAGCCCTGGCTCAAGCCCTTCTTGAAGAAGTCGTGAAAGAGCGCACCACCGATGAAGCTGTGAAGAAGCACTATGATGATCGCTTGGCCCAATACGGCCGCGCTCAAGTGAAGGCATCACACATCCTCGTCAAGGATGAAGCTGTCATCAAGGAAGTCAAAGCCAAGCTGGATGCAGGCGGAGACTTCGCAGCACTGGCCAAAGAGTTCAGTGCAGACCCAGGCTCCAAGGGTGATGGCGGTTCGTTGGGCTGGTTCAGCAAAAAAGACATGGTTGGACCATTCGCTGAAGCCGCTTTCGGTGCCGAAAAGGGAACGGTTACTGACCCCGTCGAAACACGGTTTGGTTTTCACATCATTAAAGTGGAAGACAAGCGCGAAAAGATTCCTCTTGAGGACGTCCGCGAAGAAATTGAAGGTCAGTTGGCCCAAGGCTTGGTTCAAACCTATTTGGATGAACTCAAGGCATCTGCCACCATCGTGGACAAGAACGCTGGGACAGAACCCAAGAAATGATGGATGAACGCCGTTGGGCGCTCATCCTCGGAGTATCGTCGGGCTTTGGTGCTGCCACAGCCCGACGACTCGCGGATGACGGGTGGGACATTATTGGTCTTCACCTTGACCGCCGTCCCACACTTCCCATCGTCGATGAGCTTGCAAAAGAGCTTCAATCGAAGGGACGCGAGGTGTTGTTTTTCAACGGCAACGCAGCGGATGACGTACACCGCACAGAAACCATCGCCACCATGGCAGAGAAACTCACACCTCTTGGTGGAAAAATCAATTTCATGCTGCACTCTCTGGCCTTCGGAACCTTGGCGAACTTGGTTCCCATCGGTGACGATACTCCAGTGAGCCGAAAGCAACTTGAAATGACAATGGATGTCATGGCCAACAGTTTGGTCTACTGGACACAAGATGTATTGGCCGCAGGTCTTTTCGGTCCAGGCCGCATATTCGCCATGACTTCCGAGGGAAGCGAAACGGCCTGGCCCATGTATGGACCCGTCGCTGCCGCAAAAGCCGCGATGGAGTCGTATGTACGCCAACTCGGGAAAGAGATGGCCAGACACCACATCACAGTCAATGCCATCATGGCTGGCGTTACGGACACTCCGGCCCTTCAAAAAATTCCCGGTTCCGAACATCTGATGGCCAAAGCCAAGAAAAACAACCCTTACCAACGAATCACTCGACCCGACGACGTGGCTCAGGCGCTCGTAGAATTGGCGCGACCTGGAACCCACTGGATCAACAGCAACGTCATCCGCATCGACGGCGGTGAATCTTCATCCGCCTGAACCAAAGGACACCATCATGCGCTCAACATTCCTCCTCCTCACCCTGCTTGCATGTGGAAATGCCACTCAAGCCAATGGTGACGAAAACACAACGGCGGCAGCCGCAGCCTCTCCAAGCGAAGAATCCACGACGGTTGCCAGTTGGAACGGCGGTTCCATCTCGTCCGCTGATCTCAACAAATCACTTGAAATCCAACTCATTCAAATTGAATCCGAGTATGTGAACAGTCGTTTTGAAGCACGCAAGAATGGGCTGGACGCAGAAGTCGCACAAAAGCTCATGGATGCAGAAGTCGCCAAACGCAAACTGGCATCCATCGAAGCACTGCTGAAAGCTGAAGTTGAAGACAAGGTCAGCGAACCCACAGAAGCAGAGATCCAGCAATTCTACATGATGATGAAACAACGCCTGCGGGGAGCCAGCCTTGAAGAAGTGAAGCCTCAACTGATTGAAGGAATCAGACAACGAGGACAAGCCGAACGTTTTCAGGCATTCATTGGCGAACTGTATGTCAGCTACGATGTGAAGCTCACCCTACCTCGTCCCGAAGTACCCAGAATCCCCATCAGTACCGATGATGACCCATCTATTGGCCCCGACGATGCTGCGATTACCATCATCCAATTCGCTGAATTTCAATGTCCGTATTGTGGTCGTGCAAAAGAAGTCGTCGACCAGTTGATGGAGAAATACCCAGGCAAGATCCGCATGGTATTCCGTGACTTCCCACTCAGTTTCCATGACCGCGCAATCCCTGCTGCCGTTGCCGCAAACTGTGCGGGAGAACAAGACCAATACTGGCCCATGTACGATGTATTGATGGCCAATCAACGCGCCCTCTCAGAATCGGATCTCACCCGCTATGCGACCGACCTGAAACTGGACCTGAAGAAATGGAATACGTGTCGGAAAGATCCGGCACAAGAAGCCGAAGTCCAGAAAGATTTCGAAGATGGAAGCAAAGCCGGTGTTACCGGAACTCCAGCCTTCTTTGTCAATGGTATTTTCTTGAACGGAGCCCAACCCATCGAGGCGTTTTCCGAAATCATCGACCAAGAATTGGCTGGATAGTCACCAGAAGAACCATGAAAACACAGTTGCACCTGTGGCCCACCTAAGGCACACTTTCTTATAGATTTGGAGGATTCCCAAAATGTATGTACACGGACTGATCACCTCACTGCTGCTCGCCTTCATGGCGGCTGGGTGTGCGAAACCATCCGAAGCATGTGGCGAAGGCATGGCCCGAGCCGATGATGGACTCTGCTACCCCATCAATGCCAGCGATGACACGGCCACCAACAATGGGCTTCCCGATAGCGATGCCGATGCCGATACGGATGCCGATACGGACACCGATTCGGATTTGGACGCAGATATCGATGGTGATGGAGACCTCGATAGCGATGGCGATGCCGATGCCGATGCCGATGCAGATGCGGATGCGGATGCCGATGCGGACTCCGATACGGATGCCGATGCGGATGCCGACGCTGATAGTACTCCACCGGACGAAGGACCACCACCAGACGAAGCACCACCACCCGATGATGGTGGTGATGTGGATGATGATCCAATCGAAGCCGATACTGACTTCGATGCTGGTCCACCGGAAGACATGGTCGAGTGTGAAGACGACTCGGATTGCCCGCTTTCTGCCTGTCCAGATGGATCCGTCGGATGTACATGCTTGTCGGGCGGTGGCGTGGGTGACTCCTTTTGCGTGCCGACCTGCTCCTCAGATGCGGACTGTCCCGAAGGGCTAGAGTGTGACACTGACTTTGGTATCTGCGCCCCACCACCACCAGGATGAGTTCCCTAAAGGAACCGTTTATAAAAGCCCCAGTGCCGGCATCATCGGCACTGGGGCTTTTTTGATCTTGCAGCCCAGGCCTTCCTGCGTCATGCTGCCTTCTACGGAGGTTTCGCAATGCAGAAGCTCACATTAGTTCAATCTTCCATCCTGATTGCCGCTCTAATGGCTTGCACAGGAAAGGAAGATGATGTCTGTGGCGACGGTTACGCCCGCGCCGATGATGGCAACTGTTATCCATTGAATGACGATGGTGATTCGGATGCCGACACAGACACGGATGCCGACACCGATGAAGACCTTGATTTAGATTCCGATGCGGATGCCGACGCTGATAGTGGTCCACCCGATATGGATGCAGATGCGGATGCGGATGCGGATGCGGATGCGGATGCAGATGCAGACGCGGATTCGGATTCGGACGCAGATGCGGATGCGGATGCGGATGCGGATGTGGATGTGGATGACCCACCAGACGATGACCCACCGCCCGATGATCCACCCGACGATCCACCACCCGACGATCCACCACCTGACGATCCACCGCCGGATGACGACATTGACGCAGATACCGATGCGGACGCAGACGATGGAGGTGGTGAAGAGTTCGATATTACAGCAGACTGCGCCGATGAAGTACCAGAGTTGGTTGAACTGGTTGGCACTTTGTGGGACTGGACAGATGGTGTAGGCAGAGTGGAGTTTGAGTCTGCTGCTTGGGTGTGGCGCTCATCTGGAAGCAAAGCCGTCTTGCTCGTGACTGAAGCCGAAAACACTTGTGAATCACTTGAAACCATCGCCGATGGCACCTATGACGATGCGGCTTTCATCGTAGAAATTGCAGGCTTCGACGATCCAGAACCCGGCACATATGGTGTGGAAAGCGAAGATGCAGATGACCCAGACGTATCGGCCAGTGCATACGTGATTTTTGAAGGGGCGGGTTCAGAATTGCCGCTCGACGGCTCAGGTGGCACCATTTTGGTGGATGAATTCGAACTTGGCGGATTGTTCACCGGTCGAGTGAATCTCGACTCCACAGATCCATCTGAAGGGGCCGAGGGCAACTTTAGCGCTTGCTACTGCGAGGGTATGGCGGACTTTGCTTTACCCATTGGAGACTTTGGAGGTCCTGATGATCCACCACCAGACGACCCGCCGGACGACCCACCACCCGACGACCCGCCTGAGCCAGATGGAGGCGGTTGATCAATAGGACTTCTTCGCAAACGCTTCAGCGAAAGTTGGAGCGCTTGTGTATGATCCATCCAGCTACACCGGAGACCCCATGCCTCGCCATCATATTCTTATTCTTCTCCTGCTCGCATCGTGCGGACTGAAAGACGAAACCGCCACATGTGACACAGGCTTTGAAATGGAAGATGGTGCCTGCTACCCAGTGGGTAACCCTGACGTCACAGACGGTGACTTCGATGGAGATGGCGACATTGACACAGACGGTGGACCGCCACCCGATGAAGGTGGAGACGCGGACGGTACACCACCCGATGACGGCGGAGATGCGGACGCAGACGCGGACACCGATGCGGATACAGATGCCGATGCGGATGCGGACACCGATGCGGATGCNGANGCGGANGCAGACGCGGACGCGGACGCGGACGCGGACGCGGACGGTATACCAGCCGATGATGGGGGCGATACAGATACAGACGAAGGCCCCCCACCTGATGAAGGTCCCCCACCTGATGAAGACCCGCCAGAAGATGCGGATGCGGATGGCGGTGTGACACCAGACGGTTCCTGTGAAACCGATGAAGATTGCCCCATCGAGGCTTGCCCCGNTGAATCCGTAGGGTGTGGATGCCTTGAAGTCATCTCGAGTTGCGTACCCACATGTGCAACAGCCTCGGACTGTCCGCCCAACCCTGAGGATGGATCGGNAATGTCATGTGCTGGTGGGTTCTGCGAACCGTGATCGGATTTGCTTTGGCTATCTAAGCCTCAGTCACATCGTCAAAATCTTCATATGGTGAGCGCCCACTGCGCCGTCTCACCAGTACGATCACACCGCCCAATAGCAACAATATCGGACCCCAAACAATGGGAGAGGTATTGCGATGTGTCAGGTAATAGCCCACCAGGTGATCGACCCGGATTGTGGGGTGACCTCCTTCTGGACCCGTGAACTGGACCGACGCGGCTACGCTTTTGAGGGCTGTGTCTGCAGCAACCAAGTCGGATGATGCCCCACGAAACCATACGACTGTGACACCGCCAGCAAAGGGTGCGACCAACAAACGAATTGGGTTTTGCCCATCTCTGGGCCGGAACATCGCTCCCATCCTGTCACCCACCTGGATTTGCTCCCCTTCCGGCAATTGGGAGCCCGCCTCACCGAAGAACAATGAACGCCATTCCGCCTCAATCCCCGCAAAAGAATATTCATCCACTGGGCCACTACTCCACGGCTTACTGCACGCGAACATCACATCTGGCTCCCCCAAAGCCGGAGGCTTGATGGCAGACCAACATTTTTCAGGTGACAAATCACTGGGCCACATCTTGGATGTAATCGCGATCACCGCGCTCTTTTCTGGCTCAAAAGGCGCCCTCCAGCCCGTGGGGAGGGTCGCTGAAAAACCAGCAGCACTGGAAACGGCCGAACCTTCAGACTTTAACGGCCCCTTTTTGAGTTCAAAACGGTCGAGGGTTTCCATCAACCCTGNNCGTGACTTTCGGAAATTACTGGCGTTTGAAATCACCCGACTATGAATGATTTGGCCAGCTCCAGCAAAAGCAGCAAATAGCGCCTGGCCCCGACTCCCCTTGCCACCAAACTTGACTTCCATTTCCGTCAAAATGGTTCGTCGCCCTGCCACATCCTTTATTTCAGTCTTGACCACCTTTGGGTCTTTGAGTCCCTGATCAGTAAGACGCTCCTTATACATCTCCGCCCAAACCTTAGCGGACTCATCATTCAAGTCGCTCTGAATCGGCGTGATCCACAATTTATAGAGAATAGCACCACCGCCCCCTTTTGCCTTGAAGCTCCAATCGGCCCATTCATCGGCCTCCCAACCTTTCGGCAAATGCAGTGTTCCTCCCACATCGTTCATTAGATAGGGCTGAGCCTGCGCCACAGGTAAAGCGATTAACGACCACACAAAGAGGCAAAACGAAACCATAGCTGTATCTCCAGAGGATAAGTGCAGGCAGAATAGGAACACGATCGCACTCTCGCAAGCGGTACCATCCATCCATGACAGAACGCGGACAGCCATGGCTCCCCATTCTTGGTGCTTTGTTGGCAGCAGCGTGGGTATTTGTCCACTTTGATGCCCCATTGGTCGAGGACAGCCTGTTCTGGTGGATACCCAAGGCACTGAAGGCGGGAGAAGCAGGGTTTCCCATCTCACCTTCGGGAACACTGCCGGCGGCCATGAGTACAGGCATTCTGGGCCAATCAAACATCCCNCAATGGTCGGGCGGCCTGCCAGACTATGGCCATCCACCGCTCTGGTATTGGTGGGTAGGCATGTGGACCATGAACGGTGCAACCTTAACGTCCATCCGCCTGGCCACCCTTTTGCCGGCGATGGCTGCGGGTGCTGGATTTGTCACACTGGGTCGACGACTCGGAAATGGAGCGGCTGGGTTTGCGGTCTTCGCCATGCCTCCTTTTTTGGCACAACTGCTCCGACCCGAACTCGACCTCGGCCTCATNGCCGTTGTGCCATGGGCGCTTCTGGCTCTCCTTGATCGTGCATGGCTGCGCTTTTCCCTTCTCTCTGCCTTGGCTGTAGGCATCAAAGAACCCGGCGTATTGCTGGTCGTCCCTGCCCTATTGACCGCCTATCAAGAACGGAAGTTGCGCTTGGCCGCACTCACCCCCCTCTTGGCCATCGGCACCTGGGCCTGGATTCACGGTGGGCTCGCACAACCTGAACGGCTCCCCGACGGCGTTGTCGGATGGGCCACTGATCTACTTACCGTCCTGTTCATTCTGTTCGTCACACAAGCACGATTTCTACTTCTGCTGGGCATCGCTCGATTCNCCCGTGAACGNATCCTCACAAGCTTTGTGTTGATTTGGATCCTGTTTTTCGCGACCGTCGGGTTCTTCGCAAATCGCGGCACATCTGACATGTTCACCCATGTTCGCTACCTTCTGCCTGGACTCCTTGTTGCCGTCGTGATTCTCGCGCAGAAACGACCCTGGCTTGCCGCTTTCGGACTCATTTTCCTACACAGCAGTTCAGCATTTGGACCCGAAGCCTCAATGTACGGAATCGACCAAGCCAAGGCCGAGAAGCAAGCGGCTGAATGGATCAAGACCCAAGCGGAAGCCGGCGAAACCATCTGGGTCGGCACACATCAAGCAGCCGGCCTCTCTCAACCTTGGGCGGGGATCGTGAACGAACCCATTGAGCAGGTGCAAATTTATGGGATGTCTACCCAAAGCACCCAGATCAAAGCTGGCGATATCGTTCTGGAAACGGCCTACGGTGAACCATCGGGAGCGATTTTAACGGGGAGAGACAAGGTCCAAATCACAGAATGGAACACCCATGATGGTCAGGTAATTGCCTGGCGTATCAACGATGAAGCAGGCTAACAGGCCCCCCATGAGACACAGATTCACCGCAAAACACTCGGGTCAACTCGATAAACTGATCGCAGATCAGACCCCATTGTCTCGAAAGCATGGCCGAAAGATCCTGGAAGCCGGAGGAGTGCGGGTAGATGGACAAATCACCACCTTTGCTGCCCACAAGGTAAACAAAGGCGCCCTCATCGAAGTCCGAGTGGCCAGCACCACCAACCCAACCCTCGACTTTGAGATTTGCCACCGAGATGAGTCCATTATTGTCGTGAACAAGCCCGCTGGAGTACCGACCCAAGCAACGCGGCAGGATCGCAGTCACAACTTGTACGCTCAACTTCAATCACAAGAGGATTACGTGGGCCTTCACCATCGACTGGACACCCCAACCTCGGGACTTGTCTTGTTCACCATTAATCAACGAGCGAATCAAGCCATCGCTGATGCATTTCGGACCCACAAAGTGGAACGTACCTACCAACTGGTGGTCGTCGGAGATCCGGGAGAATCGGGGACCTGGGCCGAATCGATTGATGACAAAGAAGCGACAACCCGATTCCGCCGTCTGCATACCCAAGGAGGGATGAGCCTCCTGGAAGCTACACTTGAAACGGGACGAACTCACCAAATCCGCATCCATGCCGCTGGGGCCACACACCCCGTTGTGGGTGACCGCAGGCACGGAGGTGCCGCGGGACGACTATGGAACCGGCTGGGACTTCACGCAAACCGCTTGTCTTTTGTCCATCCCATGAGTGGAGAGACCATAACGGTCAATGCGCCGATTCCGTCGGATCTGCAGGCTTTGTGGGTGTCGGCGGGGTGGGTTCAGGCGCATCAATGTAGCCCAAAGACTGCAGTTGATTGAACATTTCGTAGTCCTCAATACTCACACCACCCGCACCATCGATTGGCTGTAAGCCACCTCGAATGGATTTAATCGCCTCACTCAGTCGATTGCCTGTGGCTTGTCGAAGGTCTGGAGCCACCTGTTCTCTCTCAAGACCATCCGGATCCACAACCCACAAAGACCCAGCATTGGCTTCGAAAGCAAACTCCAATCGGGCATCTTTATCGACGGCAGACACCCTTGGGGGGCCGTACAAAATGTTCTCTGAAAGAGCAATACCGTCAGCATCTTTGGCGGTACCATCCGCTATTTTCCACAAGTCGACACCCGATGAGCCTTCCATCATGGGCGCCCCCACCAATGACAACAATCCGTGAACCAAATCTACATGTTCAACAACATCATCGACCCGACCTTTCTTTGGAACCGCACCGGACAAAATCAGCGGAATACGGGTCAGTTCCCCTTTCAAAGTATGGCCATGCTCAAAGCCACCATGGTCCCAAAATTCTTCACCATGATCGGATGTGATGGCCAGGGCTGTGTTCGACCAACGCGACCGTACTTTCAGCTCGGAAAGCAAGTATTCCATGGCCTCATCGACAACGAGAATCTCTTCATCATAACGCTGACGCACATACTCTTGAACTGCCCGCGAAGGTACCGTCTTTCGGTGGCTCTTCCCTACCAGTTCTCCAAGATTGATTTCCGATGCCGCGGCATTGTCTTTTGAAAATTTTCCAAGATAGGGAACCGTCGCTTCGTAGTTAAGGTGCGGCTCCATAAAATGAAGCAACAAAAAGGTGGACCCCTCTTGCTGGTCCAACCACTTCATTCCAAGGTCAATCGATTCACGTGCAGACCGATGCTCTACATTCGTGGCGCCTTGGTAGTCATAGCTATCGAAGCCTTGCTTCAAATTAAACTCAGGCGCCATAAACGTATTGTTGACCACAGCGCCGGTAGCATAGCCCTGAGTCTTGAGTACTTCTGTCAGGGTGACAACCTCGGGTGAAAGTTTTCCAAACTCATTGCCCCGAAACGAATGACGCCCCACCAAGTGTTGATGCGGATACAAACCCGACATCAAACTGGCCATGCTCGGCAAGGTCCATCCCGATTGAGCGTAGGCTCTGTGAAACCAAGTACCGTCCTTGGCCAACTGATCCATGGTCGGGGAAGTTGGCCGCCTATGCCCATAGACGCCCAGATGATCGGCACGAAGAGTGTCGATTACGACCAATACAATGTCTGGCTTTTTCACAGGCTCCTGCGGAGTCTGGGAGCAGGCCAACAAGAGAGACCAAAACATGTGTCTCACCTAACCCGTCTTGTTGATACTACACTCTTCGATTGAGGAGTAAACGTGGGCGGAATCGCAGGCATCATCCATTTCCGAAATGAACCACCGGACAGGGATCAACTGCATCAACTTTCGACACGGGTCGCTCACCGTGGTCCCGATGACAAAGCAATCTATTACAGTCCGCCCGTCGGGTTCGCCCAACGGGTCTTTGCAACCGACTCCAAAGCCCATCGACCACCATGGGAAAATGACCAAATCGTCATCGCCATTGACGGGTCCGCCGACCGAATACGCACCGTTGAAAATTGGTGTAGCAAAGGGATAGAAAGCCTTCAAAAGATCTCGGGAAATTTTGCTCTCGCTGTTTGGGAAAAGCAAGAAGGTGTTCTTTGGTTGGCCAGAGACCCCACCGGAACCAAACCCCTTTTCTTTTCTCATCGTGATTCACGCCTCGCATTCGCATCCACCCTACAAGCACTTGTAGGCCTGCCATGGGTGAGCAATGAAATCGCAACCGATCATCTCGCTGAGTACCTCAGCTTTCGCTATACCCATGCTCCACGAACCCTTCTCCGTGATGTGTGGGCGGTTCCTCCTGGCCACATCGCTCGAATCGATAGGTCCGGGGTTCGGATTGATCGATGGTGGAACCCCAAATGGTATATGCCAGGCGATCCGATATCGAGTTTTTCGACCCTGACAGACCTTGTGGATCGCAGTCTGCGCAGGGCAGTGGAACGAAGGATGCGAACCACACAACCTCTCGGTGTCTTATTGTCGGGGGGCTTGGACTCTGCAGCGATTCTGCATCATGCACATGATTTGCTGGGGTCCGCACCTCCCACATTTACCGTTCGTATGGCGGACGATCCTACCGATGAAAGCGCTTTTGCTGCTCGTGTCGCTGAAACTTATGGCGCAGATCACACGCTGGTGGAAGTCACAAACGAAGAACTAATGGCTGTGGTGGACCGAACAACGGAACACATGGGACACCCCCTACCCAGCCCATCAGCCTTGGTTCAGCATCATTTATTTGAAGCGGCCAGTTCGGATGTTCGACTCTTACTTTCTGGAGCGGGGGGCGACGAAGTTCTGGGTGGCAGAACCATGCCCGACATTGCACAACGTTTGCGCCGATCACGCACCATTAGTCGGATGCCAGGCCCCATGCGCATGATGGGAAGGCGTGCCGCAAAAGCCGCTGGATGGTCTGATTTGGCAACCGCGGCCGCCCACTTTGGTTTGGAACGAAAAATTGGTGGATCTCGGGTATTTGCAGCCGAAGAACGGGTCCTTATTTTGAGAGATCCTGCCCTTGCTCGGCCCGGTATTCGGGCCAGTATCTTGGAGCCGTTTTACCAAGAAGTATCATCCGACCCGATCAACGAGATCCTTCATGTATGGCAGCGGGGCTGGCTATCCGAAGATGTTCTAGCGCGAGCCGATCGAATGGCTGCACACCATCGAATCCAAGTTCGTTTTCCTTTATTAGATACCGAATTTCTTGAGATGGCGGCAGCATTCCCCGGGGCCGAGAAGTGTAGAAGAAAAGGTTTAAATTACGTCTCTAAAGCGCCCTTAAGAGCGGCAATGCATGGCCGACTCAGTGAGCAACTTCTCCATCGTCCCAAGCGTGCTTTGCCCGCACCGATGGCCAACTGGCTTCGAGGCCCCGGTGCGCGATTCATGCAGCAACGACTCGATGCTCTTTGCGATCGTTCAAGCGATCTGTTTGTCCCAGCGGTGGTGACTGAACACATGCAAGCCCACCTGAGTGGAGACGCCGATCACTCCGTTCGCTTGTGGTCGTTGGTCATGTTCGACGCTTGGCGAGCCAGTCTTGACTAGGCGTTGATGTCAACCGGGCTTTCTGGTGGCTCCGGCTCTAGCTCATCCTCATCTTCCTGAAGAAAAGCAAAGAACCAAATAAACATCCCAAGCCCCACAACAATCGCGGCGTCGGCGACGTTGAAAGACGGCCACTCCGTCCAGCCAATATTCTCGGCCAACCATGGTTTGAGTGTTTCGTGTTCGGTATACACGCGCAAAAAGTCAGTGACGCTCTGTTTGTGTATGCGGTCGATGGCATTGCCTATCGCTCCAGAAAACACAAGACCGAGCGCTATCGATTGGAAACGATCATCGGCAGGGATCTCTCGATACATTTGAGCAAGGACGCCCAAAGCAATCACCGTAAAGACTGCAAATACGAGCATCCGATGTTCGTAATCATTGAGAAAACCCATCGCGGCGCCTGAGTTTTGCGCATGGACAATATCGAAGAAACCATCGATAACTGTGATGCCTTTAGACCGATATGCGATGTTGTTGACAACCCAAATCTTTGTGACTTGATCAACGACCAACCATATGATGGCCATGGCCATCATCCACTTGAACTTCACCGTTTTATACCAAGCCATGTCGCTCATCTGCTCCTCTGCGCCCCCCCTCGTAACCAATAGGCCAACGAGAGCAATGAGAGCGATTCATTCCACACTGGGATAGTACCCTCGCAGAAGAGGACGGAGAGGCCGGGCAAAGCCCCTGCTGTACCTCCGTGTGGAGAGGGCTTATGGACGCGACGCTTCTGCGTTGGATTGAACTGGCAGCGATTATTGTCGTCGGCATTGCTGGCGCCTTTAGTTTCGGCCGAATCTTATGGACGCAACGAATTGGGCATATCTGGCCCAAACGTGGTGAGATAAAGATCGTCAATAAAGCCGGTCTTATCACCGGAATCGCTGAAGTTGCACTGCAAACACGGGTCATTGCGAACCGTCCAATCGCAGGAATCATCCACCTTGTCATCTTCTACGGATTCGTAAGCTTTGGTGTCAAAAGCGCCATGCATGTCTTCAGTGGGATCATGGGCCACACACACCCGGTAAGTCTGGGCCCAGTAGATGGCTTTTTGGACGTCATTTCGGTACTGGTCTTCATCGCATGTGTACTCATGGCGATCCGGCGCTTCGTCTTTATGCGCGACCGGCTCACCCACATGCTGGAATCAGGCATTGTGCTTGGACTGATTTCAGGCTTGATGGTCACCTACATTCTAGAACGGCCATTTGGACTCGACTTGGGGCTTGAAGGAACCGCCGCCAAAGTGAACTGGTGGGTTCACTATTTGATTCTATGCGGATTCCCCTCATTGATTGCGTACGGTAAACACCTTCACTTGTTGGTCGCTCCACTCAATGTTGTTCTCAAACACATGACGGAACTGCCCTCAGACCGCCCAATCAGCGGTGGCGATTTCGAAATGCCAGAAGACGAAGACTTGTTTGAAGCTGAATATGCCAGAGTGGGCATGCCCAATGGCGTCGCAGACTTCAGCTTTCATTCACTCTTCGACACAGCCGCATGCATCGAGTGTGGACGGTGTAACGACGCATGCCCTTCCGCTGAAGCGGGTCTGGCACCACGGGATCATTTCGTTCTTTCGCTTCGGGACCCCAGTGTTGATTCAGAGGGCCTCGCCGAACTGATCACACCAGACATTTTGGCCACATGCACGCAATGTCGAGCCTGTGACACCGTCTGCCCGGTCGGCAACCGACCATCTAAAGCAGGGCTTGAAATCCGGGGACGCATGAGCTTTGAAGGCATGTACCCCGTGCCTGGCATCACAGAAGGCGCAGCACCGGTCACGGCCACTGGAAACCTGTTTGGTGAAGGACCTGAGGCCCGCGAAAAGCTCATCGCAGACAACACCATCCCCATCTATGACCACGCACAACATAATGTTTTGCTGATCTTGGGATGTCAGGGTGCAAACTCACCTGAATTGCAGCCCATCGTCACGGCCACAACCAAGTTGCTGGAATTGGCTGAAGTGCCTTTTGGTGTCTTGCCGAAAGAAAGCTGTTGGGGAGAAGCCTTGGTTCACGGTGGTGGACTCATGGAAGATTGGCCCTTCTGGAAGATGGAGCGCATCGAAGAATTGGATACTGCACTCGATGGTGACAGAGAGCGGACCATCTTGACCATATGCCCCCATTGTCGTGATTCCATCGGCACCCAATATGCCGATGCTGGAGAGGTTTTTTCCTCGGTTCGATCCCATGTAGAGTTTTTGGCTTCATTGGTTCGAGACGGGAAGTTGGTGATGGAGAAAAAGGCGGAATCAGTCGCTACACATCACCCCTGCAAAATGATCCACAACGACGAATCCAAGTACATGGACGAATTGCTGGATGCTGCAGGCGTCACCGCATTCACAGCCGGCAAAAGCCCGAATATCCCGAGTTGCTGTGGTGGTGGTGGTGGTGGCTTCTTGTGGGACTCTCCTGCAAAGGTCAATCGGGATCGTTGGGACGAACTCGCAGCCACAGGCCAGAAAAAAGTCGTCACATCTTGCCCGGGATGTCACCGCATGCTCGATGTCGCCAAGAGCGAAGACGGAGAGCTTACAGACATTTCAAATGTCATTTACGATCGTGTAATGGCTGCGCGTGCTGCCAAAGCAAAAAGCGCCGGTTCACAGACCGACCCATCGACAGACGCACAGGCCAGTTCAGACGAACAAAGTCCTTCATAGTCTGCACCCAGTTGACGGTGACCCTCCAATTGCCGTATTCCCTATAGAGCATGCGAATCATTCTCATCATTCCCCTCATCATCGCTTGTGGCGGCACCGAAGCCTCCAATGTGGCGGAGTTTGACTCAGCCCCAGTCGCAGAAGCCACCAAAGCCACGCAACCAGAACCATTGGTGGCGCTGGTCGAACAAACCCATGCCATTGTTGGCACAGAAGTCGACTGTCCTGCGGTAGAAACGGTTTCGCATACACCTGACGCCCTCCACGAACGATGGACTGGCGGATGTACAATGAGCGATGGAACACAGGTAAAAGGCGATTTAGAGCGCTTTGACGGACCCAATGCAGCCTGGGTTGTGGGCAACAATTTTCGGTTGCAGAAAGAGCAAGAAACCACGTTCATGATCGACGGTGCCGTAACGCTGCACGTGTCAGGCAACCTCTGGCTGGTCGAAGCTGCCGCATCCGTATGTGGTCTTGAAAATTGGATGTGTACAGATGGCTTCTTGGGCCTCGATCTCAGTTTCACACTGTACCCCGCNCAAGGCTTTCCGAACGACTACGACACAACCGTCTCCGGCGTTGTCGCAACCAACTCATCGCCACTGACAGTAGATGGGGCCTGGAGCATCAACTCCGAATTGTGTGAGGTGGAGCCTGTGACGGGTCTGCTCACGGTTTCACAAGGAGACCATCACTCATTCACACTGAATGGTGCTTTCGCATGCGACGGTTGTGGCGACTGGCAAGTTCAAGGCCAGCCAACACCCGGATTGTGCGGTATCGCTCCTCGATAACTGCATCGTGATTCGTTCTCGCGGGCTTCGGTTCTCGCTCATTGTTTTTACAATCGAGCTGTTGGTCCGTGTGGCACTGATTCTGACCTATCCCGACAACTACAGTATGGATGCCTACCAACGGTGGGGTGGCAGAGAACATCTACTGATTCAAGACTGGCTTCCAGCTACACAGTCACTCATTTGGGTGGTCCACACCTTGGGTGGAGGCATCTTGATGATGCGCATCGTCATGGCCATTGTTGCCGCGCTCGCAGTGACGGCTGGCGCATGGGTGGCGCGACACCTGGGTGGAACCGCAGCAGGGTGGCTATTCATCCCCATCGGACTCTTTGGCCCCTTCCTCACTTGGTCAGTCGTACCCTACCAAGAAGGAACGTTCCTTCTCTGGATGTTCGGCGCACTGGCACTGGCACTTGAAGCCAAAAGCCGTGGACTGGATCGTACGGCTCCATTGTGGATGATGGCTGACNTCACTGCAGGANTCATCCCCTTGGTCCGATANGAGGGCTGGCCAGTCACCATGTTGTACATCATCTGGCGACGAGACCCTCGTGCTTGCCTTGCACTCTGGGGAGCCGCTCTTTGGCTGATCGTCAAAGCCGTCGGCATCGAAGGTCATGCATCTTCCCCCGTGAATTTTGCGGATTGGGAAGGCATTTCNACTCGATTCGATCCACAGGTTTTATCTACGACTTTAGGGAAATTATGGCGCCACATGCTCGACACCAAAGGTGTCGTTCTGCTGATCACAGGGTTGATCGCNTGGNTNCATCTACTCCGACGAGCTCGACCCTCNATCCTNTTGCTTGGCTTGATCTTCGCCGGGCAGATTGCAGCATTGTTCGGTTGGCTCATCGGTCTTGAGACGGCCACCTACCGCATGCAAGCGATTCCAGGTGTACTTCTTGGACTGTTTGTTGCTGCCAGTGGAGGGATCATTTGGAAACACAGANGGTGGCCCAGTAAAACCATCATCACAGTGATTGGGGTCGCCGCAATGGTGGCCTTCACCCAACAAGGCTTCAATAATGCCTATCGCTCCACACGGTCCGTACGATGGGAGACACGCCTGGTAGAGGAAATGGAAAGTTGCACGGACTGTCGATACCTCGTCAAGCCCCGAAAAGGCCTTGGCACACGGAACAGACACGATGGCTGCGAAATCATTCAAGGCTTGGGGACATCCATCCATGGAGACCAATTTTGGTGTCAATTATGGGAAGACGTGCCAGCAGATTTCCAGGCAACACACGCTGCTCGCTGGAGAAAGGGCGGCTATGTCATTCGAGATGCGCGAAAACAGGATCGAGAAAACAAGTAAAGGCGTGCTACATTGCCTTTATGCGCACACTTTTGATCACGATGTTCGCCCTGGGATGTGGGAAAGACAACACCGGAATCGTTCCCGGCGGAGGCGGCGGTACGCCAAACACACTCCCAGATGACCCACCCCCCGGAAGTACTGGTGGCGACACCGGACATTCAGCGGACGATACGGGAGGATCTACATCACCCACAGACGACACCGCATCTTCTCCAACAGATGACACTGCGGACACTTCACCTCCAGACGACAGTGGCGATACTGGATTCACCATTGAGGGTACCGGTTGGACCAGTGGAAACGTGGCCTACAACCTCACAGCCATGAACGCGTCGGGAGTACCTTTTTCTCTGCATGACCTGTATGGCAGCAAGGTGGTCGTGATGGTGGGTCACCTTGATGTAGCCACAACCACCGACACCCTTCAGAACATGAACATCACTGCAGAAGACCACAGTGATGTCACTTTTCTCGCTTTTATCGGTCGTGGTGCAGATGGTGTGCACTGCGGCATTGAATGTGCCGCAGCGGTATCTTCCACGTATGACACACCTCGAGTTCAGGTACTTTTTGAAGCAAGCTCCACACTCGCCACACACAGTGAGTGGATTCGACTTGAGAACACCCGGACCTATGTGATCGATACGAGTATGGAGATCGACTGGACCACAACTGGGACGGTGATTGCCGGTCAACTCGACAACAAATTGGATGACCTCAGCCGGTAGAGTCCAACTGTTTAACAATCACCTGAGCAAGGGCTTGACCTATTCCCGGAACGGCGGCCAACTCTTCTACCGTCGCTCCACGAACACCCTGAACACTTCCGAAACGAACCAGCAGGGCCTTTCGGCGTGACGGTCCTACACCAGGGATACCGTCCAGTTCACTGGTCAGTCGTGTCTTTCGCCGCACCTTACGGTGGTACCGAACAGCGGTCCGGTGGCTCTCGTCGCGAAGTGCCTGCAGCAGAAGTAGGGCAGGATCATTTGATCGCAAAAGCTGGGGATCCTTGATGCCGGGCACAACAATCTTATCAACCGGGTTTTCTTCCCCACGGGCGCGTTCGACTTTTGGCTTGGCCAGCCCAATGAGAGGAAGGTCGTGTACACCGAGATCGGCCAGCACCGCCTGAACCACGCTGACCTGCCCCTTTCCACCATCCACAACCAAGAGATCTGGCATCGCATCCTCTGGCTTGGCATCGGGCTTGAGCGCCCGACGCACTCGCCGCTCCAGAATCTCTCTCATGGTGGCGTAATCATCCGGGCCTTGAACGGAGCGGACCTTGTACCGACGGTATCGCTTCCTGTCGGGAACACCATCAATAAACACGACTTGGCTCGCAACTGGGTCCGTCCCTTGAATGTTGGAATTGTCGAAGCACTCTATGTGATGAGGCACACGTGGAAGACGAGCCACTTTCTGTAGTCGTTCAAGCGCTTCATCGGTCCGAGCATGCCGCAACCGAGCGCGTCGTAGGGCGCCTTCGGCATTCTTTTGCGCCAACAAAACAAGCTTTGCTTTGGCGCCTCGAACTGGACGTCGAACCACAACCACCCGCTCCCGCCGTTCCGTCAACACTTCGCCAAGCGCTTCTTGATCGGGGATTGTAGAAGACACCAAGACCTCATCCGGAATCCGATTGGCTGCGCTGTACCAGGCAGTCAGCAATGATGACAAAACCTCCCCATCGCTTCCCACGACCTCATCCACTGTAAAACTTCTTGCCTCCTGCATTCGTCCACCACGAAAAGGCAACATGGTAGCCAGGGCCCGAGCGCCTTCCCGGACAAGCGCCCACACATCGTAATGACCGCCCCGATTATCCACGGTGATCTGCGCCTCTACACTGGCCTCTACAGCTCGAATCAAGTCTCGCACTCGAGCCGCTTCTTCGAACTCCTCCTGTTCAGAATGCATCGACATTCGTTCATGGAGTTTAGAAAACAGTTCTTTGTTTCGTCCCTCAAGAAACAGCATGCTCTCATCGACCACACGCGCATAGGTTTCCGATGTACACATGTCGACACAGGGCGCAAGACAACGGCCCATTTGGTGCAACAAACAAGGTCGGCTTCTGCGCTTCAACTCCTGATCCGTACAGGTGCGCAAAGGAAAACGCCTCGATAAAAACTCAAGCGTGATTCTCGCGCGATGAGCTGAGGTATAAGGGCCAAAATACCGAGCCTTTTTGTCGAGTTCCCGGCGGACCTCGTACCGAGGCCAATGCCCTTTTGGGTCAATTCGAAGATGAATGAAAGCAGAGTCGTCTCGCAACCGAACATTGTACCGCGGACGATGCTTTTTGATCAGCGTATCTTCCAATATGATGGCTTCTTTTTCAGTCCGAACCACAGTCACATCCACATCCGTGGCTGCATCCAAAAGAAATGGAATCATCAAGCGTTCATCAGAACCTGCAATGTACTGTTTGACCCGCGCTTGGAGGTCTCTTGCTTTACCGACATACAGGACTCGCCCCCTGGCATTCCGAAATAGATATACACCAGGACTTCGAGGCAGATTTCGAACTTTATCTGCGAGCCTGCCATGAGATGACGGATCAGCCACGGTACGCCTAAGGCGCGCTCACAATGAAGCGATACGGGTCTTGAAATGCCAACGCCTCTCCCGTCAACTGGCGACAAGTCCGGGTCCCTTCATATTCAAGGCACAACTCATGTTCCGCCTTATCGGTGGGCACTGGAACCGCAGCGGGCGCCATGCCATAGTCCACACCTTGGAAGAACACACGAGCCGAAGGTGGAGAAGAGTCCACAGTCACCCGCGGAACATCAGGACGTGCCTCTGTAATGGTGGGCATTCTTTCCTGTGTTGCGACTTCATCGCCATCGGCCTCAGTTCCGATGAAATACCAAACACCCACAACAATCATGATCCCAATGAAAAACAGTCGACCCCAAGGTAGGCCCGCCTCTTCGATTTCCAATTCTCGAACGGGTGCCGAGTCCATTTGTGATTGAAACTCTGTCAGTGGTCGGGCCACGTCGGTCCATTTTCCAAGACCCAATTCCTCTTCGCGCTGCGTAGTATTCGTCACACCTCGAGCCCCAAGCCACCGAGGCACTTGATCTGGTGTGGAAGGCAGTTCTTGTGAAAGCACCTCCGCTGGGGCTTGGGCTTGCTTCTGTGTTCTGGGAGGCGTTGCCGACTTCCTGGCCCCTTCAGGCCCTCTATTTGGCTCAGTTTTGCTCTTGGAATCGGACACTGGATCCGGCTCTGGCTCTGGTTCTGGCTCTCGCTCCGGCTCGGGTTCTGGCTCGGGTTCTGGCTCCGGCTCCGGTTCAGGCTCCGGTTCAGGCTCCGGCTCCGGCTCCGGCTCCGGCTCCGGCTCCGGCTCGGGGTCCGGCTCCGGCTCGGGGTCCGGCTCCGGCTCGGGG